>CAZPVB010000027.1:0-28370 GCA_964589855.1 uncultured Bacteroidales bacterium
ATTGCCAGGATGCGTTTTTGAAAATATTTTTCCGTTTCACACTCCCTCCCACTCCATTCCTTTTTTCATGCCACAATGCTGTATTCTGGCGCCTGAGTGCACTACAGAACACGCATTTATGGAAGGTTACCTGCGATAATATCAGCAAGAACAAGACGCAATGGCCGAAATGAGGGTAGAATGACAAGGAGGCATCGAATGAAAGAAGATAAACATGATGAATCTGACTGGCATTTTCAATCCTGTCTATCAAAAACCAATGTGTCTTTCAGACCTGGGGGATCCCTCCTTTCGTCGGGATGACAGGTGTGGCAGGGTGGAGAGGTGTGGCAGAGAGGAGAGGTATGGAAGGAATGAAGGGATGGTTAAGGATAAGAAAAGATGGAAAGAATTGGGAAGGAATGGGTAGAAATGGGAAGAGAAGAATTGACAGGGTACCAAAATCAGCAATCCATAGAATTGAAAACCTCTCAACGCAAGGTGTTCATCAGGGTATAAGCATCTAAATATTTGGCAATAGTAAGGCGACTAAAACTTTAACAATTCCCTCTTACCTCTCTCCTCTCTCTTTCCCCTCTTCCCTCTTCCTGCATTCCTCTTACTAATTTAGATCTGTTCATTCACTGCCCCCTGCTTTCCAATTCCCTTATTCGGGATTACCTCCCCTACCCTTTTTTTGTTTTTCCGGCAAATATTTCCAGTACCTTTCGGGCATCATGCCTCGCATCTGGCGGGTATTTTGTCGCTGGGGGATATTGATGGCATCGTAGTAACTTTTCCAGAGTTCCTGGTATTGGTCTTCATCCATGTTTTTTGCCTCTTCAACTAATTTTCCGCTTTGCAGGTCAAATTGAGGATCCTGAATGCTGATCTCTTTTACAGAATCTCCATTGTAAAACAATCCATATTTTCTTTGGGTATCGTATATCACCCATTTTTGCCCTTTATACCTGCTTTTAAAATGATGACCTATGAGTTTGAGTATGTTATAGGTTGGATCAATGGGGGCAAAGAAAAGTCCATCAGCAGTTTCCTGAAAGCGCACCAACCCCAGAAAAAGGTGTGCTTCCTTATAAACTTTTCTGGCAGCAGCAATTGTGTTCATCACATCTTCATCGAGCATGTTGCGATAAAAATCTTTTTCTTTTTTTTTGAATACTTTTGACAAATAACGATACAAAAGAATCTCTATCCCCGGCAGTTCCGATAGAAAAGCAACATGCACCATCCGTGCATTTCCGGGGGATGTTTTGTTTTCTATTGCCTTCCAAACTCTTTTAGCCCGCTCATCAATCGTTTCGATCTTGTGTACTTCGCTAAACATGCCAGGCGCTGCAATACTGTTCTGCTGTATTTTGGCAGGTATCATTTTTTTCTCAAAAGCAGTGAAAATCACACACAGGAATCCTTCAAAAGTGCCATCATAGTAAAACTCTGTTTCGGTCATACTTCTTCTTCCTTCTTATTGTATTTATATTTCAGAGAGCAATTAACATCTTCACGGGTTGGTGTATTGAATTGAATTGCATAGCATTTTTATTTTATTCATTTATTTGCTTATTTGCACCTTGGTTCCGTCTATTCAAACAATCTCAACTGTAAAGTATCCGTTTTGGGTTTCTTCACAAGTTTAGACCTTATCTGAGCGGGGGTTGCGTTATATCCTTTTTCCGGTAATTCGCGGCATACAACAAAATATTTTGCACGATTAACCGCCACGCCCATTCTTTTCAGGTGCAAAAAGGAAACACTCCCAAATTTTCGGTTTGCCACGATGGTTTTTGCCGAGCGCACACCGATTCCCGGCACCCTGAGGATTTTTTCATAGGAATCTGTGTTGAGGTCAACCGGAAAGGCATGTGGATTTCTTAGCGCCCAGGCGAGTTTAGGATCAACCTGCAAGTCGAGGGAGTTGTGCTGCTCATCCAGTATCTCATCATAGCGAAAATGATAGAAGCGCATGAGCCAATCTGCCTGATAAAGTCGATTTTCACGCACAAGGGGTGTCTTTGCCAGGGCAGGCAATCGGCTATCATAGTCATTAACAGGCACAAAACCAGAATAGTAAACCCTTTTCAGTTTTTGCGTGCCATAAAACCCGGAGGCGAGTTTCAAAATGCTCAGGTCATTGTCTGAGGTGGCACCCACGATCAGTTGTGTGCTTTGCCCGGCGGGCACAAAACGGGGCGTCTTACGAAATTTTTTTCTCTCTTCTCCGTGAATACTTATCTGATCAGCGATCTGATCCATAGGATGGATTACACTTTTAAAATCCTTTTCAGGCGCAAGCAGTTTCAGGTTGCTTTCGGAGGGAATCTCTATATTAACACTCAGGCGGTCAGCCAATAATCCGGCTTCGTAAACCAATTCCTGAGATGCTCCGGGAATGGCTTTCATGTGAATATACCCATGAAACTGATGATCATTTCTAAGTTTGCGTGCTACGGCAATAAGTTTTTCCATGGTAAAATCAGCATTGACGATTACTCCTGAACTAAGAAAAAGACCCTCAATATAGTTTCTCCGGTAAAAACTCATGGTCAGTTCGGTCAACTCTTCTACGGTAAACGTGGTCCGGGGTATATCATTCGATTTGCGGTTGATGCAGTAGGCGCAATCATAAATACATTGATTTGAAAACAATATTTTCAGCAAAGATACGCATCGTCCATCCTGGGTATAGGAATGACAAATGCCACAGGAAGCAGCATTTCCTGTGCCTCCGCGGTTCGATCTGTTGCTTCCGCTGGAAGAACAGGAAACATCATATTTAGCAGCATCGGCGAGAATCTCTACTTTTTTAAAAATTCTTTCTTTCATTGACAATCCCAATTTTGAAGCAATGATAACAAAAAAGCACCAAAATTTATTTTTGATTGTAAGACAATCAAATCATACACTTCAATGTATTAAAAAAAACAGCAATGGATCTCATAAAAAATAACAAAGGAGACCATTCCGGAAAAAATCTCTGGAAAATAAAAATGACAAATGAACCGCGCTATCACAATACTATTGACATACACGAGCATGATCAGATTTGGCAGCATGGCCAAAAATACAAACCCGGAATTTTGGCGAGCTCCCCCGTAAGAAAAGAACGGGGCTGGCATCTTACTGAATGATTCAAAATATAAACAGATGACAACTTTTGCAACCTCTCTGAATGACTGCAAAAAAATTGATTTAGAATCTGAAAAACAGGAATAAACGTCTTTTTTGGTAAAACAAATACCAGACAAAAGATAAAAATATCAAACCTTTCTTTAATTTTGTTTCCCAATTCACTTATGATCCAAACAATAATTAAAACACAAGGTATTTGATACCCCAAAAAACAACCCAATAGATGATAAAACGCGAAGCCATTACCGAGAACTGGTTGCCCCGTTATACCGGCACCGCTTTGGAAGAATTCGGAAAATATATCATTCTGGTAAATTTTCTTGAATACCTGAATATTTTTTCGAAAAGATACAACACCGAGATAAAAGGATTGGATCGTGCCATGCCCAGCACTACGCATAACGACATCACCATCATCAATTTCGGGATGGGAAGTGCCAATGCCGCCACCATTATGGATCTGCTAAGTGCTATCAATCCTAAAGCAGTACTTTTTTTGGGCAAATGTGGTGGGTTAAAAAAGATCAACAATCTTGGCGATCTGATTTTGCCCATTGCCGCTATACGTGGCGAAGGAACCTCCACCGATTATTTTCCACCCGAGGTACCGGCACTTCCTGCGTTTAATCTGCAGAAAGCAGTCTCTACAAGCATCCGTGAACACAGCATGGATTACTGGACAGGTACCATATATACCACCAACCGGAGGGTATGGGAACACGATGAAAAATTTAAAGAATACCTGCGCAAGATCAGATGCATGGGTATTGACATGGAAACGGCTACAATTTTTTCTGTTGGTTTTTTCAACCAGATACCCACAGGTGCACTTTTGCTTGTTTCTGATCAGCCCATGATCTCAACCGGTGTAAAAACCGAAAAAAGTGACAGAATTATCAGTAAGCAATTCGTGGACAAACATTTAGAAATTGGATATGATTCTCTTATGCAACTGATCAATAACGGGCTCACCGTAAAACATCTTAAATTTGATGACGAATAAACCTTATTTTTTCACCCACAAGGGTGAATTTCACCTGTAAAATTGGTTACATGAGTATTGTTGGATGGGAAGAAGTTTTCAGAAATTTAAAAAATAAAAAATACCACCCCGTGTATCTTCTCATGGGTGAAGAACCCTTTTACATTGATGTATTATCCAAATATATTGAAGATACCGTGCTGAGTGAAGAAGAGAAAGAGTTTAACTTTTCGGTTCTTTACGGACGTGAAACGGATGCCCTCACGGTTGTGTCTACCGCAAAAAGGTTTCCGATGTTATCAGAGCACCAGGTAGTGATCGTGAAGGAAGCACAAAATATGAAAGACATTGAAAAACTTGAATCGTATGTCAAAACCCCTCTTGAATCAACCATTCTGGTGATCTGCTATAAATATAAGTCCTTTGATAAGAGGAAGACCTTTGTAAAAGCGGTCATGCAAAAAGGAGTGGTGATGGAGTCGAAAAAAGTTTACGACAATAAAATGCCGGGCTGGATTCTGGAATATCTGAAAAGGCATGGATATAAAATTGATCCGCGGTCGGCACAGCTCTTGGCAGATCATATGGGCAACGACCTTTCCAAAGTGGTAAATGAACTTAAAAAACTCTTCATTTCTCTCCCCAAAGGAAGCGCTATCACCACTGATATCATCGAAAAAAACATCGGGATCAGTAAAGATTTTAATATTTTCGAACTACAAGATGCCCTTGCAACAAAAAATGGTCTGAAAACTTTTCAGATCGTAAAATATTTTTCCGAAAACCCTAAGTCAAACCCACTGGTGGTAACCCTTTCTGTTCTCAATTCATTTTTCACCAAAATACTGATTTATCATTCCATCAGCGACAAAACACCGGGCAATGTGGCATCCAAACTGGGCATGCCCCCTTTTCTGGTTCAGGGGATACAAAAAGCAGCACAGAACTATCGAATGCCAAAATTACATAGCATATTTGCTGACCTCAGAGAATACGATATACGATCAAAAGGGGTCAACAACCAGTCGACCTCACATGGCGATCTGCTGAAAGAACTGGTTTACAAGATACTGAATTAAGAAAGCGAACTTTTTGGACTGTAAGAAGTTGATACTTTCGTTTTCTTGTAAGCATTATTAATAAAAATAAAATACAACATGAATTATTGGCTCGTAAAATCGGAACCCGGTGCCTATTCCTGGGAAAGATTTAACAAAGAAGGAAAAACCATGTGGGATGGTGTGAGAAATTACCAGGCAAGAAACAATCTGAAAGAAATGAAGAAAGGTGATCTTGTACTTTTTTATCACAGTGTATCTGCCAAAGAGGTAGTAGGTTATGCCGAGGTAGTGAAAGAATACTACCCCGATCCTACCACTGATGATGAAAGGTGGGTAGTGGTAGACCTGGTTCCCAGGGCATCGTTAAAAAACCCGGTAACACTCAACCAGGTAAAACAGGATGAAAGACTGGAAAACATATCCCTGGTCAAACAAGCACGCCTATCGGTGATGCCGTTAAAAAAAGAGGAGTTTGACACAATACTTGAACTATCTGAATCAGAAAATCATTCCTAAACATGAATCACATAGACATTATTCTTTCCATTCCACTGGTTATAGGTGCCCTGCGCGGGTTTATGAAAGGGTTTATAAGGGAGGCAGCATCATTGGGCGGATTGATAGCAGGCATTTACTTTGCCGCAATATTTGCCGAAACAGTAGGTATTTACATTGGGGAGTATGTCAGTTGGGATCAGGGCACCATCAAAATAGTTGCTTTTGTTTTGATCCTGATTGTAGTTTTGATTGTGGTTAATATCATTGCACGGATCATAGAAAAGATTTTCAAAATGGTAGGGTTGAATTTTTTGAACCGGCTGGCAGGAGTAGTGGCAGGCACACTAAAAACAGCATTTATACTAAGTGTGATTCTTATATTTTTTAATTACATTAACAGAAACGAGCTACTCATGTCGAAACAAACACAGGAAGAAAGTTTCTTATATAAACCTCTTTCCCGGTTTGCACCCTCTGTTATTCCTTCCAACAACTTCCTTCAGTATGACAAAACAGACAAAGAAGAACAGAAAAGTAAACCGCAAATCATTTAGGTAATGTTTGTTGTTGACTGCATCCGGAATCATACCCCTTAGTTTCTTTGTTACACATGAAAGGTAGTCTGAGGGGGAATCAACTTTTATGCGGAAACGTATGCTTTCTCAGTAATTTCTGATCTTTAGATGTCTCATTTACAACATACATTTTATCGTTCCTGAAGGATAAAACCGGTGGATAAGTAGTGATGTAATGCTCACCATTGGGGCAAATATGAATAGATTTCAGATCTTTGATCCGGATGGTTTTGCGCTCATAAGAGATTTCGGTCTTCCAGTTTTTCACATAATCGATCGCCTCTTCTTCTGTAAAAGATGCGGGCAAAGACATGCGCAAAGACCCGTTGGAAAATAAGAGAATAAAACTATCAGGCACATAACGCCTTCTCAGAGCGCGTTTAAACGCAGCAACATCCTTTTGATACATTTCATCCAATTTTTCTCTGTCATATCCAATTAATTTCAGATAATCCAGCGGCACAGGCAACAACAAATTATTCCATTTCTCGATCAAATGAAAAAGTTTTCCTCTTTCATGAAGAGCAAACCCTGAAATATTCATCATTGTTGAGATAAGTTCACTCATTTGTGTTTGATCGGTTCTGCAAATAAGCTCAAAATATTTGTCCTTCAAATATGATTTCACATAGAAAAACCGCTCATAATGGCAGGAAAAAGATTTATCCAAAGATTGTTCTGTTGTTGATCTGATTTTCAAATGATCCTTTTTTATATTCCCCATCTGATAATGATTTTTAATTGAATTATACGTTACATTCATCTGATTCTCATTGTTTTTTTCACAAGCATGTTTCAAACAAACCAGGTTTCCTGGCAAAATATTATTTTTTCAACATGATCGTATACGGGATTAGGTCTTCAGTGGTTCACTGATATTTTATAGTTTTATTTCCGTGTTTCACCTTCACTTTTCAAATATTTATTTCAAATAACAATCAAATTACGTGCATGTTTAAATCTTTTCGTTTTTCTGAAAAAAAGACAACGCACAACGCAGTTCGAAATAGCTATACGCTTCGCCCAGTTTCTCTCTCGCTGCAGTAAGTCCCGATTCAGAAGCAGAAGAAAAATAGCGGAGCATCTTTTCCGATTTTTCTTTATTTACAACTTCATGCAATTGGATATCGCCAACTTTCACAAGTTGCGAAACATGTCCTTCGATGGTAGAAACAGCCAACTCCCTTTTCTCTGCAATTTGCTGTATGTTCATCCCTGTCCGAAACAGTTCAAGGGTGATTTGTGCTGTTGGTTTACCATCAGCATTGTTGGGGTCAGAAGATTTGTTTTTGGTCACCAGCATATCATCAGGAATAGAATAATTGGGTTTAACATCGTTATTTACGCAATAATCTACCACCAATGAAATGATGTCATGACCAAATTGCTCAATCTTTTTCTTGCCGATCCCGGGTATAGAACCCAAAACTTTAAGGTTGGCAGGCAACAAATTGGATATATCATGCATAGGTTTCCGTGGAAGCACCATGTAATGGGGCGAACCGGTCTGTTTGGCAACGTTATCCCGCCACGACCTGAGGTTGCTGAGCAAATCAGGGTGTTCCACATCCTTTGATGTTTCCAGAACAGTTCTCTTTTTAGATGAACGGGAGGATTTTCTGGAAAAATCATCAATAGATGCTTTGGCCTTCACTTCCAGAAAAGTGGTGGTTGTAAAACCCTTTTTTAAAGACTGCAGGCAATCAGTCTTTATTTTTAACTCGTGCATCAGATTAGAAAGACCATCATCCAGCGATTTTTGAACCTTTTTGTTGTCACTTTCCATATCCAGTCCCTCAAGCACTGTTTTCACCTGGTCGCTAAGTATAGGAGAAAAGTAACCCGATGCTTTTTTAATTCTGTCCTGCACAAGGCTGTTGTTTTCTATTTCCCGGTATTCATAAACATGTTTGTTGATCTCCCTGCCAAATTTAACCCCCACAATTGCCAGTTTCTCATCAAGTGTAAGTTTCACCTTTCTGAGCACCTCCGTTACCTTGTTATCCAGACTTCTGCTATGTTGATGGGCGAGTTTCAGCAAATAATTCAATCTGCGCTGCACATTGTTAAAATCAAAAAGTTCTTCCAGTAGCATTAACTGAAACTGCAGTCTGGCTTCCCTGAGTTGTTCTTCACCGGGTTGATTTTCTTCCACCTGGCGGATAAATCCTTTGATATTATGATCATTTTTGATGGAAGATACACCAATACGACTGCTAAGCACAAGGCCTTCCAGTGATTTGCATCTGCTCAGGGCAACATATACCTGTCCATGGGCAAAAGCCGATTGGGCATCGATAATTGCCTTTTCAAATGTAAGTCCCTGACTTTTATGGATGGTAATGGCCCAGGCTAGTTTTAAAGGATATTGCGTGAAAGATCCGATAAATTTTTCACTGATCTCTTTTGTTTGCTGATCGAGCGAATACCGTTTGTTTTCCCAAATCAGCGGACTTACCACAATGGGTTCATCTTCGTTCTCACATGTTACCAATATGTTATCATTCTCAAAACCTGCAATGGTGCCAATCTTACCATTGTAAAAAAGTTTATCGGGCGATGGATCGTTCTTTACGAACATTACCTGTGCCCCTTCCTTCAGGGTAAGTTTTTGATCTGTAGGAAAAGAATGCTCAGGAAAATCACCTTCAATAACAGCATGAAAAGTATGTGGAGTGTTTCGGATCTCAGATAGCTTTTTCGTATTGAGTTGATTTGCCTGAAAATTATGCGTTGTAAGGGTTATGTATCCGGTAGTGTCTCCATGAAACACCTCCGGATCATATTGCTGGTTTATTTTTTCAAGTGTAACGGGATCCAGATCATTGTCGCGAACCTTATTGAGCAGGCGAATAAATTTTTCATCGGTTTGCCGGTAAACTTTTGACAGTTCAATGCTGATATAGTTGGTTTCGCGCAGTGCTCTGCTGCCAAAGAAGAAGAAAGTTTCATAATAAGGGCTGAGCAGATTTTTCTCGTCGTCTTTTACCACGGGCGCCAATTGCTGAAGGTCGCCTATAAGCAGTAATTGCAACCCCCCAAAAGGTTTATCGCGATGTCGGTATTTCCTTAAAACTCCATCAATTCCATCAAGCAGATCAGCCCTTACCATACTTATTTCATCAATGATGAGCAGATCAAGACTTCTGATGATGTTGATCTTTTCTTTGCTGAATTTTTTAAACCTTGCATCTGCGGAACGCTCTTGTGCATCATCCATTCCCGGAATGATGGGACCGAAAGGCATTTGAAAAAAAGAGTGTATCGTCACTCCACCGGCATTAATGGCGGCAACCCCTGTGGGTGCCACTACCACAGATCTCTTAACAGACGAATTTTTGATCTGATGGAGAAAAGTGGTTTTTCCGGTACCTGCCCGCCCGGTTAAAAAGATGTTTTTCCCGGTTTTTTCAACAAAATCATAAGCAAGGTGTAAGGGTGCATTGTCACTAAATCCCATTTTAAAACATTTTATCCGTTAATAATTTGCAATGAAACAGTCGGATGTATATTTACATCTGTATGACATCAAATACGATTATTTTT
The DNA here is from genome assembly GCA_964589855.1 of uncultured Bacteroidales bacterium. Lineage (GTDB taxonomy): Bacteria > Bacteroidota > Bacteroidia > Bacteroidales > UBA7960 > SKVR01. Next base: position 9,789 of record CAZPVB010000027.1, read on the forward strand.
TCGCAATCCATATCTCATCATTTATGAAAACTACAAATGAACGAAAAACATTCGGTTTAAAACCAAGGATATCAAAATATTTTCGTGGGAGGAGATTACTATACACTTCATTTTATCTGCTTATAATTTGATTAAGTCGGTCAGATGTCTGCCCCGTTCTTTTCTTTCGGGGGAGCTCGCCAAATACCGGGTTTGAATTATTTGCCGTATTGCGAAATCTAATCATCCGCTTGCGTGTCAATGGTATTGTCATGGTTGGGTTCATATTGTCTTTCAATTCCGTAATACTTTTTAAAAGTAAAAAAAATCTAATATTTTAGCAAGAAAAGATCATATAAAAATCAAAAAAACAAGAAAACAATTTTCATTTTTACCAATGGACCGAGGAAACAGTTGTTTCGTAAAACATCTATGCGTCTGTTCTTAAAACTTGGTTTCAGGCGTTCGTGTTCATTTATTATTTTGCCATAAATTTGAATATCAGTGTATTAAATTCGTTATCATTGGTGAAATCATTGACCAATAATTTTTTTATACCGGAATCATTTATAACAGCCGAAAACAGAAAAAAAATACAATTCATCATTGATCCAAAAACAACTAATGCCTGCCGGCGTTATAAATTGGAAAACAAAATACAAGTCTTTTGTAAACGACAAATTGTCAGAAAAAAAGATTGGATAAAAATTTGATAGGTAAATATTGAAATTATAAACAAATTAATTTAAAAAAAAATGATAGGAATATATGTAATTTTCGGATTTTTCATGTTGCTTAGTTGGCTGGTATCTAGCCGTTTGAAGTCAAAATTTGAGAAATATTCGAGGGTAGGACTACGTTCCGGATTATCGGGTCGGGAAATTGCCGAAAAAATGTTGCGTGAGAGCGGAGTTAGCGGTGTTAGGGTCATATCTACGCCCGGCAAACTTACCGATCATTACAATCCGGGCGACAAAACTGTAAATCTGAGTCCTGATGTATATAATGGCAGAAGCATATCAGCCGCAGCGGTTGCTGCCCATGAATGCGGACATGCCGTGCAACACGCCCGTGCCTATGCATTTCTGAAAATGCGATCAACACTTGTACCCGTAATCAGTATAAGTTCGCGATACATGCAGTGGATCTTACTAATTGGGATTTTAACTGTGCAATCTTTTCCTCAGATTTTACTTGTGGGTATCGTATTGTTTGCCCTTACAACCCTTTTTAGTTTTATAACCCTGCCGGTAGAGTTTGATGCCACGCGCAGAGCTCTCTTATGGCTTCGGGAAACAGGGCTTACAGTAGGCGAAGACCATGCCTACGCCAAAGATGCATTGAAATGGGCTGCACTCACTTATGTGGTAGCTGCATTGGCATCGCTGGCAACGCTCATGTACTACATCATGATATTTTTGGGTAGCAGAAGATGATGATGGGGTAATTCAGGATAAGGAAATCAAAGCTCGCACATAGGCTTATTTCCTTATCTTTGCAAACCCAAATTTATTTTCAAAAATGAGCGACCGTTTATCAAGAGAAAAAGAGTATCATAACAAAGCATTTAGCCAAGGAGTAAGAAAAGCAGCCGATAAGTATTACACGATACATAAAATTTCACTGGAAAAGTTATACATTTTACTACAAAAACATGCCAGTGGAAAGAGGGTTCTTGAATACGGTTGCGGCCCCGGTCATAACGCCTTCTTCCTGGCACAGCACGCCCGGGAACTATTCGCCATCGACATATCAGATTTTGCTATAGAAACCGCAGCACAAAAAGCGAATGAACTCGGATTCAAAAATGCCCGTTTTATAGAAATGAATGCCGAGGAACTTGAGTTTGAGGACAACTCTTTTGATCTTGTATTTGGCAACTCTATCATTCATCACCTCGACCTCGAAAAGTCTTTTGCTGAAATCAAAAGAGTATTGAAACCCGGGGGTAAAGCAATATTTTACGAACCTCTGGGCCACAACATGCTTATCAATCATTACCGGAAAGCAACACCTCAAATGCGAACCGAAGATGAACATCCTCTTTTGATGAAAGATATAACCCTGGCAAAGCAACATTTCAAAAATCTGAATATCAATTTTTACCATTTGTCTACTCTTGCCGCAGTGCCTTTGCGAAATACTTTCCTGTTTGATCCTTTGCTGCGGTTTTTTAATGCCACAGATCAACTGATTTTTACCCTGTTCCCTTTTATGAAAAAACAAGCCTGGTTTTGCATACTGGAGCTTTCAGATTCCTGATCTTAAAATATCTCCTGGAAGAAAAAACGATGGAGCAAAAACATGGCAAAACCCGATCATTCAGGATGAGTAGCTTTTTCAATGGTTTTCCAGAGGTGCGCTGCTGTTTTATCCCACGAGAAGAGCAATTTGCGTTTTTCCCCTTTTTCAATCAGCATATTTCGCACAGATTCGTCATCTGAAGCGATTTTTTTCATGGCATCAGCAATTTCCTTCTCTGAATAAGGATCAACAAACAAGGCAGCATCGCCGGCAACCTCAGGGAGAGAGGTAGTACGAGAGGTTATAACGGCTGTACCTGAGTGAAAAGCTTCCAGCACAGGTATCCCAAAACCTTCAAAAACAGGCACAAACAAAAGCGATAATGAAGCAGCGTACAGCATATTCAATTCATCTACATCGCGCCGTCCTAAGAAAACAACCTCATTTTGATATTTCATGTTCGCGTATGCCTCATCAATTTCCGGTGTCCACCATTTTTTTTGACCCACAATCAGCAATTTAACATTTTTGGTGTCATTTTTCTTAAACAGATCGAAGGCGCGAAACATGCGTGCTATATTTTTTCTGGGGATCAATGCACCTACATAAAGGAAAAAGGGATAGCCTGCGGAAAATTTTTTGCGTGTACTTTGTATCACCTCCTCAGTGAGGGGTTTATAGCGAACATTACAACCGTTGTGCATTACATCTATTTTCTCAGGAGGTACACGATACGTTTTGACGATATCTTCTTTCGAATATTGGCTTACGGTGCCTATTCTTGTTGCTTTACGGGCATATCGCGGAAAAAGGGTGTTGTAATACAATCTTGTCCAGAAAGGAAGGTCGCCTGGTTTATGGGCAAAATTAAGGTCATGCAATATCTGGATACACGGTATAGATGTACCCAAAGTCATCCATCCATCAGGAGAAAGGAATACATCTGCCTTGATTTTTTTTAATACAAAAGGAAGCAAGATTTCGAAACGCAAAAACCATAAAAACGGATGTCGTGAGGCAGGTCTGAGAACAATAAATCTGGCATTATCTCCAAGTTTAAGAGATGGATGGGGTTTGCGATCGAATATGAGATAAAACCTGTGATGGGGGTTATTTTTGATGATTCTCTGCATCGTTTCAAAGGTAAACCAACCAATTCCATCGAGCTTGCCCCAGATGAGCAGTTGTGCATTCACAGCAATATTCATAAATTTTGTTTTTCAAAAAATGGTTTCAAGGGTTATCTGGAAAAATCACCAAAAGTAATGAGATCTTTTGATTCATTGCTAATGATGATGGTCAAAATGGTTTGGATTGCTGAATTGATCTTCACAATACAACAAACATCCCAGGTTTTGAAAAATATTTTCAAAAAAAACAACACCATTCATCAATCTGAATTTGAATTAGAAATAGTATCCGTTCGCACGCATGCAAATCACCACATGACAATAAACTTAGCATTCAGTGCTCTCTGATGGCGAAATTAACTGTATAAAATTCTTTCAACTCCCGATACAGCCTGGCCACCGGCAAACCCACGATGTTATGGTACGATCCTTCGATTTTTTCCACCCCCACAGATCCTATCCATTCCTGTATTCCATAAGCGCCTGCTTTATCAAAAGGTTTGCATGTTTCAATATAAACCGATATCTCTTCATCGGTAAGTGGGTAAAAAGTTACATTGCTCACCTCGTAAAATGTTTTTTGATCGTTAACGGATGTCAGAGAAACACCTGTGATGACCTGATGCTTTTCGGCGGAGAGTAATTTTAGCATTTCACTTGCTTTTTGCGCTGTATCCGCTTTATTCAAAATGGTATTACCAGAAACAACAATGGTATCAGCCGTTATCAGGATGGTATCGGGAGACAAGTAAGGAAGGAAAGGAACAGCCTTTTCCTTGCTCAGAAAACCGGCAACCTCTTTGCCCCTCAGATGAGAAGGAAAGTGTTCCTCAACAGGCATTGCCCATATCCTGAAAGGCAAACCAATCTCTTCGAGGAGTTTCTTTCTGCGGGGAGATTGCGATCCTAATACAACATCTAACTTTTTCAGTTTATCAAAAAAGGACAATCCCATATTCATAATTTTTTTCCCAATTCATCATTGAAATAATTTGTAAGACTTATGACCAAAAGCCAAAAAGAGGATAGATAAACTAAGAATCCGTCACTCATAATTACTGAACCCTCCCGTTCATTTTCTCAATCATTTCATGAATGAATTTAGAGTTTTTTTTTTGCATTCAGACTGATCATAAAAAAATGCTGATCATAAGAGTAAAAGATAATTGATCTCTCATAAAAGGTTAAAACCAATTAAGAAAATCGGTATGACCAAAATAATAATAAAATAAGAACATGGTAGAAACTCCTGTGATCATGATCAGTTTTGCCCATCTGCTGAGTTGAGAAAAATCATTTTTCGTTTTCGCTTTCATGCTTTTTATAAACATAACTAAAAACGGTATCTGTATCCCTGCTAATAAATAAAAGGGCAGAAGATATAGTTCTCTTTTCCAGAACCATACTTGAAAAAAGGCGACTACCAAAATGCTACCAAAAATCAAAAAAGTAATCAGGTTGGTAGTGTTTTTTATTCCTGCAACTACAGGTATTGTTCTGCAACCAGTTATTCGGTCTCCTTCCAAATCTTCAGCATCTTTGATGATCTCTCTGATGATGCCAATAAAAAAGGCAAAAAGTGCATAAACCCTTACAAAATAATTGATAGCAATCCAGGCATTGGAATCCATATTTTTATGAGCGATTAGCATATGTGCATCAAACACCCAAACAATGGCTACAACAAAAGCAGATAAAGCAGCGACAATAAGATTTCCTGCCAGAAATTTTCTTTTGTACCTTATGGAATAGAGCCAAAGCAACAACGGAATGATAAGAAATATAAATGCAAGCTGCCACCGATGCGCAGCATAGGCAAGATAAAGGCCAATGAGTAATGCCAGAATATTGAACAGTGAATGATAAAAAATAGCTTTTCTACGGGGTATCAACCTCCCCAAAAGGATTCTATCAGGTTTATTGATACGATCAATCCTGAGATCGAAGTAGTCGTTGATAGCATATCCTGCCGCTGAAATAAGTAAAGTTGCCAGTACAAGCAATGAAAACTCCGGGGTGGTCATCTCTGGTTTCAATCCAAATTCGTTTAAAATGGGTACCACTATGGTATAGCGGAAAAGCACCATTGTAAGGAGCACTACCAAAAGGTTTGACCATCTGAACAACTTTAAATAAGTCAGCATAAGAAACGAATTTAGATCACAGCAATATTACCAGTTAAAACCATCTTCATGAAACCATTTTCCCTGAACCTTCATGACCTGTTCGAGAACATCTCTTACACATCCTTTACCTCCCGGCAGCGGCGAGATATAGTGGCTCACATCTTTAATTTCCTGGGCAGCATCGGCAGGGCAACAAGCCACACCCACCTCCTTCATCACTTCATAATCGGGTATATCGTCACCCATATACAAAATATTTTCCGGTACAAGATCATTCGATTTCAAGACTTCTTTAAAAACTTCCATTTTGTTAACAGTGCCCAGGTTTACCTGATCCACACCCAAAAGTTCAAATCTCTTACGCACCATCTCGGAGCGTCCTCCGGAAATGATGATGATCTTATATCCTTTTTTAATAGCATATTGCAAAGCATATCCATCTTTTACATGCATTGTACGCAGAAGATCTCCATCGGGGTCCAGTATAACCACACCATCGGTCATTACACCATCTACATCAAAGATAAAAGTTGTGATTTGGGTGAGTAATGATTTGTAATTAGACATAAATTATTTTTCGTTGTTTAGTTTTTGAATACTTTCGGTCATAAAATTATACATTTTATGGAAATGGGGTGAAGACAAAAGTTTGTTCAGATGTTTTTCAATCACATTTTTATCATTTCTCACAGCCGGCCCTGTTTGCAGATCAATGGGTTTCCCATAGCGCACCTTTCTTATTGTTTCTTCAATCAGGGGATATAGTAAACTAACATCCAGTTTGTTTTCCCGAAGCAACAGATCAGAAACCGCCAGCATATGATTGGTGAAATTACAGGCAAAAACAGCAGCAATATGCAAAATTTCGCGCTGCTGAGAACTGACCTCTCTTACATCCTTTGACATGTCGCCAGCAATTTTCTGAATGACAGACAAATCACTTTTCATGGCAGATTCAATGAGAACAGGAATAGCATCAAAATCGGAGGGAATATCTTTAGAAAATGTTTGCAAGGGATAAAATACGCCATACCTTTTAAAACCTGCCCTTTCAAATACACTCATATCCATACTTCCGCTGGTATGCACGGATAAAAGATCTTTGTGCGGAAATTTCACCAGAACCTCTTCAAGGGCATGATCCGAAACCGAAAAAATACAAAGGTGAGCGTTAGCAGGCATTTGTTCAAGATCATTGGTAAAACTGCTATCAATCTTTCGGGCAAGTTGTCTGGCAGAATCAATAGTGCGACTGTAAACACGCTCAATCTGATAACCCTTTTTGATAAGGGATAAACCGATCTGTGTGGCAACGTTGCCCGCTCCAATCAATACTATCTTTTCAACATCCATAACCGGAAATTATACTTTTACAAAACACCTTACCCAATGCTCCGGGTTCAAAACTTATTTCCCCGAAAAAAACAGAGACAAAGAGGTAAACAGCAAACGTAACAAAAGAACAATGTTAAACAAAAAATTGAATTTCATTAAATCAGTCACCTATTTTTTCGGAGGCAATTGTATTTCTTCGTTTCCATCTTCTCCTGAATGCCAGATAAAAACCAATGATCATAACCAGACAACTCAACCAAAGCAAATTGATGTAAGGGAAAATAACTGTTTTTACGATAATGAATTCAGGAAAATATTCATAAACCTCTGCGACAATGGTATAAGGTTTATCAGAAACTTCTTTGAATCTGAACAGGTATTCCAACTCTTCAATGGTATCGTCATGGAAATGAACAGTCATGTCTTCCAGTATAAATTCAGGTTTAGCGCTGTATGTTTTCCCATCAGGTGTTATCACATCAATTAAAGCAGACACTTTCATTTCGCCATGTTCCATGTTTTCATTGTCTGCCTCAAGATTTGATAATACCATTTTCCGGTTGTCCATGATCAGGGTATCGCCCCGTGTCATTTCAAGGGTATTCAGCAAGCTGGGTTCCCGGGGCAAACCCGCATTTTCAATATCAGCAAAAGTAATATAGGTAAAGATATCCTTATCAAGATAAATTTTTGCATGGGGATTATAAACATTCCCCATGGTTTCGTTTAGTTTTATGGAAGGTTGAGAAGTAAATACCTTGTAGTATTCGTCCTCTTTATTTTTCTTTAAAAAGTCGATATTATAAAATAGGTCTTCACCCTGCCTGAAATTACCCTTGTAAGTAACAAAATAATCACCCATAGGGAGAATAGAATCTTTGATGAGCAGCAGATTTTCATTTTCAGGAAAATCTTCTCCGAGGAAAAATCCGGAAGTATTCTTTGAGATGGTCTGTTGTTGAGAGAAGGTGAGCAAAATAGCAATAAAAAACAGCGCAATACCTAAATGGGAAACAATAGTGGGTGTGTTAACAAGAATATTCCGGAAGCGGAACAGCATATCGAGCGAAGAGAAAAAAGCAAACAATCCGGCAAACAGAAATAAGGTTTGAGCCAAATCATAGGTGCCTGCCCATTTGATAAATACAGTAAATACCAGCGCCAAAATCAACGATAAGGAAAGTCGCCGGGAAGATTTTTTCACATTGGGTTTGCCCCACTTGAGAAAATGCGAGAACCCCATCAAAAGAGCAACAGCAATGGCAAAAGGCATTTGCCAGGTATTATAATGCTCGATAACATTTACCGGCGGAGAAAGCTCAGATCCTGCAACACTGTTGATAACCGGTATAGAGGTAGTGAATATGATCTGAAATGCAGAAAGAACCAACACCATAGAAGCAATAAATAACCAGAACTGACGCGACATGGGTTGGTCATTTTCGCGGGAGGGCAGGTTGGTGTAACGCCTGAACAGCAAAACCAGGGAAATAATCAGAAATGTAAACAAATAAACCAGAATATGCCCCCCCATCCCATCACTGCCAAAAGAGTGAACAGAAGTTTCTGATAAAACACCACTTCTTGTTAAATATGTACTGTAGATCACAAAAACAAAAGAGAGAAAAGTAAACAGAAAAGCAGGGAAAATATTTTCCTGTTTTCTTTTGGCCACGAGCAACAGGTGCAAAGCGGCAACCATAATCAACCAGGGAACCAACGAAGCATTTTCAATGGGGTCCCATGCCCAGAAACCGCCAAATGTAAGAGATTCGTATGCCCAAACACCACCCAGCAATATGCCCGCACCCAAAAAAAGTAAAGCCAGATGTAACCATGGCAATGCAGACGGGATCCAGTTGAGAAATTGTTTTTTCCATAAACCTGCTATAGCATATGCAAATGGCACAAGTGCAAGTGCAAAACCTATAAACAAAACAGGAGGATGCGACATCATCCAGAAGTTGCGCAACAGAGGGTTTAATCCATTACCATCGGTGATGGCAGACAGGTAATTGGGATTTTGAAAAAACTCGTTTGCGGCATTGGCAGGCACTTCTCTTAACAGAGAAAAAGGACTTACACCAATCTGGGTGCTTCCCCAATGAATACCCAACATCATCGACATCATAAACACCTGCGAAAGCCCAACTACCGACATCACGGGTTTTTCCCATTCACCGGCATAGCGGATCAGAAAAAAGCCAACAATCACCTGGCAAAGTGTCCAAAAAAGAAAACTACCCTCTTGCCCGGCCCAAAAAGAAGCGATCATATACCCCAAGCCGAGATCATTTTCTACATGCACCCAAACGTATTTGTACTCATAATAACGATTGAGCAAAAGATACATCAGGATGGAAGAAGCCAATATCACAGCCAACCCATGAACATAAAAAGTGATTTTTCCCCAGTTCGCCCAACGTTTATCTTCCCCTTTTGCAGATCTTACCGATTGAAAGTAAAAGAAGGAGGAAATAAGGGCAAGTGCAAACCCCACCAAAAGAAAAAAACGACCCAGGTATCCGGGGAAAAGATGCTCGCCAACATACTGTATATCCATCTATATAATTAATTATTAATAACCATCAGAATTTTCAGCAAAAATAAGCATTAATTTTCCCTGACAATCATTAATAAACCCCTAAAACTTATAAATATACTAAAAGGCAAGGCAGATAAATACGAAAAGGCAGAACAAACAAAACACCTTTGTTTTACCAACGGAAGCTGGGCTCTACAGGATCTTTTTCTCTTTTCTTGTGACCAGCAACAATGTTTACACCAAAATGTACGGTAAAGGTTTGTAAAGTATGAGGACGTGTAGCACCAAAAAAATTATCGAAAACCAGGTACAACTGCAGGAAAGCCAAATCCAAATGGGCACCAAAACCAACATTGTTAAAATTCCCATTCACAACAGAATAACTTAAAGCAGTTCCGAAATGATTGATAGGTTGAAAATTATACGATGCTGTAAAAGAGGGATAAAAAGCACCCGAGTAGAATTGTCCACCACCCAGTAAAGCAAGTTTATGCATATCGGTAAGATCGAAAGCCACTGATGCAAAAAGTTTGGTTGGCAGCATTAAGGTATATTCATTGGCAGTTTCCTCTCTAGAGAAAAGATCAACAATAGAATCTGTAAATGATTCTCCTTCAAAATCACTGCCTTCCTCAAAAAAATCGTTCAGTTCCAGCCCTTCAAATTCAAATTCACCAGTCAGTCTAAAATTTTCAGGATTGCTTTTCCAATTGATAAAACCCAGATCGCGGGCACTTGCGGCAATGGTAAACCTGTCAAATGGTTTGTAAACCACACCCAGATCAACGGCAAATCCCTGATCAAGTGGATTTGTAAGATAACTAAGGATCTCTTCATCGTTGTTAAAGTCTATAAACTCTGAAGAGCCTAATGAATCGAGAGGTGCCACTGCAAAAGGAAGGTTGGTATTAAAACCAAGATCCGACTCCAGCAGCAATTCAAAAAACGAGGGTTGTGTGGTAATATCCAATTTTGAATCATTGAACGAAATGTTGGCCTGCCCCTGAAGAAATTTAGCCCGGATACCGGCAGAAAGATTATCGCTCCAGTGGCGCGAAAAAGACAAACCTAATTCTCTGTAGTGAAGCATATCCATTGCCAATCCACCAAAATTAGCAGGACGATCCTCCTGCACAAAATGATAATTACCTTCCAGCAATAAGTACATCAGATCTTTAGGATATGCAAATCGTCCACTCAAATGATCGCTAACGTTTAAAGAGTAATAGTTTTTCCCGGAGCGAAACCCAAAAGTCAACCATTCATGGCTATATTCAGCGGTTAAAAAATTACGGTCTTTTAGGGCAGCAAGCATTGACTGTTCGTTGATGTAAAAAGTCTCGGTCATCTCATTGCGCTTTATCAGGTCCTGCAGTGCAAAACCGGTATGAAAAGCACCCGCATAAACCGAAGAAGCAGCCGGAAACCCAAGGTAAAAATTCACATTGGGTTGCAGCGCCGGATTGCTTTGCATGGATTGCGGAATACCCTGCATCCAATAAAGCGTATAATACTGCTGTGCTTTTAAAGAAGGGCTGCCCATAAGAAGAACCCACACAACGATGATAAAACTCTTGAATAGTTTTTTTCGCTTCCTGGTCTGATATCTTTTTCGAATTACATCCATACCTTCATTATTTGATAGTCGGTAAGTTTATTTTATTTTTCCTTTCCTCGTGTCATCCCGATGCATATCGGATAACTACCTGTTTTCGATTATCATGAATGATTGCAACTTATTCGCAAACATTTTCTGTATATCCGTCTCGCTATTTTTATGATTCTCCATCCTTAGCATTTTTTACCATTAAGATTTTAAATGGGATCATACTCCAAAAGAGTATTGGCAGAAATGATTGCACCAATCTTGACCCGGATCTGATGGTCATCATAAAATTTCACGTAAGAATCAGGATCGGTACTGTCTCTTGTTGAGAGTTTTGAGTGAATACCGAAACTTTTTGCCTGAAACAGCTTTTCAATTTTGTCTGATGTAAGTTTTATTTCGGTGGTAGTGGTTGAAAACTGGTCTTCGGCAGGTGCAGCGTCAAAAAGGGGCTGCAATTCGGGTTGATCAAACAATGCGGCAAGGGTGTCGCCGGATTCATCCAAAAAATAAATCTCCATGAGACCTTGCAAAGGGAAATCATTTTCTATCAAAACCTTCAGTTTTACAGAATCCAGATTTTCAGATGCCAGGTCTTCCCCAAAAGAAAAGTCGAATGTACTTTGGAGATCAATTTCTTCTACCCTCATGTCCATCGGCAAATTAAACTCCATTTCGAAATTTAGTTTGCTGTCATGACTTACAAAATTTTCCTTATCCGGATTCTGATCAGGATTCGCCATACATGTGATCAAATAAGAAAACTCTTCAGGCAAAGAAGCAATGGCATCAAACACATTTGTATTGGAGCGGTTAAACTGTTCGGTATTCACAACCGAATCTCCCAAAAACGCTGGCGATTGCAACCTCCATGGGTCCAGACCGGGTTCATAAATCTCAAGTTCAAGCGTTTCTGCTCCATCATTGATGAGGAAATCAGCTACTACAGCCATATCTATCTCCAATCCAAAAAAATTGGTCACAAACATGTCAATCATCGGATTTTTAAAATACACGCCTCCAAATTGCACATCCTCAAAAAGGTTTATTTCCAGATCGCCGTTACCCAGTTCAAATTCGAAAGTACCTATATACCCATAAATTACATCAAATTCAATATTCTGAACTTTCTGCAAGAAATTTACGGTATACTCTGCCTGCGAAGGGGTGCCATTTCCGGTAAGGGTAAGGAGATACTGAACATCAAAAAAATTAGCACCTCCTTCATTTTGAAACACAATGGTATATCCCGAAAGATCAACCTCGGTAAGCTGTTCGGTTAACAAAAAAGTATTTTGTAGCGGATCACCGTTTTCATCGTAAGAATCAGGGATTGCAAAAGAAACTTCCAGGTCATACCCATCTTCTTGTAGCTGTTGAGATTCAACCTCCACAATAAGGGTAGCATTTAAAAACCTGATGGAGTCAACCCTTTCCTCTCCTTCGTAAACAAACGGGAAGGTTTGGTCGATGGTCTGTTGACTTTTGATCAGCGAAGGCGAAATTTGCAATGAAAAGTCACTCGATTGGTCTTCGATGGAATAAACCTCACCGGCGGTTTTGGTATAGGCATTGCCCGAAGAATATACGATCCATATCAGGTTGTCTTCATCCACTTCTACAAGATCAATGGTATCGGGTTCGATAATATCCTGTACTTTTAATGCTGAATTGACCAGTGGAACAGCAAAATTTGCCTTATAATAATAATCCTCCAGTTTATCAAGCGAAGTGATATAATCGAGTTCATACAATTCGCAGGAGGAATAAGTAAACAACAGTCCCAATAAGATCCAGCGTAAATTTCGGTTCGGAAATAATTTATTCATCTGTTTATAATTTGATTAAGTCGGTCAGATGGAGCTCGCCAAAACTCCGGTTTTGCGTTATTGTCCATGCCGCGAATTATAATCATCCACGTGTGTGTCAAAATTTTTGTCATGGCTCGGTTCATCTGTTTATAATTTTATTAAATAGGTCAGATGGAGCTCGCCAAAACTCCGGTTTTATATTTTTGTCCATGCCACGAATTATAATCATCCGCGTGTGTGTTAAAAATTTTGTCATGGCTCGGTTCATCTGTTTATAATTTGATTAAATAGTTCAGATAAATACCCTGTCAATTTTCAGTCAAAGAAAATTGCCTATAAGGTTTATTTGATCTCTGCGTTTAAAAATGATCAATGATCGGTCTAGAAAAAGATTATAAAGTCATCAAAGCAAGGTTATCTTTCTGTTCACAACACCTTTTTCGGTTTCAATTTTCAGTACATAAAAGCCGGAAGGCAAATCTGACAGGTTCAGAGAAAAGAGATCTGTACCTCCTGAAAGAGAATCAAGGTATTGACTGTAATGTATTTTACCCTTGAGATCAAAAACCTGCACCTGAATGGGTTTATAGATTGCTTCTCCTATACTGACTTGAATAGATTTATCTACCGTAGGATTGGGAAATACCTTTATTTTGCTTTCAGCAAGACTACTGACCTGATCATTTAAAAATTCTCCATTATAAATTTGACTTGCGCTTATGGCGCTGTTTTCAATTTCATTGATATTGGCACCGGCAATTAAAGCGAAAGCAAAAGTTAGTGTATCACCTTGCAGAAAATTGAAAGGCCCGGCAGAGATCAAGGTACTGATATCATTATCCACATCAAAAAAACCTGCATTGTCTCGTGCACTTTTCATGGCGGTGTATTTCTCGAAAGAGGTAAACCCGTTGTTGATCCTCAGACTACCTCCAAACCCCTGATTGTCGAATGCGTAGTGCTTTATATTGTCATGGTTGATGATTTGAAGGGCAGTAAAATTACCCCCGGTAGCAGAAAAGGCATACCCCAGGTTGAATTCCTGATGAAAAGCGGCACGATGATTTTTCACATCCTGCAGTTCCCAATCGGCAAAAAATCCGGCATAAAACCCCGGTAGATTTTCTCCGGAAACGTTGATCACCTTATATTCAAGGATCAAAAAATTGCTGAGATAATCACTGTCGAAAGAAAAAACATTATAATCTACATGTATTCCGACTCTTTTTGCTTCAGCCAAACTATCATTGAAAGAACCGGCAACCCTGTTATCTCCCAATCCAGTATCCTCCTGCACACGGGCATTTTCCACAGGCACAAATAAGTTGCTGAAAGAATCCTCCATGGCCCCGTAAATATTATCTACAACGGCAGATGTACTGTTACCCGCAATAAACCCTGCGCAGGACAACATGCTTCTGTTCTGATTGGCATTTTCGAAAATAAGCCCCAACCCTTGGCTGAAATCAGGGTAGTTATACCCCAGATTACCCTTGCTGTTGATCGTTGTAGAGATCCTTTCCGTAATCAGATCAATATAATCAAGATTAAATGTGATGGAAAAATTCTGTCTCCCGGCAAATTGATCATCACTGGTAAAAAAGTCAATGGTAAATTCCACTTCATGACTGGGTGGCATGCTCTCGCTGATGCTGATCATAAAAGGATCGGAATAGTTGTTGGAAGATTCTAAATGACCAAACTCACCCAAAAAAGAGGTTTCAGAGACAATATCAACAAAATCTGATTTTGAAGAAAGAACGGCATTAAGATTCATGGAAGGAGCCAGAAGATTGAGAAACTCAGCAGCCAATTCAAAAGTCTCACCCGGATTAAACTGCTGGTAATATTCTTCGGAGTGCTCCAGTTGTGTTAGAAGCAGAAACGGTTTTGTGGTATCGGAAAGCGCTTTGTAAACATTCAGGCGACCGGTACCCATCAAACCAGCGAAGGGTTGGTTGTCAGGAATGGTATCAATATTATCGGTGGTAACTTTGAGTTGGGCGGCAATTTGCAGGGCATTATAATCAGGAAACTGAGCTTTTAACAAAGCCGCTGCACCGGCCACCTGCGGGGCAGCAAAGGAGGTGCCATTTCCGGGAATATATGATCCATTGGGCCAGGTTGAATATACATTGGCTCCGGGAGCAGAAAGATCAACCAGCGAACCGTAACTGGAGCCTTCCCACTTCACATCGTTGGCATCAGTAGCTGCCACACTCAAAGAATTGTTGTAAGATGCCGGATACACTTTCAGTTGATTATCGGAATTACCTGCTGCGCAAACCACAACAGCATCTCTGTTGAGAACAGCATAATTGATAATATCCTGCCCAAACTGTCCGGCCGATAAAGTACCACCCCAGCTGCAGTTGATAATATCTGCCCCCTGATCGGCGGCATATACAATTCCCTGATACGATCCTACCAAACGCCCATCAGAATCACTGATCTTTACCGGCAATAACCGGCTGTGGAAACCGACTCCTGCAATACCAGTTCCATTATCGGGTGTAGCAGCAGCAGCTCCCGAAACATGAACTCCGTGTGCATTATTATCGTACTGAGGATCATTGTCGTGTTCACCTGTATCCCACCCATAAAAGTTATCAATATAACCATCGTTATCACTGTCTTCACCATTAAGCGGATCATCATAATTATAGACAATGCTTCCCACCAGATCGGGATGCAAAAGATCAATCCCGGTGTCGGTAATGGCAATAACAATACTGGTGTCTCCCCGTTGAATATCCCATGCTTCATAGGCCTGAATATTTTCAAGATAATATTGCGAACCGGTAAAAGGATCATCGGGTAAATAGAAGATTTCCGGTACAACATATAATTGGGCATATTCAACCAAACCAGTAGCATAAAGATCATTAATGGCGCGCTCTAAAGAAACAGAATCGGGAATCTGCAGGGTGTAAATATTACTGAGGTCGGCATAATCCTGGCCACTCGGATGTTTTTGCTTTAGGGGTGGCATGTGACGGGGAAACATTTTTTCTACAGAATGTGCGCCCAGTTTTTTTTGGAAATCTTTAAACCGATCCAGAGATATTTCATTTGATTTGCAGTAATCTCCCCAGGAACTCTTCATCTTAAAAATAACCTTGTCCTCTTCAAAATGATGTGCCTCAGAATGGGAAGGCATGGTAAAGTAAGCATCCTGCTTATGGTTTTGCGCATAGGATATTTCCGGGTTGATGATCAATATCCATATTATAATAAGGAAAAATAACTTATGATAATTATTTAGTAAGGGCATATATGTAAAAATAAAACTGACAGTATCATGAAAATAAAAGAAGCAAAAAAAACGAACTATAGTTATAAAAATAATCAGAAACCAGCTATTTACATCAATTCAAAACAATCTCGGGTTCCATTGTTATCAGCAGTGAGTTTTTATAATAGAATTGTAAAATTTCATTTTTTGAATGACCGTTCTTTGCTCTGTTCATAGCACCTTCCTGACACAAACCCACGCCATGTCCGTAGCCCTTTCCTGAGAAATGAATATGATCGTTGCGTTTTTCAAGAGAAAAAAAGGTTGACCTAAGTCCAAAATATTCCCTGACCATGCGAAGGGTGATTTGATGATCCGAATCGAGAAATTTTTTTCTTTTGGGTTGTTGAAAACCCATAATTTCATCATACTCCTGAGCAGATAGTTTTCTGCCAAGTTTTTGCTCCACAAATGCTCTGAACTTTATTTCGGGTATGGCAATTTTCCATTCAGAACCGGGCATTCCCTTACAAAAATAATCGGTTTTGCTTTGCAGGTATGTTTCTTTCTCGACCCACAGGTCCTGAGAATTGGTGGTTTCCCCTCCGCAGTTGGCATGATAAACGGTATTGAGCAGTTTTCCCTTCGCATCTACCAGTACTTCACCTTTCGTATCATATACCGCATTTATAATATCAGCGCAAGTGCTGCGCCCGTGATAAGCCTGGCAATGCACTTTATCGCACAGATCAAAGCCTTCTTTCTTGTGCCGGTGATGGTTTTTGAGGGCATAAGTGCGAATCACGACCGCCTGCACCTTATAAAATTCGGGATGCCTGTGCAAACCCGATTCTGTTTGAACGGTGCCGGCCACATAATTTTCAAATGGAACATGATTGATAAATTGAAAAGAACCATTCTTATTGGAAACAGTAAGATCCCCTCCGTAGGCATCCCCTTTAAAAGGGATTGCGGATCCATAGACATAAAAAGCGTTGGAAAAAGCGGCACCCTGAAAGGTTATCCGTTTTTCTGTAGCAATGATGGTATCATCTTTTGTGATGGTAAAACCCGTGGGCGTGATTTCGAGATAAAGAACGGAATTGGGACTTACCTCAGCAATCTTTTGATGTTGCTCATCGCAAATACTGTAACTTCCATACTCCGGTGTGAAAGCAAAACCAGTGATATTCTGTTGATGAAAGATACCAACATCTACGATTTCAGGCATTTTCAGTGCAATGCAAGACAAATGCCCCACAAAAAACAAAAACAAACCGTAAACGAATCTCAATATCATACTATGAATTTACAAAACGAATGACTGCTTTGGCAGCATTTTCGGAGGCACCCTCGCCTCCTAATTTGTTTCGCAATTTAGTATAATTTTCAATGATATTTTGCCGAGTTTCACGGTTTTCCAAAATTTTTTTCAATTCTGAAGCGATACGATTTACGTTAAAATCATGCTGAATAAGTTCTATCACAATCTGGCGATCCATAATCAGGTTGACCAGCGAGATGTACTTCACCTTAATTAAATGTTTGGCAATGTGATAGGATATATTGCCTGCCTTGTAGCAAACAATTTGCGGAACGCCGGCAAGTGCCGTTTCCAGTGTGGCAGTACCCGAAGTTACCAACGCCCCATAGGAAACCTGCAAAAGCTGGTGAGTCTGGTTAAAAACGATCTTTACATTTTTGTCTTTTATAAACTGTTGATAAAACCTGGGAGTATGTGCATTGGTAGCAGCAACCACAAACTGATATGAGGGGAAACGAGAGGGTATCTCTGCCATTGTCTTCAACATTTTTGCGATCTCCTGTTTGCGGCTACCCGGTAATAAAGCAACAATTTGTTTTTCGCTCAAATGATTTTTCTGCCTGAAAAGTTTTTCATCCGTCTCTGACTCAAACCTGGAGATGGCATCGAGTAGCGGATGTCCGACAAATTCAACATCATAATTGTAGTCTGCATAAAAATCTTTCTCAAAGGGCAGAATGACAAGCATTTTATCAACATCTCTCTTTATGGCTTTCACCCTTGACCGGTTCCAGGCCCAAAGTTGTGGTGATATGTAATACAATGATTTAATTTTTTGGCTTTTCACAAACTCGGCGATCCTGAGATTAAACCCCGGATAATCGATAAAAATGACCACATCAGGACGAAAATGCAAAATATCCTTTTTACAAAATTTCAAATTATTCATGATCACGGGAAGATTTTTCAAAACCTCCACAAAGCCCATGAATGCGAGCTCATTGATGTGTTTTACAATTTCTGCGCCCTCACTTTTCATATGATCACCTCCCCACGCCCTGAAACTCGCTTCCTGATCGAGTTTTCTGATGCTTCTCATCAGGTTCGACCCGTGAAGATCACCCGATGCCTCGCCTGCGATGATGTAATACTTCATAATATACAAATATCTTTTTTTGATTAATGTAAGCAAGAGAACTCGTCAATTTTACATGTGCTTGATAAAGAAAACGCCGAGTGCAAGGCGTGCGAGGGATGAAAAACAGGAGTTTACTTTTCGTAAATGACTGTTTTGAAGACAAGCCCAA
>CAZPVB010000028.1:0-27947 GCA_964589855.1 uncultured Bacteroidales bacterium
TTATAATTATTATTACCAACTTTTTTTTTCGTATTTTTTCATAATAACCTATAATCCACTGATTTACTACCCCTTGCAATCAACTGTACTTATAATTGACACAATAACACATTACATCGTAAATCCTTATTTTAGAACGAAATATACACTTTTTACGTTGTATTGTCAAACTTTATTTTACCCCTTTTTACAAAAAAGAGAATAAAGCGCTGTATCCATTACCAAACAAAGGATACAGAGACTTCCGTGTATATTTATATATATGTATATGTGTCGAATGTGAGATAATTCCTATACCAACCCGATCATTTTAATAGAAATAAGCAACTACTCATGTACCTTTCTTCCCTTCATGAATAATCAATCTTCAGATCAGAAATTTTCCTTTCATCAGTGTAGTAAATTTTCTCTAATTTTGATCTTTTCAGAAACCGGAAAAGACCAAATCCTTTCGAAGGTCAGATCATTTATCAATCAACCCTTTCATTTATGCAGATTTTCAAATCATTATTCAATTCATGGAAACAATATCTGAACATTATTTTAATCTCCTACCTGTTTACGGGGATGATCAGGATCATACAGTTTTTTTATGTCACCGGATCTTTCAATGAAATATTCCGGGGTTTATTAATGGATATTTTGCAGATCAACCTTGTATTGCTTATTTTTTTCCTGCCCTTTGCCGTCCTTTACATCATTTTTGGAAAAAAAATGGTGCTTCCCATGTTGATTTTCATTTTGCTGATATTCGTCTCAGGACTTCCTTTTTGGAACTACACGCTTTCAAAAGGTGAAATGATCAATCCTTTTCTGTTTAACTGCTCTCTTTCCCTTTCATACAAAGAAGCCCTTGGATCAGGCAATATATTTTTGTTAATGATGATACTCTTATTCACTGCAACAACCGGAGTATTCAACTATTTTTGGAAAAAAAAGAAGCTTCGGTGGCATCGTTATCTACCGCCTTTTTTTCTGCTTATTGTATTGGTTTCAATTCCGTTCCTGCTTGAAGCAAGAATTAATGCTACAAACGAGCAAAACAAAAACCAGTGGGCAAAAAACCCCGGTTTTTATGCAATAGAAAAAACAATATCCTGTGTTGCCGGATTGAAGGATATTGATTCGGAAGCAGAATCTCACGAACAATATCAGACACTTTATTCTGATCGTACATTCCCCTATCCAAAAGAATATCCATTTTTAAAAACGCAAAATATAGACAATTGCCTGTCGGAATTTTTTCCTGAACAATCAAAAGAAGAAGCTCCCAATATTGTTTTCCTGCTTTTGGAAGGTTTGGGAAATAATTACCTTGATACTTTGTATGATTATTCTTTCATGCCCTTTTTGCGTTCCCTTGCCGACAGCAGTTTATACTGGCAGCATCATTTTGCAGTATCGGAAGAAGCACAAAATTTTTTACCTGCTCTGCTGGGCGGTTTGCCACCTGCAGCAGGAGGTTTTTCTGAATTACCTGTTATCCCTTATCATTTTTCATTGATGAACATATTGCATCACAACCAATATCACGGAGACTTTTACACGGGCCAGTGGAGTTGGGTTCATTCTATGGATAAATTTTTGATGCAAAACAGAATCAATTCTATTTATGATGCGGGTAGTTTTCCGGAAGAGGAAGAAAAGATTTTCCTTGGTGATGACCAGTATTTCTGGGGATACAACGACCGGCAACTTTTCGATTTTTATTTCAATACAAAAAAACAACAGCATCCCGGTCTGGATATTATTTATACCCGGGGAATTCGTTCGCCTTTTGCTGTTGAGAATAAGGAATACTACAGGTCGGTCATGGATTCGGTTATTTCCGGGCAAAAAAGCACCTCTGATGCCGAATACCTTGAACTTTTTCACCCCTACTATTTATCTCTTCTGTTTACCGACGATCAGTTGAGATCATTTTTCGATCGTTTTAAAGAGAATAATGATTTTGAACGTACCATTTTTATCATTACCGGAAGTTTTCCAACACCAGAATTACACCCGGAGCTGATCATAGAAAAATACCATGTGCCCTTGATTATTTATTCACCCATGCTGAAAAAAACCGGAAAAATGAACTCCATTACAAGCCATTATGATGTTTTTGAGACCATTACCGGTTTGCTGCATGAAAATTTCGGAATGGATATACCGCAATACAATACCTCGACAGGAAAAACTTTTTGTCAGGCAGACCATCAACAACAGTTTATTCCCCTTCTCGATGCACAAAACAAATTAAGCAGCATGATCCACGACAATTACTTTTTACACCGGGATACAACCCTTTACCAGCTGGATGTGAGCAACACAGCGATAACAAACCAGGAGGAAACGAAACAAAATCATGCATCATTGCTCCATGCCTTTAAGGAACTAAACCAAAGTTCTTCTCAGGCATTGATGCCCGATTCAGTGTTTTTTGATTTCTTTGGTCATGAAATTTTAGAAGAAGTTAGGGTGGATGAAAATTTGATCAGAACAGAATACAGAGATATTGTTGACAAGATGAACCTTTCGCAAAAAACCTATCATATGGATGTGGTTATAGAGAATCCTGAAGTTTCACTCGAGGAAGTATTCCTCATTTTTGAAGCAAAGGATGCATCGGGCAATGTGGTTTTTTGGGAAAACTTTGGTGTACCTGAAACAAAAAACGATTTCAGTATAAAACTAACCATAGAAAAAGATTTTATCCCGGAACAAGGAGCTGAATTAAAAGTATATGTTTGGAACCAGTCTCCTGTTCCTTATGGTTTTGATGCTATACAATTCAGGATATATAACTGATCTTTAAAACAATAAGATAGAATAAGTATGATGGAAAAGAAACACACAAAAGTGAAGGTCGCTATCTTTGCTTCAGGAAACGGGAGCAATGCCGAAAACCTGATCGAATACTTCCGTAACCATGAAAATATAACAATTGCCCTGATTGTAAGTAACAATCCGGAGGCTTACGTATTGAAAAGAGCCCACAATAATAACATACCTCATCGTGTAATACCCAAAAAATTATGGAAAGACGAGGATTTCACGCATGGCTTGTTGAAAGAACATGACATTGAATTTATTGTTTTGGCTGGTTTTCTTTTGCTGCTTCCTGGTTGGTTGGTAAAAAAGTATGACCAACGGATCATCAACATACATCCCTCACTACTTCCTGCCTATGGCGGAAAAGGGATGTATGGGCAGAATGTGCACCGTGCAGTAATTGCGGCAGGTGAAAAAAAATCAGGTATCACAATCCAGTATATTAACGCTGAATATGACAAGGGAGACATCATTTTTCAGCAAGGTTGCCCGGTCAGTGGGGATGATACCCCTGAAAGTCTTGAAGAAAAGATCCATGAACTCGAGCATAAGCATTTTCCTGTAATCACAGAAAAAGTGATCCGTGAAGTCTTTCATCTGTGAACTTCCGCTGGTGTGATTAAATCATAGCAGGGAAAGTATAAAAATCTGCGTTATGCTCGTTTTTAAAACAGGCATAACGCAGAGATCGGAAACTGCAGTCAGACAGGCACTATCTAACTATTCATTTTACTCACTGCTTCACTGGCAGCATCTATCATAGGTTGTGCCGAAAGATTGTTATTGACAGCATTTTGCATCCAATGACCGGGGGTCAATTTACCTACTGTAAACATACGGTCGGTTTCGTTGGCAAAATTTTTACCTTCCACAAACTGTTCTATCTGAAATTCTATGAGGTGTCCCAATGGGTAAGCGCTCAAATACAACGGATAACTGATCATATGAGAGTAAATTGCCAATACAGATTCGTCTTCCACGCCAAAAACAGGGGCAAAATAATCATTCCACACCTGTTTTGATATCCTAATCACCTCATCTTTGAGTTGCCCGGCAGATGCATCGGGGTTTTTATACATCCAGTCCCATACTTTCATATCTACCAACGAAACACCCATGATCTCATAGGTACCCCAAATGTTATCGAGCACAGCCATGTAATCACTCATCGGGTCATTGTTTTGCATGCCCAGCAAATCGAGATCGCGCGACTGGTACATAAATGCCATAGCCTCGGTAAAGGCAGTATTGGGAACACCCGCCATCAGATAGTGATCAACATCATAAAGGGTGATGGTTTGTTCCACATTATGTCCGAATTCATGAATAGCAATATTGTATCCTTTATAGTCGAGGCCATCATCCGGGATACGCGTGCGCAGGTGGGAGTATTGCGATTTCATTTGCGCTCCCCAGGCATGGCCGGCACCTCTGGCATCTTCTACTTTCACTTTGGAGGCAATATATTCCGCTCTTTGGTCATCATATCCCAATCGTGCAAGTAAACCAGAAAGGTTTTCTTCAAATGCCTCTGCACCGGAGTATAAAGAACGGGTTTTTTGGTTGAGAACATCTTCGCTGATGGTACTTCTTGATTTAAAACCATCATACCAGATATCCCAGGGTTCCAGGGGTCGTTGCAACCGTTTACTAATAAGATCACCCACCTCTTTCATCACTGGCGAACTTACTAACTCCACAAAAATATTCTCCACTTCACTTTGAGACAATTCAAGCCCCTGGTTAAAAGCTCTCTGAATATAAGTAGGATAATTGGGTGAAAACTCATCAGCTTTCTGGTGCGCTTTAAAATTGTTTAGCAAATGCTGGTAGCGGGTAAGGGGTTCACTTTCCCAGGTCACCGTTTCACCATTTGCTGTTACAGTATTTTCAAAGGGATTCCACTCCACTTCTTCGTTGTTAATGACCACCTGAGGAATGTCCTGATCTATAATGCGTTTCATCACCTGATAAATAATCTCTTGTTTTTCAAATCCTTCATTTGCACTATAGTTTGATTTGATCTCATCTCTCAATCCCCAATGGGTAATGAGTTTTAGTTTTTCGGGAAACGGGAAATTGCCATTTCTGTCTATAAGTTTATCCATCACAATGTTATATTCAGAAACATAGCTGTCGCTTTCGGTGGAAACTTTTGCAATCTCCTGATTGACATTGGCTGGCAATCTGGAAACAAAGACATCGCCCATACGGGCATAAGCCCATTCAAGTCGCGACCAATTCTTACCCATCTGATTTTTTTCTTCCAGATTGTAAAAAGGGAAATTAAGGATAGTGATAAATGCGATATTGTTGTTAAACAGGTCATCGGAAAAATGCGCCCCGGGAGAGTAAGCGGCAAAGATCATATCAACGGGTTGTATAGGACCCCAGTCAAGGTGCAGCGGTTTATTGAGTTCAAGGTTAATTTGATTGGTATGCCCCCAGAGTTTTTCAAAACTTCTTGAAAGGCTTTGAAATAGTTTTTCCCTTTCCACTGAATTGGCTGCAAAATGATCGATACAGAATTGGGTAAAATCCTCACGGGTTCCATCCTGGCTCTCCCACAAGGCGGCGACCTGTTCAACACCTCGACTAACGAGCGCCTGATCCACCTCGGTGTATTTGGATTGCAACTGTTGAATGGTTTGTTCAACATCTGTTTTGGAAATAATTCCGGTATTTTGATTGGATCCATCCTGATCCTGACTACAGGAGACCAATGCAAACAAAAATGCCATAGCAATAACCTTTTTAAATTTGTACATATTTATCGTTTTTAAGTAGAAGAATGAAATGAAAAAGATGTTTTGAAGCAATTTTCATTGCTTTATTGCAAATTACAGGCAAATTTAAGTGATTTCAGGTAGTGAAAACAAAGAACTTACTCACAACATTTCAGTTTTCTTCACACTTTATTTATCTTCCCTCATTCTTGCCGGTATTGATTATAAGAGAAAAGCTGCTCCATGGGTTTGCGTATCTTTTTCCGGATTTTATCATTGGCTGGATATCCCAGTGTGATCAATAATATTACCCTTTTCTTTTGCGGAACACCCAGAATTTGTTTGGTTTTTTTTTCATCGAACCATCCCAGCATACAGGTGCCCAGACCCAGGTCGGTGGCTTGCAGGCAAAAGTGTTCTGCTACGATGCCGATATCTATCAGGTAGAAATCTTTGTTTTTGATGTTGCCTCCTACTTTGGCGATCCATTTGGGTTTTTCGGCAACGATAGCCACAATCACCGGTGCCTGCAATACAAACTTATTAAACCTGAGCAGCGGACCGTAGCTGGCATCTGCCAGTTTATTTTTTATGTCGGGATGATCGGCAACAACGAAACTCCAGGGTTGAGAATTACAGGCTGATGGTGCAAGCTGGCATGCCTGCATGATTTGCTCAATTTTTTCTCTTTCCACGGGTTTGTCAGATAAATACTTGCGTGTGCTCTCGCGCTGTTGGGTCAATTGGGAAAAATGCATTGAAAAAAACTGTTTTGTATAAATAAAACGATTTTGGTGTGAATTTTAATATTTCAATCAAAGATGAGCAGTTTGTTACATTTTTGAAAATCAATAAGAAGTAAAACATTTTGAAATCATAACTGTTTACTCTTTGTATGTGTGTGAAGGTTTGGAAGTGTAAAATTATAAAGATAAAGTAAAATAAAGTTCAAGTAAAAAATCTATATTTGCAAACGTCCAAATTTTTAACTCAATTATTCATTAAAAACATAACAGATATGTCAAATTACCATGAGCCAGCAGAGGAACTTTCGCAAGAGGCAAGAAATTTTTCCAGAGCACTCAATAGTTTAAAAGAAGAAATAGAAGCCGTAGACTGGTACCACCAACGAGTAGTAACCAGTGATAATGAAGAACTGGCATCTATCATGGCACATAATCGCGATGAAGAGATAGAACATGCCTGCATGACACTTGAATGGTTGCGGCGCAACATGCCCGGTTGGGATGAAGAGCTTCGCAATTATCTTTTCAAAGAAGGCAGCATCGCCGGAAATGAAGAAGAATCGAAAGAAGGTGGTGCAGATGGAGCAAAAGCGGAAGTATCAAAATTAAAATCTGATTCATTAGGAATAGGTAAAATAAAAAAATAAGGAGAAACTATGGATATTTTAAGAAAATCATTGGCACCTATCTCACAAGCAGCATGGAAAGAGATCAACGAAACATCATTGGATGTGCTGACATCGGTGCTATCAGCAAGAAAACTTGTAGACGTAGAAGGACCTAAAGGTTGGAATTACCCTGCACTATCTACCGGGCGAATCGTTGTTCCGGAAAACCAAAGTGGAGATGTAAAATTTGGCGTCAACCAGGTTTTGCCACTTTTGGAAGCACGTGTGCCTTTCGAACTCAACATCTGGGAACTTGATAATGTAGCACGTGGTGCTGAAGATATTGACCTGGATGCCCTGGAAGATGCAGCGCGCAAAATTGCCAAATTTGAAGAAGATATTATTTTTAAAGGATTTAAATCTGCCAACATCAAAGGGATAGAAGAATGTGAAGAATATAAGACACCTGCTTTTCCTGAAAATGGTGATGAAATACCAGGAGCTGTGGCGGAAGTATTATCACAAATGAAAGCCAACTCCATAGAAGGGCCTTACGCTCTGGTATTGAGTACCGAAAAATGGAAGAAGCTAAGCAGTTATGTAAGAGGTTATCCTTTGAGAAAACAACTGGAAAGCTTGTTGGAGGGTTCTATTGTGATGGCACCCAATGTAGATGGTGCATATTTATTTTCAGAAAGAGGCGGCGATTTTAGAATGGTGATAGGGCAGGATTTGTCCATTGGTTACGAATCACATACCAACAAAACTGTTCAACTCTATTTTACCGAGTCATTTACCTTTCATATCATTGAACCCAAGGCGGTAGCCGTTTTTAAATAAAAAATAGTTGATTATTTTCAAAATAATTACAAAAACCCTTCGCTCACCAGGCGAAGGGTTTTTTGCTATTTTTTTCACCAAATCTTGCCTCTAATTATTCAACCAAGTGATTGACCAAAAACATGACCTCCCCTTTATCCTATATGCAATGAACTGTTATTCGCATTTAATGCCTCCCGGATTTTTTTATCAGAGAATGATCTGATGAGCAAAAAGACAATTCGTTAGATTGGCAAATATGTGAAATACATGAATTCAGAAAAAAGAGGTTGGTGGGTTTGGAGCGGAATTTCAAATCACGAGCATGCCCAAATAAGGTTGACCGTTTTTTGAGTTAAATCAACAAATTCTTATTGGTAATACTGTCCACCACCATCAATAGACAAAGTCGATGACCTTTCCTGAAAATCTCTTATTATGTCCCCTTCATTAATATCAGCATATCCATTTGATCTCATAGATATAAAAACAGTAGAATCAACTGTTGCAGCAGGATTTTGATTTATATTTAGTTATTTTACATGCAAAAAAGGGTACAGGGTCGTGTTGTCTTCTATCGAATTTACCAAGATGATTCTGACATATATTGCATTGTTGTATACATGTTTCTATTTTGCCTGAATCGCATATTTTATATAAAGAGTTATTTAAATACAAATAAGTTTTATTCATTAATGTAATATTCTTTATGATAAGGTGCAGAATTTGAATGTTTTATGCATATTTTCCCACTAATAAATCTTGATGGGGTGTTTATCAAAATAATAATAAATGAGTCCACTCTAAAAAGTTTATTATCCAAAGATTACACAGATTTACACAGATGCTAAATCCTTATAATCAGTTATTTTAAAACCAGAAAATGAACACAGATGTTCCGAAAACAAGTTTTTGGAGTGGACTCATAAATTGTTTTTGAAAAATAAACCCGTTTTAAAAAAAATATTGGAGTTTAGATACTTTAAACTGAAGCAAACCAATCAGCGATCGGTTACGAACCCTATTGTATACAAGGTTTAGATTTGATTGTGGGGAAAATGATGGCTTATTTTTTTAGTTATTCAGACCAAAGACTGAATGCTTTTAGGGTTTTTGCAATGATTCAGTCAACCCATCCGACAGTTTTTCTGTTTCAATAAGCGTTGGTTTCAATATTTCTAATCAGCAGACCCTTGAATATCATGTTGATCAAAAACTAAATACATAGCACGAAAACACCAGTATGTCAGGAGAAAACTATTCGTCAAAAAAATGTAATTTTGTGCCCGTTTCTAAATCAGAAAATCTATGAATATCGAAAACCAATTAAAGGAAACCATCGTTGCATCTATCAGCGATCTGTTTGATCATACCATCAGTGCAGAAGATATTGCGCTGCAACCCACCCGAAAAGAATTTGAAGGAGATTTTACGTTGGTGGTTTTCCCTTTTGTGAAGTTTGCCAAACGATCGCCCGAACAAACGGCGATTGCTCTGGGCAATGAGATCAAAAAAAGAATGCCCACAGCAGAGGATTTTAATGTTGTGAAAGGATTCCTGAATATTGTGTTGTCTAAAAGTTTCTGGATTGATTTTCTTCAGCATCAATACAACCGAAAGCAATACGGATATACCACCGTGGACGAAAAGGAAACAGTAGTGATTGAATATTCTTCTCCCAATACCAATAAACCTTTACACCTGGGGCATATCCGAAACAATCTCCTGGGCTATTCTTTATCGGAGATTGTTGATGCAGCGGGAAAAAGAGCGGTAAAAGTAAACCTTGTCAACGACAGGGGCATCCACATCTGCAAATCAATGCTTGCCTGGATGAAATGGGGCAAGGGTGAAACACCCGAAAAAGCAGGCAAAAAAGGCGATAAGCTGGTAGGGGACTATTATGTGATGTTTGAAACCGAATTGCGCAAACAGGCAAAAGAGATCAGTGAAAAAGAAGGACTGGACAATGAAAAAGCAAGAAACATAGCTCCTCTTATGAAAGAGGCACGCGAACTGCTTTTGAAATGGGAAAACCGCGATGCAGAAACGGTCAGAATATGGAAAATGATGAACCAGTGGGTATATGATGGTTTTGATGTGACGTATAAAAGGATGGGGGTGGATTTCGACAAAATTTATTACGAATCCCAAACCTATTTGCTGGGTAAGGAGATTGTGATGAAGGGGTTGGATAAAAAATCCCTTTTTCAGAAAGAAGACCAGTCGGTTTGGGCAGATCTTAGTGATGAGGGGCTGGATCAGAAGCTTTTGTTACGCGCCGATGGTACCTCTGTTTATATGACACAGGATATTGGAACAGCGCAACTGCGATACGATGACTATCAGGCATCCCAAATGATTTATGTGGTGGGTAATGAACAAAATTATCATTTCGATGTGCTTAAAAAAGTATTGAAAAAACTTGAAAAACCCTATGCCGGTTCAATTTTTCATTTGTCGTATGGAATGGTAGAACTGCCACAGGGAAAAATGAAATCAAGGGAAGGAACCGTGGTGGATGCTGACGATCTGATGGAGCAAATGTACGCCACCGCAAAGTCTACTACCGAAAAACTTGGCAAGATCGACGACTTTTCTGAAAAGGAAAAAGAAAAACTCTTTCATATGATTGGCATGGGAGCTTTGAAATATTTTATCCTGAAAGTAGATCCCAGGAAAAACATGCTTTTCAATCCTGAGGAATCTATCGATTTTAATGGGAATACCGGACCATTTGTACAGTATACCCACGCCCGTATATGTTCTATTTTGCGTAAAGCGGAAGAAAAAAAACTGAAAGATGAAAACCTGAATCTTTCGGAAGTAATCATTCATGAAAAAGAAAAATTATTGTTGCAGCAGTTGTATGCTTTTCCCAATGCAGTAAAAGATGCAGCACAAAACATGAGTCCGGCAATTATTGCCAACTATGTGTATGAATTATCCAAGGCCTTTAATCAATTTTATCATGATCATTCGGTGCTGAACGAACCCGATAAAACAACCTCGGTTTTCCGGTTGAAAATCTCTGTTTTCACCTCCAATGTAATCAGAAATGCAATGCATTTGTTGGGAATTGATGTTCCGGAAAGAATGTAATGTCTTTACCGAAGGTTATCCATCATTTGAAAAAAATAATTTATGGATTATAAAAAGTATCATACCGATTTTGACTGGAGCAGGTATTCGGATAAAAACATAGAGACTAAGGCAAAGGCATTTATCTCTATGATACCCGAAGATGTAGATACCATTTTGGATGTGGGATGTGGCAACGGTTTAATAACCAATCAATTATACGGAAGGTATGATGTTACGGGCCTTGATATCAG
The DNA here is from genome assembly GCA_964589855.1 of uncultured Bacteroidales bacterium. Classification (GTDB taxonomy): domain Bacteria; phylum Bacteroidota; class Bacteroidia; order Bacteroidales; family UBA7960; genus SKVR01. The sequence continues at coordinate 11,052 of CAZPVB010000028.1, forward strand.
TGAACCCGCCCTCCGGTATGTTAAAACCAAAAAAGTATGCGCCAGTGCTTCTGCAATACCTTTTGCCGACAGGAAGTTTGATCTGGTGCTAAGCTCTCAGCTTTTGGAACACCTGGAGGAAAAAGATTTTTTTGGCTCGCTAAGCGAAATAAACAGGGTTGCCGGCAAATATATTCTTATTTCTGTGCCCTATCGTGAGCATGTAGAAAGAGACTTCATTCAATGCACAAAGTGCGGTCATGTTTACAATATCAATCATCATTTCCGGTCTCTTGATGCAAATGTTTTTATGGAAAATTTGCCCGATTTTAAACTGGTCTATCACACCACAGGAGGTGTAAAGGTGAAACCTTCTTTCCGTTGGCTTACACGCATGAAGCATCGTTTTATCCCTTCACAATCATGGATGCCTCCTTACTGGACCAAAAAACGCAGCAGGTACAATACCTGTCCCAAATGTGGAAACCATTTTTCTATACCTTTTAAACCACATCCCTTAACTATCTTGTATGATGGCATCACCTGGTTGTTTTCACCTGCACAGCCTTACTGGTTGTTTGTGTTTTTTGAAAGGAAATAACGATTTTATAACACTCAAAAAACTATGAATCTTTTATGAACCCAAATAAAAATTCTCATCCGAAAAAATATAAGCACCTGTTTTTCGACCTCGACCGCACACTCTGGGATTTTGAAACCAACAACCTGGAGTCGTTTACTGAATTATACACCCATTTTGATCTTCAGCGTAAGGGCATTGTTGATTTTGATGCTTTTTTCAAAGAATATCATGTGATCAATTATGCTTTGTGGGACGAATACAAGCAGCAGCTCATCACCAAAGAGCATCTGAATTTCAATAGATTTTACAAAACACTGAAACTTTTCGGTATTGAAGATGAATTGCTTGCTACCGACATGGGGAAAATGTATCTGCATATAAGTCCGCAAAAGAAGGTGCTTTATCCTCAAACGCATGAGCTACTGGATGCTCTGTCGGTTCATTATACCTTACACATTATAACCAATGGTTTTGAAGATGTACAATACGTAAAGATATCCAACAGTGATCTTGATAAATATTTCAAAACCATCATAACCTCCGAAAAAGCGGGTTACAAGAAACCTGCAAGGGAGATATTTGAATATGCCTTAGCACAAACAGGTGCTTTTCCTGAAGATAGTCTTATTATAGGTGACGATTCGGAAGCCGATATCTGGGGTGCGCACCAGGCAGGTTGGGATCAGATTTGGGTAAAGCATCTTCCATTAAAACCGGAAATGGTAAAACCAACCTATTCGGTTGACAGGGTAGAGGAGATACTAACGATTCTGATCTGATCCATTTTCTTCAATATAAGCAAGAATTGTTTCACCTGCTTTAACCGGATCGCCGATTTTTACATTGATACGGGCATTGGTGGGTAAAAATATATCTACCCTTGAACCGAATTTAATAAACCCCATTTCGCTTCCCTGTATTACCTGATCTTCTGGTTTTCCATAACAAACAATCCTGCGTGCTACCGCCCCGGCAATTTGTCGTACCAATACACTGCCAAAGGTCAGGGTTTCAATAACCAGTGTATTTCGTTCGTTTTCGGTAGAAGATTTGGGATGCCATGCTACCAGATATTTGCCAGGATGATACTGGTAATAAGAAACAACTCCAGACACGGGATAGCGGTTGGCATGCACATTTACAGGCGACATGAAAACAGATATCTGTATCCTTTCATCGTGCAGGTATTCATCTTCAAAAGTTTTTTCAATGACAACCACTTTGCCGTCTGCTGCAGATATGATGGTGTTGGGGTCGTGTGGAGTTTTCCGGTTGGGGTTTCTGAAAAATTGAAGTATAAACAGAAAAAACAGAACAAAAAAACCATAAGCAATAAAATGCCAGGTGGTTTGCTCTGTCCAGATCAAATTGATCAATACTGCCAGTGCAGATAAAAAAACCAATGTAAAAAAAAGTGTTGTATATCCTTCTCTGTGAATTCTCATTATGGTGAATAGTTTTTAAAATTGGGGTAATGAATATTGTTGATCTTTTAATCCATTCCGCGAAAAATTGTCATAGTAGTTTTAAAAACACTATTGATGCGAAGTTGGCTAATCCTTCGTTCGGTGTTTTTGTTGAAAAAGTATGATGAGCGGATATTATACATAAAGATGTTGTTATAAAAAGTCATGGTTCCACAAATTTACACAAATAAGTACAAATTATAATCCAGATCATAAACACTTTTAATTTATGTAAATTGATCAAATCAGTAAATGTTTTTCCAACTGGTCTCAGATCATGCAATTACTATTAAATATACGAATACAAAAGGTGCTGAAACGAGCACCCCATCAAAACGGTCGAGGATACCCCCATGACCTGGTAATAAAGAACCACTGTCTTTTTTGTTGATACTTCTTTTCAGAACAGATTCAAGCAGATCGCCATAGGTGCTGAAAAAATTTACAATCACTGCCATTCCGATCCATTGGATAAGGGTAAGATCGAGAAAAAAAAGACTTAATACCCATGCCGATAACAGGGTGAATAAAATACCTCCGGCCAATCCCTCCCAGGTTTTGCGGGGCGAAATTCGTTCAAATAATTTATGTTTTCCAAACTTACTACCCACAAGATAGGCACCCGAATCATTTACCCAGTTAAAAATAAAAAAACCCAGAACAAGACTGTATTGATAAGTACCGGGTTCAAAAGTTGGATTGGGTATATAACTGATAAGTGACAAAGGAATGGCAACGTAAATTACACCCAGAAAGGTAAAGGCAATGGTTGTAAAAGGATCAGGGTGTTTGCGGTACAGTACCATAACATAAATCAGAAATACAAAAAAGAAATTGACCAATAGGATCTTGGGCGAAAACCAGTTGAGTGCTACCGCAGCATTGGTTATGAAGATTGATAATCCCAGCAAGGTACCTGAAAACTTGTTTATTTTAATCCCTGTTTTTTCTATTAAACTATAAAATTCCGACAAACCCAATGTTACCAGGATCATAAAAAATACTGCGAATACAATTGGATGGAAAACTACCGATGCGATGATCAAAATAACAACGACAACACCTGTGAAAGTACGTACTACGAATTGATTCAAAACTCTTCCCTTTCTAAAATATTTTTGGCACGCATAACATCGTCGGGCGACACATACAGTTCAATTTCACCGAAAAGGTAAGCAGAATCTTTTTTGCTCAATGAGAAGCATTTGATCTGGTTATCTTCCAAAACACCTTTGATGATTTCGGCAATATATTCGTATTGTGTTTTGTGGATGCATTGCCAGTTATTATTCATTTTTCACATTTAGTGCTAAAGTTGAAACAGGGTAAAAATAAAAGAAATTTTTGAATTGAATGTTTACTGGTCTAAAAAAAAGACAAAAAGTTGTTCAGGACCATGTGCTCCCATCACAAGTGTTTTTTCGATGTCGGCGGTTCGGCTTGGCCCTGTAATCAGGGTGATCATCGAAGGCAATCTTTTGCCTTTATATTTATCTTTTAACTGCGCGAAAGCATCTTTGAGATCAAATACCAGTTGACTACGCCTTGCAATTACTATATGCACCGAGGGATAAATATAACCTTTTCGTCCGCCACCAATAGCACTGCTTGTCATGATGCTTCCGGTGCGGGCAATAAGATATTCGCATCCGGTAACAGAGGCCAGTTCATCTTTTTGCTCGCTTATTTTGGTTTGGTAATTCATTCCAGCGCTTTTGAGCAGGTTTTGAATACCTTTTTCAAAGCAATGTATTGAAGGCAGTTGCGGGATAAGATGCAGAAGGTTGTCTTTCAGTTCCTCTTCGTTTTTATTGTAAACAAATTTTCCGTTTACCTTACCCAATGCTTTAGCGAAAGTTACCTCATGGATTTCATCTGCGGATTTTTCATAAATCTTATCCGCATATGTTTCATAATCATAGGGTGCAGGCATAGAATCTGTAAGGGCACCTCTGATGGATTTCAGTATTTTCTCTCTTGATGTACTTTCCTGCATTTTGCTTTCGAATATGCTGTTGAGATTTCCATTTATTGGCAAAAAGAAAATTTCCGGCATAATGTAACCTTGCATCGTGCCGGAAATTTTTAATGTGGTTTACTCTTTTTCTTTATCCTCTTTACTGTCATCGGATTTATTGAGATTATCTGTCACCACTTCTTTTTCGTCGGATTTTGCCATGCTATCTTCCTCATCAGTTGGGTCAGTTTCTTCAGAATCTTTTTTGTTTGTAAGGTTTTCATCTGATTTCTGATCTTCTTTTTTTTGATTTGCACCGTTATCCGAATGTTTTCTGTCTGCCAATTTGATATCATGTGGATCAAAGTCGTCGTAGGGTCTCTTTCCAAAGATTTCTTCCAGGTCTTCTCTGAAAATGACTTCCTTGTCGAGAAGTTGTTGTGCCAGTTTTTCTAATTTATCTCTGTTTTCTGTCAGTATATCTTTGGCTCTTTGATAAGCAGATTCAATGAGTGCACTAACCTCCTGGTCAATAATCTCGGCAGTTTTGTCAGAGTAAGGTTTGGTAAAAGAATACTCGCTTTGTCCGCTTGAGTCATAGTAGCTGATATTGCCAATTTTCTTATTGAGGCCAAAGAAACTTACCATAGCATAGGCTTGTTTGGTCACTTTTTCCAGATCGTTGAGTGCTCCGGTTGAGATTTTTCCAAAGATCAGTTCCTCGGCAGCTCGTCCGCCAAGGGCCGATGTCATTTCATCGAACATCTGTTCGAAAGTGGTGATCTGTCTTTCCTCGGGAAGGTACCACGCTGCTCCCAGTGCTTTGCCGCGCGGAACAATGGTTACCTTTACCAGAGGGTGAGCATGCTCGAGCAGCCAACTGGTAGAGGCATGTCCTGATTCATGAAATGCAATCACTTTTTTCTCATGCGGAGAGATGATCTTGTTGCGTTTTTCCAGACCCCCGATAATCCGGTCTACAGCATCCAGAAAATCTTGCCTTTCAATCATTTTCTTGTTTCGTCGTGCCGCAATAAGTGCTGCTTCATTACAAACATTTGCTATGTCGGCACCGGAGAAACCCGGTGTTTGTTTGGCCATAAAATCGGGTTCTACATTTTGGGCCAGTTTCAAAGGTTTCATATGTACTTTAAAGATGGCTTTTCTTTCTTCCAGGTCGGGCATTTCAACCTGTATCTGCCTGTCGAATCGTCCGGCGCGAAGCAGCGCCCGGTCAAGGATATCGGCACGGTTGGTAGCAGCCAGTATGATCACACCCACGTTGGTTCCGAATCCATCCATTTCTGTAAGGAGTTGGTTAAGGGTGTTTTCGCGTTCGTCGTTGGCACCCGTCATGGGGTTTTTGCCTCTGGCGCGTCCGATAGCATCTATCTCGTCAATAAAAATGATACAAGGTGCTTTTTCTTTGGCTTGTTTAAAGAGATCCCGAACCCTGGAAGCACCTACTCCCACAAACATTTCCACAAAGTCAGAACCACTCAGGGAGAAGAAAGGTACCTGTGCTTCTCCGGCTACCGCCTTGGCCAGAAGGGTTTTACCTGTTCCGGGAGGACCTACCAGCAATGCTCCTTTGGGTATTTGCCCACCCAGGTTGGTGTACTTTCCCGGATTTTTTAAAAAATCCACGATTTCCATTAATTCTACCTTTGCTTCATCCAAACCTGCTACATGGTCGAAATTTACATTCACGCTTGTATCCTTATCGAAAACCTGTGCCTTTGATTTCCCAATATTGAAAATGGCGCCTCCGCCTGCTCCACCTGCCATGCGTCGCATAATAAAGATCCAGAATACAATGAGCAAACCAATGGGAAGCAACCAGCTTAAAATATCGGTTCCCCAGTCTTTTCTTTGTTCATAAAAAACAGGTATTCGCTCTTGTGCCGGCACATCTTCCTGTGCATCTCTCACCATCTGTTCAAAGTTGTCTACCGATCCTATTTTGAATGTAAAATGAGGACCCTCTAATACCTCATTCTGCTGCAGATCTTCGTAATTGTTGATGCGATCCTGTTTGATAAAGATCTCGACCAATTCGCGGTTTACTACCACAATTTTGTCAACATCGCCCGACCCGAGCATCTGATTTTCAAACCTTTGCTGGGAAATTTCAACTGCCGTACCTCCCCAGTTAAATAATTGAAGGCCGATAAACAGAACAGCCAGAATGCCGTATATCCAATAAAAATTAAACGGAGGATTTCCTTTTCCTCCCTTTCCGTCTTTTCCTCCTCCGGGTTTATCGCCCTTTTTGTTCATGTAAGGTATCGGATTCTTGTGCGAATTTTTCTTCGAAGAAGCTTCTCCGTCTGCTTTAGAACCTGAAGGTTTGGAATTTTGAGTATTTTCCTGTTGTGTGTTTTTATTTTTGTCGCTCATTATATGTTTTTGATATTATGCTGATTAAAAAAATGACCAATACAGTTTTTCAGGAATCTACGTCGATGTACTCAGCGGGTGCATCGGCCCATAAATCTTCTATTCTGTAGTAGTTTCTTATGTCCTCCTGAAAGATATGGACTACAACGTCCAGGTAATCCAGAAGGAGCCATTCGGCATTGGCAAATCCTTCCCGCCTGCGGGGTTTTACTCCTGTATGCTTCTTTACTGTTTCTTCCACTGCATCAGCAATTGAACTCACATGCGTATTACTGGTTCCGTGGCATATCACAAAATAGTCGCAAACTGTACTGTTGATTTTTGCCAGATTCAGGCAAACGATCTCTTTTCCCTTTTTTTCCTGTATCCCGTTTATGATTTCTGTTTTCAAAACGTCTGTTACTTCTAACACTTTCTCATTGACCATGCATTGATAATTTGGTTTTACTTTATTGATTTAGCGGACAATTTCCGGGTTTGACAATAGATGAAAATTATTTTTATAAATTGAAATGGTATCGTTTTCTTAAATAGTTGCCATTGGTGCTTATAAAAACTTAATAATCAGATGTTTGGTAAAAACTGTTCACCATCAAATTTGTTGTTTCGGTGAATCATACAAAAGTAACTATTTTTCATGAGATATATTTTGTTTTGTATGATTGCAGAAACACGAAAATTCTCATTTTTAATGAATTGGTTTGTTTATTAAACAAACAAATTATTCAATCGTGAATTTAAATCCGGGCAACATTTGACACAAAATACAAACATTGTCAGACCGATAAAGTTTTACAAAAACCGTGCAGTACTCTATTTTTTTCATTCACATTACTTTTCCAACGAAAATGATTTAACTTACCGACCCTTTGGCGTAATATTTTGATTCTATCTGCCAAAATGGCGCTGGGGTTTAGGTAAACCGTTTACCATTTTAATCTTTATATACACCACACAGAAAAGGGTTAGCGAAGGATACATAAATTTTTTCCGACCCTACTCCAGAAACACATCCTTTGATGTGCGCCGCCTAAGTGCCAACTTTCAGCTCACCATTACCTTTCCCTCAAAATCCAAACACCTGGGTATTTCTGGTTAGATTTTTATTTGTTTGACTGGATTTTATTTTCTAATTTCAAAAATTGAAATGATGGTAAAAGATGGCAAATATAAAATGAATACCTGTTATGGATAATGTTGAGGAGTTTATTGACAGTTATGAAGGCGATCAGAAAAAAGTTTTACAATTTTTTCATCATTGGTTTTCCCGGGAATTGGGTTTGACTGACAAACTCAGGTTTAACATTCCGTTTTATTTCCGACATAGCTGGATATGCTATCTCAAACCCACCAGGCACAAAACCATTGAGTTAGCGTTTTTGCGGGGAAACGAACTTTCAAATATTCAGGGATTGTTATTTTCCAGGAACCGTAAGCAGGTTGCTGGTATTGAATTCAGAAGCGTGGCTGATATCCCCCGGGAAGTTTTAGATAATATCATGCAGGAAGCTTTATTGCTTGATGAAACAGTTCCTTACAAATCTAAAAGATCAAAATCAAAATAAATATTAGGAGATATGCCCATATCTCCCTCTCTTCCGCCAGTTCTATTCGCGAGCGGGTATTATATAAAAAGTCAACAAAAAAACGCATCCAGCAAAATTATCTGAATGCGTTTTTACAAACCTAACTAACCTAACTACAAAATCAACTAAAACCTAAAACAAAAACTAATTTAACCAACGATTAACCTCAAATCAAATTATGTATTATTTTTGATGTTTAACAAGTTGATACAAATGTAAGAGATTTATAAACAGTAAATTTCAGTGTATTACTGAATTTATACGACAGATAATTTTTCCGTGTTATGCGTATTTTTATTTTATGGATGTTCCTTTTTTCAGGGTGTTTCATGCCGGACTCGCAAAACGAATCCGTAAATACCCCAACAAGTTCTTTATCTTTTGATCAAAAAAGAACCCTCCCGGAACAGCACCAATGTGTTTTGATGACGGAAAAAGATTCATTGGCAGTAAACCAAATCCTTGATGAATATAAACATACAGCATCCTTTTCCACCGGAGATCTCATCATCGATATTGCCGGCGAGCTCATAGGAATTCCCTATGTTGCAGGTACTTTGGAAACCGAAGGCAGAGAGTGTCTGGTAGTGAATATGTTTGAAATGGATTGTACTACTTTTGTGGAGTATGTGCTGGCATTAACCCTTTCTGTGAAAGACAAAAATACCCGTATGGATCGTTTTGTCCATTACCTTCAGAAAATTCGTTACCGGTTTGGGGAACCGGAAAAATATACCTCTCGTTTGCACTACTTTTCGGATTGGTTGTATACAAATCAACAAAAAGGACTTATCGATATTGTTTCCAATGAAATGGGAACACAAAAATTTGACACCCATGTTCATTTTATGTCCGAAAATCCTGAATACTATCGCCAGTTGACCGACACAGCACTTCTTCAAGACATCAGAAAACAGGAAACGATCATATCAGGAAGGGCAATGAAATTTTTACCTAAAAACAGGATCGATGAGCATGCGCAATTTATAGAAAATGGCGATATCATTGCTTTCACTTCTACCATTAAAGGACTGGATGTTTCGCACACTGCCTTTGCTTATCACCTTGATAACAGGCTTCACTTTATCCATGCTTCGCTATCCGGGAAGCAAGTTGAGGTATCTCCGGTGCCTTTGCAGCAATACCTTATGAAACTAAGCAGGGTAGATGGTATACTGATAGGAAGATTAAGAGATTGAGTGGTTTTTAATGTATCACGCCCGAACCAAGTAATTCCTCGCCATCATACCAGGCAGCGAATTGTCCTGCTGCAATACCCCTCTGAAATTCTTCGAAAACAATATATAATATGTTTTCTTTTTTGTGCAATGTGGCCTTTTGCAGCGCCTGTCTGTATCTTATTCTTACAAGGCATTTCAGCGTATCACCGGTTTTGAGTTCTTTATCAGGGCGTATCCAGTGTATCTCATCATCTGTTATCCAAAGTCCTTTTCTGTTTAGGCCAGGATGATCATGACCCTGCCCTGCATAAACAATGTTTTTTTCTACATTGATGCCCAGTACAAATAGCGGGAGTGGTTTTCCTCCGATATTCAAACCTTTTCTCTGCCCTATGGTGTAATAATGTGCTCCATTATGTTGTCCAACAGGTTGCTGATTCATGGATGCAAAATTATAGGATGTGCATAATTCCGAAAGGTTGGTAGAAGGGTCATTCATTTTTTTATGTACCTGCTGCAAAAGAGGATCCTCGCGGTCTATTTCCATGATGAATCCTTTTCGGGGTGCCAGTTTTTGTTGTAAAAACGTGGGCAGATCCACTTTTCCCACAAAGCAGATGCCTTGTGAGTCTTTTTTATCAGCAGAAGCCAGTCCCAGTTCGGTGGCTATACGTCGTACTTCGGGTTTCTCAATATCACCCAAAGGAAACAAAACATTGTTGAGTTGATCCTGGTTGAGTTGGCACAAAAAATAAGACTGATCTTTGTTTTTGTCATATCCGGCCAGCAACCGTGTATATTCACCGGTTGGGTTGTGCACCTTTTGTGTTCTTGCGTAATGACCTGTGGCAATGTAATCAGCACCGAATTTTTTTGCAGCTTTCCAAAAAACATCAAATTTTATTTCTCTGTTGCATAGTACATCCGGGTTGGGGGTTCTCCCTTTTTTATATTCCGAAAACATATATTCTACCACATTTTTCTTGTAATTTTCGCTGGAGTCAACCACTTCAAGCGGGATATCAAGTTTTCGAGCCACCAATTGAGCCAATATGATATCCTCTTCCCAGGAGCAATCGCCCGAAAGGGTCACGCTACTATCTTTCCAGTTGATCATGAAAAGTGCTGTAACATCGTACCCCTGCTCTTTGAGCAAGTAAGCAGCAACACTTGAATCTACGCCACCAGACAGACCGATAAGTACTTTTTTGTTCATCGTGCAAAATTACGCAATTTTTAGGTTGTTTGTTGGGGTATCCGTTGTTGAATAATCAAAGGATAAGTTTGGTCGGATGATGATCCTTGCATTGGCATTGCAAGTATCCGTTTTTTTATTTTTCCTTTTTCCCAACAAATAAAAGCATATTATTGCTGTCCTCTTTTCAATCAATTGGTTTATAACAAAGAATTTTTTTATTCGCCCGAAAAATTCAACAAAAATCACGAAATTTGTTTTACTATAAAGGAAAACAATCCATTTTTCATGGCAATAATTGTTTGTCAAATTAAAAAATATAGTAGAAATGCATGTTTAAAAATGCTCAATTTGCCAAAAACATATCAAAAGTTTATTAAAAGGATTAATTGACCATGTGTATAGCATCTCTGAAATTTAATCTGAAAACTTTATTGCCTCTTTAAAACCTAAAAAAATTAAACCTATGAGTATAAAAGAAAAAGAAGAAGAAATAGTTTCGGAATTTGAACTGTTTGATGATTGGATGGATAAATACAATTATATTATTGATGTGGGTAAATCCGTTGACAAGATCGATGAAAAATACAAAAACAAGCAATATCTTATTTCGGGATGCCAGTCGCAGGTATGGGTTCATGCTCAGTATCGCGATGGGAAAGTTTATTTTAAGGCGGATAGTGATGCACTGATCACCAAAGGAATTGTAGGATTGCTGATCAGGGTTTTATCCGGAGAACCACCGGAAGAGATTGTTGATGCAGATCTTGGTTTTATAGATCAGATCGGATTGAAAGAGCATCTGTCGCAAACACGCAGCAATGGATTGCTGAATATGATCAAGCAAATGAAATTGTATGCACTTGCTTTTAAAGCGCAGCATCAGAATTAATATTTTATCATTTTCTTAAAACAATTACTATGTCTGAAAATAAGAATGCAATGGATATGGAAACCCGGGTTGTGGATGCACTTAAAATGGTTTATGACCCCGAAATACCTGTAAATATTTATGATCTGGGTTTGATTTATGAAATAAAAGTCATCAGTAATACTCATGTTTATGTAAAAATGACCCTGACAAATCCCAATTGTCCGGTGGCTGATACCATGCCTGTTGAGGTAAGAGACGCCGTTATGTTTATAGAAGGAATGGAAAAGGTTGATATAGATCTTGTTTTTGAACCCGAATGGAATAAAGAGATGATGAGCGAAGCTGCTATGCTCGAACTCGGTCTTTTATAAAGTTGAAACCCCAAAGGGTTCTATTCCTTTGTCATATCATGAACTCATCCATGACTTTTACAGCAAAAAACTTTTGCTCTCTGTTAATTTTCGAAATGAAAGTTTTTTGTTCAAAAAAAGCTTGTATTTTTGGTGCTCAAATCAAAAAAAGTATTTATCACCCTAAAATTGAATGAAAATGACTTTTCCAGACGAATTAAAGTACACAAAAGATCACGAATGGATAAAAATTGATGGCGATACCGCCTGGGTTGGAGTAACTGATTTTGCTCAAAACGAATTAGGCGATATTGTATATATTGAAGTAAGCACAGTAGGAGAAACCCTTGAGCAGGAAGAAACATTTGGAACCATTGAAGCAGTGAAAACGGTTTCTGATCTCTTTATGCCTGTTTCAGGAGAAGTTATAGAATTTAATGAAGATCTGGAAAGTGATCCGGATATTGTAAATAAGGATCCTTATGGAAAAGGATGGATCGCTAAAATTAAATTTTCTGATCCTTCCGAAATTGATGATCTTTTGGATGCTACCAAATATAAAGAATTGGTAGACGCCTGATCAAACCCGTTTTACAGGGGGTAAAGAAAAAAAACATGAAACAAACCATGACAATATTATTAACACACAAGGATGATTATAATTTGCAGCATGGTAAAGCAGGCAGATAGATTTTTGTTGGTGAGCTCTGTCAATAAAAAAACAAGACAAACTATCTGACCTATTTAATCGAATTTCAAGCCGATGAAAATCAGGTACCTATTACCGGCCTTTGTTTGGGCACTTACCATTATTGTTCTTATTTTAATGCCTTCGGGTAATATACCTAAAACAAAATTATTAAACATACCGCACATAGATAAACTGGTTCATTTTGGATTGTTTTTTGTGCTGAGCATTTTGTTGGATTTTGGTTTTCGCAAACAACCTTTTAAATCTTTTTTGCAAAAAAACCATTATACGATTTCTTTACTTTTTTGCGTTATTTTTGGTGTAGGTACCGAACTACTGCAATTTGTTTTTACTTCGCAAGGCAGAAGTGCCACAGTACTTGATTTTATCGCAAACTTCTCAGGTGCACTTGCCGGAGTGTTTGCCCTGTTTGTTCTACTAAAAAACCCTGCAGTTGATCATTTTATCTGCCGAATTTAATTTCACTGTGGGCTGTGAAACTTTATTTTTGTATATTAGCAACCCGTTTTTTCAGATAAGAAATCATTAATCAGATAATCAATACATCCATTAAAACAAAATATTATGGAACCCAAAAAAACACCCAAAGCAGATCTCGAAAACAAGAAGAGATTGTTTGTGCAAATAGGTATTATTTTCGCTTTGGTGGTCGTGTTTATGGCCTTCGAATATAAGCAATACGAGAGACAGATAGTAGATCTGGGCGCTCTTGATGTTGACTTTATTGAAGAAGAGGATATTCCTATTACAAGACAGGAAACACCTCCACCACCTCCGCCACCCGAGCCCTCTACTGAGTTAATCATTGTAGATGATGATGTAGAAATTGAAGAAGAGTTTACCATTGATGTTGATGCAGATGCTTTTACAGAGGTGGAGGAGTTTACACCCGTCGTTGTTGAAGAAGAAGAAGTTGAGGAAGAAGAAATCTTTACAATTGTGGAAGATCAACCCACTTTCCCTGGTGGTGATGCAGCATTGATGAAATTTCTGCAGGAAAATCTTAAGTATCCCACAATGGCACGCGAAGCAGGTATTCAGGGAACTGTTTTCGTTACCTTTGTTGTTGAAACCGACGGAAACATTACCGATGTAAGAATACTCAGAGGCGTTGGCGGTGGTCTGGATGAAGAAGCCATTCGTGTGGTGCAAAGCATGCCACCATGGACCCCCGGACGTCAGAGAGGACAGGCCGTCAGGGTTCAGTTTAACCTCCCCATACGCTTTGTATTGAACTAAAAAATTTGAAAAAATCTTGTAAAACCGTATCTTTTAAAAGATGCGGTTTTTTTTGCTCTTGCTTGTTGATGTACAATTTCTGCTGTCATTTTTTCTAACCTGAATTATTCAACTAATCTTGCTCCAGATCATTTTGTTGCGAAATTTTTGTTGCAATGTGATGGCAATAATATGATTTTCATTGCTTTCTAAATTCGGGTCTTTTTCAAGTATATCCTTGGCTATGTCTCTGGCGTATTTGAGGATTTTTTCGTCTTTACTGATGTCGGCTATTTTTAGATCCAGAATACCACTCTGTTGCGTACCATGAATATCGCCGGGTCCTCGCAACTTCATATCCGTTTCGGCTATTACAAATCCATCATTGGTGCTTACCATGGTTTGCATTCGCTGTCGCGCATCTCCCGATAGTTTTACACCTGTCATAAGAATACACCACGACTGATCAGCACCTCTTCCCACGCGTCCTCTCAGCTGATGCAATTGCGACAAACCAAATCTTTCGGCACTTTCTATCACCATTACACTTGCATTGGGTACATTGATACCTACTTCTATTACGGTTGTGGCAACCATGATCTGTGTTTCACCCCTGGCAAAACGTTGCATTTCAAATTCTTTGGCATTGGCTTTCATTTTCCCATGTACAATGCTTACCGCGTAATCAGGAAGTGGAAAGGCACGTACAATGCTTTCGTATCCGTCTGTGAGGTCTTTCAGATCAAGTTTTTCAGATTCTTCAATGATCGGATATACTACATAAACCTGGCGCCCCTTTTTTATTTGCTCGCGCATAAAAGCAAAAACCTTCAACCTGTGAGTGTCATACTGATGGATGGTTTTTACGGGTTTACGTCCCGGGGGCAATTCATCAATCACCGATATATCCAGATCGCCATACAGCGTCATGGCCAAGGTACGGGGTATAGGTGTGGCAGTCATGACCAGCACATGTGGTGGGATGGTGTTTTTTTTCCATAACCTGGCTCTTTGTGCCACTCCAAAACGATGCTGCTCATCAATTACCACCATCCCGAGATTTTTAAAAACCACGGTGTCTTCTATCAGGGCATGGGTGCCTATAATGATGTTTATTTGTCCGTTCTTTAGATTTTCAAAAATTTCGTTTCGTTTCTTTTTCCGTGTAGAACCAGTCAAAAGTCTCACTTCCAGATTCATGTCTGAGAGCAATTGAGAAACAGACTCGTAGTGCTGATTGGCCAGCACCTCTGTAGGTGCCATCAAACAGGTTTGAAAACCATTATCTATGCCAATAAGCATACAAAGCAAAGCAACTATGGTTTTCCCGCTGCCTACATCACCTTGTATCAAACGGTTCATCTGTCTGCCACTAAGGGTGTTTTTTCTGATTTCTTTGATCACTCTTTTCTGAGCTTGTGTGAGCTCAAAATTCAGTTTTTCATGATAAAAAGTATTGAAATGGCTGCCAACTGTCCTGAAAATCTGACCCTTTGCTTCTGATGTTCTCAGGTGCTTGATTTTGAGCAGGTTGATCTGGATGTAGAAAAGTTCCTCAAATTTTAAACGGGCTCTGGCTCTTGCCAGTAAAGTAGCATTTTCCGGGAAATGCACATTGACAAGTGTTTGCTTCCGGTTGAGCAATTTGATCTGATCTGTTAAATAGGGGGGAAGGTTCTCGGAAATAACATCCTTTATCTGGGGGATGAGGTTTTTCATCAGGTTATGAATCCCCTTGCTATCCAATCCTCTGGTTTTTAATTTTTCGGTTGAATTATACACCGGTTGCATGGATGATTGCTGACTGATAGAACCTGGCGTTGCTGCCTCTGTTTCGGGGTGGGCAATGTTGAGTTTGCTTCCAAACCGCGAGGGTTTTCCAAAAACAATATATTCCTGCCCGGGTTGAAACTTATTTTTTAACCATTGAAACCCTTTAAACCATACCAGTTCCAGAATATTTCTGTGTTCATCGGTGAGGGTGGCTGTCATGCGGGTGGTCCGTTTATTTCCATGAAGCTGTATGTTGCTGATGGTTCCCCTGATCTGCACAAAGGGCATATTCTCATTGATCTCACTTATCAGGTAAAATCTGCTCCGGTCGATATACCGGAAAGGATAAAAATGGAGTAGGTCCTCAAAGCAGAAAACTTCTATTTCTTTTTTTAGAAGCTCTGCTCTTTGAGGACCTACACCCTTCAGATATTCAATAGGAGTTTTTAAGATATCGACAGACATACCCTCGTTTACATTGACATAGGGTATAAAGATAACAAATGCCTGTCAAATAAAAAACTGATTGTGTCAGGCAATTTTTTTTGCGTTGATCTCTACCTTCAGAAGAAAAAACTGCGTATTCTCGTCAAAAGGTAAAAACTGATACACCAGTTTGTTGCGGGTACGACGTGCAATCTCTATCAAACCCAGTCCGGCACCACCCTTATCTGATATTCTGCCTTCGGTGATCTGCTTTTTGTACATCTCTTTCAATTCATCCCGTGAGGCTGCGTTTACCTCAATCACGGCTTTTTCCAGATCAATTTTCTTGCTATTGGTTACTTTATTGGATGTGATGATATAATAGGTGTCATTTTTCTTTCCAATCATAAACAACCCTTTGCCGATGTTATATTTGTCGGTAATTTCATCAGAATGTTTTGACATATTCTGCAATGTTTCTACCATTACAGAATACACTTTTCTGATGGTCGACTTTTCCTCATCTTTCCTGTCCATGTCATCCTCTGCAGTAGAGGTAAACATTTTGGTAATCTGATGGTGGAATTCTCCAAGGTAAACGATGGAAATACCATTTTCAGACATTTCATCGTAAACATTCAACACTGATTTTACAAAGCCTACATTGAGTTTCATGTGTATAATATTTTGATTAATATGGTCACATGCTTTTCCCTGGTTATAGGGGAAGGGCTGGCATTTTATCTTTTTGTTTCAACAAACTATGCTTCTTGCCCTGTTCATGTGTACAAAACTTACTAATTATTATTCATTATTTGGGGTCAATATTTTTGCTTACCGTATTTATGTGCATCAAAAAACCAAGGTGTAACAAAATCTTTTCCAAATTACTTTTTTAAAAAAAATCTCTTATCAATAGATTTCTAAAGGTTTAGAAGGTTCCTTTTGATAAGGTTGCTAAATTATAAAAAATAATTTTACCGTTTTCTCCGTGAAACGCCCATATTACAAAAAGGGTAATGTTTTTTTGTGTTTTGTAAAGTACAGTAAAACAGGAATATAAATACCTTGTAAAGACAAACCGGGTCTTGAGGATAGTATTGAAATACATATTGATGATTATAAGTTACCGTAAGGTTAAACCATTGTTGTGGATATTGTTGGCGAGCTTCATCTGACCGAATGATTCTAATTAG
>CAZPVB010000029.1:0-27810 GCA_964589855.1 uncultured Bacteroidales bacterium
AAAAACGAGAATAACGCAGTATTTGGCGTTTTCTTGCAAAGACTAATTAAGATGTGTTAGAATATATATAATGGTAACTATTCCAAAGTTATTAAAAAAATTAGATGATTGAATTGATAAAATGGTTAAATTTGAAAATAATTAAAACAAAGAAACATATTGAGTGTTTCTGCATTGTTTTTGTTCAAGCAATGTTGTTTCTGATCTTAAAATTGATTTAACCTTGTTTGGTTATAGTCTCCTGCAAAATTGAGAATTCATGTTTACGCTTTATTTTATCTCCCGCGCCATGCATCATTGGGTTGTATCAATAGATTTTGAGCATTTTTTTTTAATGTCATCTTTTATAATCGTCAAGACTGGTGGCATTTTTTTGCCCCACTGGGCAGCAATAACTTTACTATTGATGTTTGCAACATTGCTTTTATTATGGTATTTTCACTCCGGAGTCAAAACAACCAGCAAGAAAAAAAAAGGACTTGAAGTAAAATTACATGAAAGAAATGTTTCGCCTGAGACTTTACCAGAACCAGGATTTTTTGTTTCTGAAGAAGAGAGTGGTGTTGAATCTTATAATCAATTAAGAACAAGGGAGGAAAAGAATAGTGGTACCTTTTTAAGAAAAGACCAAAAGAATGAGGGAACCGTTATACCTGATATTTTTTTTGAATGTGATCAGCAAGGAAAACTGCGCCATATAGATGCGGCGGGTTTTGAAATTCTTGAGCTCTCTAAATCAAAACTGGAGAATGGCATTGGTCTTCTGGATATTGTGCATCCTGAAGATAGAGAAAAAATACAATCCCGCTTTACCAGCGGTCAACACTTTATAACTTCTCCTGATAATGGATACAGATTTATTACCCCCCGGGGTTTGTCTCTAACTCTTAACGTTTATCTTTTTCCCATCCGCGAAAATGGATATACCTCTGGTTTTAAAGGATGTTTTACTGATGTTTCCAGAAAAAAACATTCAGAAAACCTACTGGCAATTCTCCATGACATTGTATCGCATATTGATATTGGTTTGTCTGTGTTTAAAGCAGAAAATCCTGAAGATCCCGGTAGTTTTCGTCTGGAAATGGCCAATACAGCTGCCGGGAGGATGATAAGGTTTCTAAATGAAAAAAATATCGGCAAAACTGTTGATGAGATCTCTCCTCTGATGAGGCAACTTGAACTACAGGATGTTTTCTTTAATGTTTTACATGCCAACAAATTTCAGGAAACAGAGGAGTTGCTTTATCATCCTGATAATCAATTCGTAAAAAAATATTTCAAAGTACGTGTGTTTCCTCTTCCGTTGAATAGGGTGGCTATGCTCATTGAGGATATTACTTTTAAAAGAGACAATGAAACTACTTTGAAAATGACAAAATTTGCCCTGGAAAGTGCCGGGGATATTATTTTGTGGATGGATGAAAAGGCGAGGTTTACCTACGTTAATAAAACAGCAACAGAAAAATATGGATTCGCCCAAAAAGAACTCTTAACGATGGGACTTCCGGATGTGGATACACGCATAAGCATGATGCAGTGGTATGAACTCACACAGATTTTGGACAGTAAAGCATCGCTTACACTGGAATCCATTAATAAAACACAAGAAGATGTTACTTTTCCGGTTGAGATCTCTATTAATAAATTTGTATTCGATGGCAAAAAAAAATATTTTGCTTTTGTGCGCGATATAAGTGAACGGAAAAGAAATGATGAACTGGAACAAAAAATCCAGGTCGCCCGAAAATCGGCAGCCATCAAACAGCAGTTTCTGGCAAACATGAGTCATGAAATCAGAACACCTATGACTGGCATTATGGGTATGACTTCATTGTTGCAGAAGAGCAATCTGAATATGGCACAACTAGAGTATGTAAACAATATACGTATCTCTTCTGAGAACCTCCTTAATATTATCAATGATGTGCTTGATCTTAGTAAAATTGAAGCCGGTAAAATGGAACTAAAACCAACCAGGTTTCATTTACGTGAGTTTGTTGATCAGGTAACCGAGTTTTTCCAGCATAAAATAGATGCCAAAGGGTTAAGTTTTAAAACCTCAATCAGTTCGCATATCCCTAAGCATATTATAGCAGATGAAAACCGGTTGAAACAACTTTTGAATAATCTTTTGTCTAATGCAATAAAGTTTACAGATCAAGGCGGTATCACATTGCAATTTCTGCTCAGGGAGAAAACTGATAATAAGTTGATGCTTGCTTGTAAAGTTAGGGATACCGGAATGGGCATCAGTGAAGAAAATCAAAAACATGTTTTTGAAAAATACACCCAAATTGAAACATCATTGGTGAAAAAGTTTGAAGGAACCGGATTGGGTCTTGCGATCTGCCGCGAACTGGCCACATTAATGGGAGGTGAGATCACCGTAAAAAGTAGACTCAATGAAGGAAGCATTTTCGAATTTTCTTTTCGTGCTGAATACGATGAAACAGAACAGGCGCCTGAAATGAACCCGGTTGCGAAAGACCTTCAGGATCTTGATCTGAATATTTTACATGTGGAAGATAAATTGCTTAATCAGAAAGTTGTAGGATATATTCTGATTAATGCGGGGGCAAATGTTGATTTTGCCAAAAATGGCCAAGAAGCACTCACTATGTACAAACCGGGCAGGTATGATCTTATTTTGATGGATATTCACATGCCGGTGATGGATGGGATTACTGCGCATAAAAAATTGAGTGAACTTTATGGCGAACAATTATGCCCGGTTATTGGACTGAGCGCCAATGCACTTGAAGGGGATGCCCAAAAATTTATGGAGCTTGGACTAAATGATTATATTATGAAACCTTTTAAACCGGAGGCTTTGTATGAGAAAATCAATCATTGGTGCAATCCGGCAAAATAAACTAAATTTGCTCTTTTTAAATGCTTTCTAAACGCAATTCGTGGAAATGAGGGTAGCCTTTCTAAGCACCGCACATGATATTTTCGATGACAGGATTTTTTATCACATGTCAAAAACATTGGTGAAATTCGGAATGGAAGTTATGATCAGTTGCAGCAATGAAAACTATAAAGGTTTCGTTCAGGAGGTGTTTATCAATAGTTTCTCAGGCAACCATTACTCGAAAAAAGAAAAAATGAATGCCTTTTTTTTTCGCTTATCCGATTTTTCTCCAAAAATCATTATTTGTTCTACACCCTTGTCTGTATTGGCTGCCTATAAATACAAGAAAAATAAGCAGACACCTGTAAATATAATTTACGACATAACAGAGTGGTATCCCTCAAAAAAAAATATAGATGGAAAACCTTTGATAATCAAATTCCTCAAATTTTTTCAGTTATTGTTCTTTCATCTCTCTACTATCTTTTTTTGTAATGGTTTTATTTTTGGCGAATGGTACAAGAGCAGGCCTTTTCGATATTTATTTCCCCATAAACCACATGTTTTCATTTCTTATTATCCCAATTTATCCATCATTCCTGTTTCAATGCCCGAGTTGCATGAAAATAAATTGAGGTTGTGTTATTCTGGCAAGCTAACTTTTGAAAAAGGAATGGGAAATTTCATCCGGGTACTGGAGCATTTAAATCAAATATATCCAAAACTTTTTCTTGAAGTAAAAATCATAGGATGGTATAGCAATGAATCTGAAAGAGACATATTTGAGAAAAGATTAACAAGACTTTCCAATACCTCCTTGTCTTTTTATCCAAAACTGCCTCTTCTTGATTATTTAAATACGATAAAGGATATTGATATCTTTTTTGATTTGAGAGAGGATGACTTTGAAAACCAACATTGTTTGCCCATTAAGTTATTTTATTATGCTGCTTTGGGACGTCCGGTTGTTTTTACAGACTTAAAGGCTATTAGAAAAGAAGTTGAAATTGGATTGTTTGGTTACCTGACCAAACCATCAGACCATGAAAACATTACAATGCTTATCGATAAATACATGAAAAATCCGAAAGTGTACTACGATCATTGTGAGAATGCACGAAAATTGTCACTAGAAAAATATAATTGGGCGCAATTAGAGGATGACTTTATCTTTTTCTTGCAAAAAGGTCATAAAAAAAGGTATGCTGAATAAAAATACTTTATTTACCATCACAACACGATTTGCAATATTACTGTGCAATTTCGCCCTGGTAGTTTTAAGTACCAGGCTATTTGGCAGCGAGGGTAGGGGAGTTATTTCACTTATTATTGCCAATATTTCCATCATCATTATTTTTAACAATACAGTATCAGGAAGTACTGTCATCTATCATTCTTCAAAAATTCCTAATGGTCAACTGCTACTTTTTGCGCTTGCTGGCATCGTCGGTTTTTCAGTTCTTGGTTCAATTTTTTTTGGCTTTCTGCATGGTTTTGAATGGATGAATCACCTGCTTGTTATTTCTATCTTCATGGCATTAAACAGTTTTTTAGCATTTTACTGGTTAGGGAAAGAGAAAATAATTCATTATAATCTGATTACTTTATCCGGTCCTGCCCTTACCATTTTACTGCTTATGATTGGTTATTTTCTTTTTTCGCCTCTTAACACTGAATATTACTTCTACGCCTATTACATTGCCTACTTCCTGGTTTTTGTGTTCGGATTTGCTGTTTTTTTAAAGCAGAATAGAATCAATCAAATGATCTGGGATCGATCACATTTCAAAAAACTCATTTTTTATGGATTTGAAAATGAGTTTAATTATTTGATTCAGTTTTTAAACTACCGTTTGTCATATTATTTTATTTCTGCTATTCTGGGGTTATCCTCCTTAGGACTTTTTTCAGTTTCTATCGCTGTGATGGAAGCCATTTGGGTGATTAGCAAAAGTTTATCCGTATTGCACTTTTCAAAAGTAGTGAATACGCGCAATACGAAGGATAACATATCTGCTACGCGTTATCAGGCACGTATTAGTTTATTTCTGAGTACACTTCTGGTGATTATTTTATTGATTGTTCCATCATCTTTCTTTGGTTATGTTTTTGGTGCAGAGTTTACCGAAGCAAAAAAATATGCAGTATTGCTTTCGCCTGGTATTTTATTCATCGCTTTTTCCAATCTCTATGGACACTATTTTACCGGAATAGGAAAACTGAAAATATTAAGACAAAAATCCTTCATCGGATTGATAGCAACTATTATCCTTTTGCCTTTATTGGTTCCTGATTTTGGTATTATTGGAGCATGCATTTCTATCAATGTTTCCTATATTTTTTCTTCTTTATACCTCTATTTCAAATTTGAAAGGGAAGCATCGTATACGGTGAAAAAATAATTGCAAAAAAGTAACTTTTTACAATTTCATTTGGTAAAATTTTTATACATTTGCACTCCCTAAAACGGTGGCTATAGCTCAGCAGGTTAGAGCATCAGATTGTGGTTCTGAGGGTCGTGGGTTCGAATCCCATTAGCCACCCAATATTTTTTGCAATATTCCCAAAACCTGTAACTTTTTTACAGGTTTTTTTTTACTTTCCCACCGATTTCCCCCGATTTCTCCTGTCCTTGTTTCTTCAATATGCAGTTTTTAACCTTTCCAAAATTCAGTATTAAACGTAAAAATGGCAAACAAACTCCTTGTAATTTTACCCTTCATGAAAAATCTGTAATTTTTCCTATTTGATCATTGATTTCTCTGATGTTGAATATAGAAAAATTCTTCATCTTACATTTGCTGCTCTTTTGCCAGTTTGCTGTCTGTTAAAAACAATTATTGGGATTTATGGATAAAAAATTCCCGGATGATGAACAAAGATCATCTAAATTTTTTCAGCACGTGCACATAAGATTATACAACCCTTGTGCAAAGTATTGGCGAAACAATAATGACAACCGAAAATAAAAAATAGTGCATATGAAAAATTCTACCTTACTGTTTGCTTTTGTATTTTCATTGATAAATTTAATGCCAGGTAGTGCACAAACTTATCCTGAAAAACTAATAATTTCTCCCAATACTGAAACACCTGAACCCAAAATCCCTAAAGGTGAGATTTTTTGGTCGGAGGATTTTTCGGATGGATTACCCAATGATTGGCTCAACATGAACCTCAATGGCTTTTGTGCTTTTTCTTATACCACAAAAGGGCCCCAGGGACCTCTCTCGATAGGCATTCCAGCTCTTAACTCATTTACACCTCAAAATGGATTCATGATCCTTGACTCCGATCTTTGCAATGCCGAAACAAGCAATTCTTTATTGACAGATGCTTTTTTACAAACACCCGCCATTTCTTTTTCAGAATGGGAGACATCACCCAACACCCTCTATTTTGCGCATAATTTCAGGTATTGTTGCTCCTCTTCTCAAACACATATCAATGTACAAGTAAGCACCGACAGTTTGGAGTGGCATGTTTTTGATGTTAAAAATGGCGTGCCTTCCAACTCTATTAGCTCCAACGCTATTTATCAAACCATCGATCTTTCTGATATCCTGGAGGGTGCTGATCAGTTATGGATTCGGTTTCACAAAGCTGGTGCTTCTCATTACTGGTGGATGATAGATGATGTGATGCTGATGAATGCACAACCTTCAGAACCGGTGATCTCAAAGGTTCAGGCGGAAAGATATTACACCAAAATACCCCAGGGGCAGCAACAGGATATGGGTTTTGCTGTGGATGTTACCAATGATGGAAATACTACCTTGGAAAATATGGCTCTGAAAACAACTGTAAATCAGTTTCTTTTTGAAAGTATCTCAGATGGACAGGCAGAACTGTTTCCCACTCAAGAGGCCACTCTTTCTTCTCCACAGGACTTTCTTGCTCCTGCGAAAGGGGTTTATGATATTGAGATGATTTTATTGTCCGGCGATGAAGAGAACATGATAGAAACCTCTATCGAGCATCTTCCGCTGGAAATAACGGATACCGTTTATTCCCGCTCACTGGATGTATATGATCCGGATTTATTTGTTGAATCCTCAGATCAGGCGCAGTTTATGGTGGCCAACAAGTTTAAACTTTTAAATGAAATGCAATCCACTTCTGTTTCATTGCTTTTGCATGAAAATTCACAACCAGGTGCCCTTCTTGCTGTCAAATTGTTTTATGAAAATGAAGCAGGCGAGTATTTGGAAATCTATTCTACTGAAGAGTATTCAATTGCACAAGAAGATATTACTGAAACAGGTTCTGAAGAAATTTCTTTTTTGACAATGGTTTTTGATCAACCTGTTGAGATGGAAACAGGTAATTATTTGGTTGCTGTTGCTGCTGGTAATGGTGAACAAACCCTTGCCCTGGCTGCACATAATGCTCCATGGTATGAGTCTGGAGTTTCATTTTTCATGCAAGAGCAATCCTGGCAACCCCTGGATATGATTCCTGCTATTAATCTTAATTTTGGAGCGAATCAAGCAGATTGTAATCCATCCTACCACAAGGTTGTTGCTAATGATATTTGCAATTCAGGAACTGGTTTTGCAGAGTTTATACCACTGACCGGAAAAGGTCCATTCGCGTATAACTGGGAAGATTTTGAAGATCATACCTTGCCGCTAAGGGAAAACCTTTCAGCAGGCAATTACAGGGTGGAAATCACCGATGGTTACGGGTGTTTACATATCGATTCTGTCCTTATTGAGAACCACCAACTCGAATTAGATTATGAAGTAGTGGATGCTGTTTGCGATACGGATGGTGAAATTATCATTCATCCTTTAAATGGCAATGAACCTTTTACTTTTGAATGGGAGCAAACGGAAGATACTGTCAATCATCTTACCGGATTATCATCCGGTGTATATAATGTTGAAGTTACAGATTCAGCAGGATGTTCTGCTAATCTTGAAATTACTTTAGAGAATGATACTTCTCTTCCTGTAGATGTAATTGTACAGAATGCGTATTGTGGCGAAAATAACGGTTCTGTTGAATTGATACCCCAGGATGGAGAAGAACCTTATGAATTTATCTGGCAGAATGAGCAAATTAATGATAATATGATAAGCAACCTGGCACCCGGTGATTATGCTTATGAGGTGTCGGATGCTGGTGAATGTGTTTTTTCAGGTAATGTAACCATCAGCGATGAAAATTATGAAATTGATATTCAGGTAAATAAAACCGACGCTACTTGTGGGTTGCAAAATGGAGAAGCCACTGCTGTTGCCCTTAACGGACACGAACCCTATCAGTATGAATGGTATCATGGTTATGCAACTCAAACAATCGAAGGGTTGGCAACAGGAAATTATAAAGTGCAGATAACCGATAAGCATGGCTGTGTTGGAGACAAATCAGTTTTTATCGATCAGACAGGAACTATGCCGGAAGTAACCATTGATAAAACAGCACCTGAAATTTGCGGTGATAGCACAGGTTCAATATCGTTGACACCTGCCAGCGAAGACGATGAGTTTAGTTACACTTTAACGGAATTGCACAATTTTACTTTAAATGATCAGGAAGAAGAAGATCCTGATAAAGATTTGAATTTTCAAATTACGGGGGAAGGTAATTATTTGGCTGATAATCTTCCCTCTGGCCAGTATTTGATAAACGTGTCGGATAGTACAGGAACATGCAATTTAAAAATACAAGTGGATTTGAATGATGGGCCGGCCCCTGAAATATCCGCTGAAACCGCCAATGTTTCCTGCTATCTTGAAAACGATGGTTTTATTAATGTTGAACTTACCGGCGCCTCTGAAGATGCAACCTTTTTATGGGATGATGAAAATGGATCACAAACTTCTTCATTAAGCAACTTAAAACCTGGTGTTTACAATATAAAGGTTACTGACAACGAATGCCAGGCTTTTGCTTCATATCAAATAACTGAACCCGATCTTTTGCATGCACAGGCGCAGATTGAACATATAACCTGTCCCAATACCAACCCCGAAGGAAGTATCGTACTTGAAACCATGGGAGGTGTACCCCCTTATGAATATGAATGGAACAACGGAGTTTCAGAAAATGCTCTTATCCAGATTACCGGAGGAGAATATCAGGTTACAGTTACAGATAGCAATGATTGTAGTTTTTCTGATCAGTTTTTGGTTGAAGAGGCAGATTCAATCGTAATATCAGGCGGCGTAGTAGAAATTACAAGTCAAGAGGAAAGCGATGGTGTGATTGTAATTGAGGTTTCAGGGGGTACCGGAAAATATACTTATAATTGGAACAATGGTGCTCAAACACCAGTGATTACCGGACTGGCTCTTGGAGAATATTCTGTAACGGTTACGGATGAAAACAACTGCCAGGAATCAAAATCTTTTGTTATGACAGATGTGAGTTCAGACGGTATGCACAGAAAAACAGCAAAAGTCTTTCCCAATCCGGCAAAAAATAATTTGTTTGTTGAACCGGGTGATGGATGGAATGGTCAGTTAACGATCATGGTTTATGATATAATTGGGAATAAAATAAAGGAAGTAAAGACAAAAGATATTTCCGGAAGATTCGCACTTGACACCAGTAACTTCAAACCTGGTATTTATTTACTCCAATTAAAGTCCGGTGATGTTGTATGGCAACATAAATTCCTGAAACAATAATACAATTGATCATTATAGAATTAATACCAGATAGTTTGTAGAGATGATTTGATACTGGTTGTGTAAATATGGGCTTTGTATCAAGGCAGGGATATACATATATAATTAAATACTGTTGCATGCTGGGTTCAGACTTTAAGTGTTATTGTTGAGTCCACCCCGAAAACTTGTTTTCGGCAAATCTGTGTTCATTTTATGTTTTCAAAATCACAGATTATCAGTATTTAGCATCTGTATAAATCTGAATCTGTGGATAATTGACTTTTAAGAGTGAACTCATTGTTTCTTCATTTAATTGGAAATCCCTGATCTTTGCTTTAAATGCTTTATCTTTGCAGGAAACCCTGTTAAGTATATAGTTTCACTGTAGATGAATATCAAAAAAACTTCCCTTTTTTCGGAAATTTCCGGTTTAATTCAACGAGAAGTTGTACTCGAATGGCGACAAAAACATGTTTTGGGTGGGATTTTTTTGTATCTGGTATCTACCATATTTATTTGTTATCTTGCTTTCCGGGGCATCATGTCGTTAGAGGTCTGGAATGCCTTGTTTTGGATCATTATGGCATTTTCATCCCTTAATCTTGTACTAAAAAGTTTTCAGGATGAAACCACAGGGCGGAAGTTATATTTGTATACACTGGTTTCACCAGCATCTGTTATTATATCCAAAACAATTGTTAATGCATTCATTATGATCGTTTTGGGAGTGCTTGGTTTTTTGTTTTTTAATCTTTTCATGGGTAATATAGCTTCTGCAAATGTTGCATATTGGTTTATCCTTGTTGCCGGTGTTTTTGGTTTTTCATCTATACTCACAGTTGTATCAGCCATTGCCAGCCAAACAAAAAACAACTTTACCCTCATGACCATTCTTGGATTTCCACTCATACTCCCTTTATTGTTACTGGTTATTCGTTCTGCTTCCATTACTCTGCAGGGGTCTTCCTTGTCTGCTATTTCGGGCGACCTGCTTCTCATCGCTTTACTGATTATGATTTCCTTAACATTATCTCACATTTTGTTTCCTTATCTTTGGAAGGATTAATAATTTATTCAATGAACCAATACCGGAATACCTTTTTTAAGACCCTCACCATTGCTTTGCTATTATATGTAGTTTTGGGAGGGCTGCTTTTCAAAGTGCCCGATCTACCAGTTATCGAACAGTCCATTCGCAATATTTATTTTCATGTGGGCATGTGGTTTGCCATGATTTTTATCCTTTTCCTGGGGTTTATAAATAGTTTAAGGTATTTGAATACTTTCGACCTCACATACGATCATATCTCTTATGCCACCGTAAAAACAGGTTTGGTATTTGGGGTATTGGGAATTATTACAGGAATGATATGGGCCAAATTTACATGGGGCGCTTACTGGGTGAACGACCCCAAACTCAATGGAGCTGCTGTAGGAATAATGGTTTATTTCGCTTATATGATCCTCCGGTCTTCCATTGACGACAAGGTGAAAAAAGCAAGACTTGCCGCAGTTTTTAACGTATTTGCTTTCGTGATCATGTTTGTTTTTATCATGATTATGCCCCGCATATCAGGTCCGTCTATTCATCCGGGAGTTGATGGAAATCCTGCTCTGGCAACAGGGGATCTGGATCCTGTTATGAGAAAGATATTTTTTCCGGCTATACTTGCATGGATGCTCTTTTCCTACTGGATATTTACAGTGGTTTTGCGTTCAGATAGAATAAATGAAAGAATTAATGAATTAAACGCTCGATTTTTATGATTTTAGCGGATGCTAAACTTTTTGTTGTTGCTATAGTACTGGCAATTATACTTTTGGGGATTTTTCTCTTTTTGTTTTACCTCGAAAGGAAATTATCTAAAAATGAAAAAAAACTTGAGGTTTTAGAAAAGGAAAGACGAGAAAGCATTGATGATGCTGTTTCCTGATAAGAATATTGAATGATGCTCCTTACCCGCATCTAATTGTGAGAAAATTATTGGTCATATCTGTTTACAGGGCATTTTAAAGAGTCTAATATGAATCGATCCATGATAAAATTTTTGACCAACACAACAATAATTATGTTTTTACCCCTGGATCAGATTTTATCGATATGATTTGTTATCGATATCTTTTATGGAAAAAAATGTGACAATCTATTTGATCACAAGAATAAAATTGAGAAAACATGAACCGAGCCATGACAACAATATTGACACGTACGCGGATGATTATAATTTCGCAATATGGTAAAAAGCACATAACCGGAGTTTTGGCGAGCTCCATCTGACCTATTTAATCAAATTATAAACAGATGAAAAAAACACACATATTTGCACTTGTTTTTATCGCTGTAGCTATTGCGGCGGTCATTGGTACTGTTTACGAAGGTGAAACTTATGCCAGTTTTACAAAGGCAAAGGAAAATCCGGGTAAAAAATACCATATCATTGGTGAATTGAATACTGCCAGACCCATGGAAGAAAAAGTTCAATCCAAGGCGCTTTATTTCACTTTTTATATGTTCGATGATGAAAAAAATGAAAGTAAAGTACTTTACATGGGAGCGAAGCCACAGGATTTTGAAAAACTTGATCAAATCGTGCTTATTGGCAGTTATAATGGTGAGTTATTTGCCGCCTCTGATCTTCTGATGAAATGCCCTTCAAAATATAATGCCGATGAATTTGAATCCACCGGCACTGTTTCTGAAAATACCCATAAAGATATCGAGTAATGAGTGTCAGCAAGAAAACACTTGTTTTATGTGTCTTTGATAAGAAATATTTAAAGACAAGGCTTTCGAAGTTTTTGAATCTAAAGAGTTTACTTTGCGTAAATGACTGGTTCAAAAACGAGAAAAACGCAATATTTGGTGTATTCCTGCAAAGACTAAGTAGATTTATATCAATTCAAAAAGCTTAGGAAGTTTTTTTAGCATGGCAATCTCCTTCATCTTATCTTTGGCATCAATGGCAGGAGAACCGAAATAAACTTTACTGCCTTTAATTGACTTGGCAATGCCTGATTGCCCCAAAACAACTGCCCCTTTACCTATTGTAAGGTCTTTTTGCACGCCAACCTGCCCCCATAAAATAACATCATCTTCCACGATCACACAACCTGCCACGCCAACATGGGCTGCAAACAAGCAATTGCGGCCAATGACCGTATCATGACCAATCTGGATGTGATTGTCCAGTTTTGTTCCTTTTCCTATGATTGTATTGCCCGAAACTCCTTTGTCGATTGTACAACAAGCTCCTATTTCCACATCATCTTCGATAACTGCCCTTCCGCATGATTCCATTTTATCCCAATATTCCGGTCTGCGTTTAAAATAAAAGGCATCCGCCCCAATGACGGTTCCACTATGAATAATCACATTATTTCCTATTTCACTATGATCATAAATGGTTACATTGGGATGGATTAAACAGTTACTGCCAATTTTTACATGATTTCCCACAAAAACCCCGGGTTGAAGGTGGGTTCCTTCTGCTATTCGGGCAGAAGGACTTATCATACTGCTTGCAGGTTCGAAAGGGCGGAATTTTTTTACCAGGTAAACATAATCGCGAAAAGGGTCATCTGAGAAAATCAATGCTTTTCCCTCCGGACGTTCCACCTGCGTATTGATGATGATGGTGGTGGCTTTTGACTGAAGCGCTTTTTGGTAATATTTGGGATGATCTACAAAGGTGAGATCTCCCGGTTCTACTTTATGTATTTCGTTAATGCCTTTGATCTCGAATGACGAATCACCTGCATAATCTGCCCCAATAAGTGATGCAATATTCCTTAGGGTTTGAGTGGGTTGTAGAATCATTAGATTGTGAATTGATATGTGGATTTTTCTTATTTTACCCTTTCAGAATAATCGCCTGAACGGGTATCAACCTTAATTTTCTCGCCGGGTTCAATAAACAGGGGTACATTCACAGTTGCGCCTGTTTCTACCGTGGCGGGTTTCAGGGTATTGGTAGCAGTATCTCCTTTTACTCCGGGTTCTGCATAGGTAACTTCCAGTTCTACAAAAGGTGGAAGCTCGCAACTCATGGGTGTTTCTGTTTCAGCATGAAAAACAATCTCTACTTCCTGCCCCTCTTTCAACAGGGCTGGGGCATTGATGATTGATTCTTCTATCGGGATTTGCTCAAAACTTTCGGAGTGCATAAAGTTATAACCCATGTCGTCCTTATAAAGATATTGGTAAGGTCTTCTTTCTATCCGCTGAACATTGATTTTTACTCCAGAATTAAAGGTATGAGGAATCACTTTTCCACTTTTCATATTCTTGAGTTTGGTACGTACAAATGCACCTCCCTTTCCCGGTTTTACATGAAGAAATTCAACTACAGAATACAATTCATTGTTTAGTTCAATGCACAAACCATTCTTAATATCCGCTGTTGTTGCCATAAATAAATTTTAATCAGTGATTTATAAATTTTGTGTGCAAAATTATAAATTTTATCCGTTGTTTTCATTCATTTTTTTGAAATATGAACTTGATTCTTATGAATTTCTTTGATCTCTCTTTAGTAAAACTATGGTGGAGGTTACTAATCTGGGTTCTTTCTCTTTCAAAAAATTATGGAATTGGCAAGTGTTCTTTTTTATGTAACTGGTTTTTTTGGAAAGGATTGACCACGGTATAATGTCAATGCTTATTTCTGTATGCGCAATGATGCAACATTAATTAGTGCTTGCAAGAAAACGCCAATTGCTGCATTATGCTCGCCTTCAAAAAAGTCATTTACGAAAAGTAAACACCTGTTTTTCAGTCATCTAAATCCTTGTTCTTGTCGCTTTCTTATCAAGCACATGTAAAAATAATGAGTTTTCCTGCAAAGACTAATTAAACAAAATTGTTTGCCACACCCATATGATGAGACAAGGCTGATCTCAAAAAATGAATTTATCAATCTTGCCAGGCTTTTCTATTTCAGAAAAATAATATTGAAAAAATTTGTCTTTAAAGTTGATGCAATTCAATGCAAACAATTTTTTGAGGGTATCTCAGGTGTCACAAAATCAAATTGTTAGAGATGTGATTCACCGAACAACCTGAAAGGTTTTGTATCTTGGTTTTTGTGATATTGTGTAAATTTTAATTTCTGTTGTATTTTGCATGGGATTTTATTAAATTTATGCGAAAATCATAAAAAACAAGACCAATGGAAAAACAGAAAGAAACTACGACAGTAAAAACCATCCATACTGTTGAGCGATTTGGTTGGTTAACAAAAGAAGAACCCTTGAAAACGCTTTATGATAGCAATTTACATTTAGGGATTACCATTTTTGAATCTACATCTCCTTTTTTTGGCTATTACGACGATCAACCCAATACAGAAAAACCGCGATATCTATACTGGGTATTAGATCAATACTATCCTTTAGAAAAAATAACGCGGGTTCTTTGCGATCTCAGGGAAAATTTTTCGGAAAACCTCGATCTTGCACCGGGTAATATTTTTATTGCCAATGAAATGTATTTTGTTTTTAGGATGATAAACCTGGAAAAATACAATCTGATCCATCAAATTCAGGTGTTTATGGAAAACGCTGGCATCAGATTAAAAAAAGGACCACAGAGAATTCGGGAGCAAATGAGTATTATTTACCTCAACAAATTTTTACATCTTCAACCCGTTAGCAATGGTTTCTATATTGAAAAAGAGAATACACAACGCGGATATTTTCGTATACCCCGAAATATTGAATGGAAGGAATTTAAAACCATTACCCAGCAAGTGAAATTTAATACCCCTCTCATCTTTTTTGATGCTGCAAGAGCTGCTTTTATGGAAAATGGAAAAATTGTTGAGTTAATAAGGGTATACCGGGAAAATCTCTCTATTGAGAATCTTGAAGATATCAGAAATGTGTATTTAAAATTTATTTGATGCGGTTTCTATTGTGTATGCAGTAAAAAAACTATCCAAGTGGTGCGCTATTCTTCAAAGGCTGTTCGCATTGTTTTTCCTCATTTATAGCAACCTCAGTTTGGCGAACTTTAGCAGCAACTGTTTTTTTCCAAAATTGTTGAAAACAACTGTTGCTTTCGAGTTTTCCCCTCTTCCTTCAATTTGCTCTATCTTTCCAAAACCAAACCTTTGATGTTGAATATTCATGCCTGGTTTTAACTGGTCAACAGTTACGTTTTGAAACAAACCATCCTGCTGTTGCTCTTCTTGCTTCTTTTTTCCATTTTTTTGTATCTCCTCTTTCACGGATGATGTTGGATTTGGGGTTGATGAGAATTTATTTCTGCTTTCCGAGAAACTTTCCTTCATAGATTTAGGTCCCCCGCTTTTATTCTTATGATGATGGATGACGTAATTGATGTCAATTTCATCGATAAACCTACTGGGTTCGCAAATGGTAAATTGACCAAACCGAAAGCGGGTTTCTGCATAAGAGATGCAGATCTGCTCCATTGCCCTGGTAATGGCAACATAGAAAAGTCGCCTTTCTTCTTCCAGATCAGTACGTGAACTCAAAGACATCTGCGAAGGGAACAGGTTTTCTTCAACTCCAACCAGGTACACATAGGGAAATTCAAGTCCTTTGGCTGCATGAATGGTCATGAGTGATACTTTATCGGTATCTGTCGGATCTTCTTTTTCTGCATCTGTCATCAGTGCAATATCCTGCATGAAAATATCCAGTGTTTTCATTTCATCTTCTCCTTCCACATCTGAAGCAAGTTCCGAAAAATCCTTTAGCCCATTCAAAAGTTCTTCTATATTTTCTTTTCTGTTTACCCCCTCCGGACTTTCATCTTGATGATAATGCTTGAAAATACCGGCAGAAGAAGCAATTTTTTTCCCCATTTGAAAGGCATTATACTGATGTATCTGCGCAGAAAAACTTTTTATCATTGTCGAAAATTCGCGCAATCGGTTTTTAACTCCACTGTTAACACTCAGGTTGTGATTATCTGGATTGCTGGCAATTTCCATGAGTGGAACCTGACTTTCGTTTGACAAAACAATTAGTTTCTCAATACTGGTTTTTCCAATCCCCCGGGCAGGAAAGTTTACTATGCGCAGAAAAGCATCCTCGTCATGGTGGTTGATCACCAAACGAAAATAAGCCAGCAAGTCCTTTACTTCTTTTCTTTGATAAAAGGATAGCCCACCATAAATGCGATAAGGAATATTAATCTTGCGTAAGGATTCTTCCAGTGATCTGGACTGGGCATTGGTTCGGTAAAGTATTGCAAAATCCTTGTTGGCAAGTCTTTTGTTCATTTTTGTTTCAAAAATCGAATTGGCTATGATCAGGGCCTCTTCATTTTCACTGGATGCTTTTACCAGCATAATTTTTTCACCGGTATGGTTTTCGGTCCATACTTTCTTTTTTATCTGGTCTTTATTATTTAAAATAATGCTATTGGCGGCGTTTACTATATTTTGAGTTGACCTGTAATTCTGTTCCAACTTAAAAACTCTGTTGTCCGGATAATCCTTCTTGAAATTAAGGATGTTCTGAATATTTGCTCCCCTAAATGCATAAATGCTTTGTGCATCATCGCCCACAACACATAGGTTTTCGTTATTGGCAGCCAATTTTTTCACGATTAAGTATTGTGAGAAATTGGTGTCCTGATATTCATCCACCAGAATATACTGAAAACGCATCTGATATTTGTATAATACTTCGGGGAAGTCTCGCAATAGCACGTTGGTGTTAAAAAGAAGATCATCGAAATCCATTGCCGATGCTTTTCTCAGGCGCTGCTGATATATGCTGTATAGCAGTCCAATCTTAGGTTTTCTGTTTTGAATGTCGTAATGTTGTATTTCGGCATCTTCATTGTAATCCATAGCCGATATCAGGTTGTTTTTGGCGTTGGATATTCTGTTTAACACTCCGCTTACATTGTAAACTTTGTCATCGAGTTGCTGTTCTTTCACAATGGCTTTAATTAATCTTTTGGAGTCGTCAGTATCATAAATGGTAAAATTGGAGGGATATTCGAGTTTGTCGGCTTCAATTCGTAAAATTTTGGCAAAAATGCTATGAAATGTTCCCATCCATAATGATTTTGCTTTTGTACTACCAACAAGCAAAGCGATCCGTTCTTTCATTTCGCGTGCAGCTTTGTTGGTAAAAGTCAGGGAAAGTATTTTAAAAGGGTCGATGCCCTTTTCTAACAGATAGGCTATGCGGTAAGTAAGTACCCTGGTTTTCCCCGAGCCTGCCCCGGCAATTACCATCGTAGGACCTTCTGTATTTTCAACTGCTTTGCGCTGTGCTTCGTTTAATTCGTTCAGGAAATTTATCATAAGTTGTTTTCTGGTAAAATAATTTGATAGCAAATTTTTTGCAATTGTGGAATGTGAAAACTGCAAAGAAACAGATTTATGGGTTAAAAAATGAACTATGAGATCTTATTTTTTTCCCCATTCTTAATAATAATGCATAGAGAAATGGTGAAGTTAAATGAAAAAAACAAAGCAACAAAAATAACGATTCCTGCCTTAGAAAATTTGCCAAACATGCTTAAGAAATCAACTATGAATTAGATATTTTGCAGGAAAAATATTTTTTATAAAACCTTATTGGATTTATGAAATAAGTTTGTACCTTTGCACTCCTTTTAAAATAATCAAAAGAGTATAACCAAATAAAAAAGAAGTTTTTACATCATAAATTTAAAAGATTAGTATGCCAACAATTCAACAATTGGTTCGCAAAGGACGCCATAAGGTGACATACAAAAGTAAATCACCCGCTTTGGATTCTTGTCCCCAACGACGTGGAGTTTGTGTAAGGGTTTACACAACAACACCTAAAAAACCCAATTCGGCAATGCGAAAAGTTGCCAGAGTAAGGCTCACAAATGGAAAGGAAGTTAATGCTTATATTCCTGGTGAAGGTCACAACCTGCAGGAACACTCTATTGTTCTTATCCGTGGAGGCAGAGTAAAAGATCTGCCTGGTGTAAGATACCATATAATAAGGGGCGCTCTTGATACCAGTGGTGTTGAAGGCAGAAATCAGAGAAGATCAAAGTACGGAACAAAAAGACCAAAGGATAAAAAGAAATAATGATTTCACGCAAGTGATTTAAAACTTTTGAATAAATGAGAAAGTCGAAACCCAAAAAAAGAATTTTGCTTCCTGATCCAAGATTCAATGATACAGTGGTAACCAAATTTGTAAACAACCTGATGTTGAGAGGTAAAAAAAACCTCGCCTACAATATTTTTTATGGTGCCATGGATATTGTTTCCAACAAGCTGGATGAAGACGGGCTGGAAGTTTGGAAAAAAGCATTAGCAAATGTTACACCCAATGTGGAAGTACGTAGCCGCAGAATCGGTGGTGCAACATTCCAGATCCCTTCAGAGATAAGACCTGAAAGAAAATTGTCAATCGGAATGAAGAATCTGATCAAGTTTTCCAGGAAAAGAAATGAGAAAACAATGGCTGCCAAATTAGCAGGTGAAATTATGTCGGCATACAAAGAGGAAGGTGCTGCATTTAAAAGGAAAGAGGATACACACCGCATGGCAGATGCAAACAAGGCATTCTCTCACTTTAGATTTTAATTCATACGATCTGATTTTTTATAATACATATATTATTTACACCATATACAGATGGCCAGAGATTTAAGATATACACGAAATATTGGCATAATGGCGCATATCGATGCTGGTAAAACTACCACCACCGAACGTGTGCTATATTATACCGGTGTAAATCACAGGTTAGGAGAAACCCATGAGGGTTCTGCTACCATGGACTGGATGGTGCAGGAGCAGGAAAGGGGTATTACCATTACCTCGGCTGCTACAACAACTTTCTGGAATTTTAAAGACACTCAGTATAAAATTAATATCATCGATACTCCCGGGCATGTCGATTTTACGGTCGAGGTTGAACGTTCACTCAGGGTTTTAGACGGTGCTATCGCATTATTTTGTGCTGTAGGTGGGGTTGAACCCCAATCTGAGACCGTTTGGCGACAAGCAGATAAATATAAAGTTCCGCGCTTAAGCTTTATCAATAAAATGGATAGGTCTGGTGCGGATTTTTTTTCTGTATTAGAGCAAATCAAGGAAAAGCTTGGTTCAAATGCTGTTCCACTCCAGATTCCAATTGGATACGAAGATTCATTCAGAGGAATAGTAGACCTTATAAATAATAAAGCTTTCGAGTGGGAAGAACAATCAAAAGGTATGGTATTCAATGAAATACCCATTCCTGATGATCTTGTTGATACGGTCGGAGAGTACAGAACCAAACTAATTGAAGGTTGCGCAGAAGAGAGTGAAGATCTTCTTGAAAAATATATGGAAGATCCTGACTCCATCTCTGAAGATGAAATAATCGCTGCTATTCGTAAAGCAACCCTGGAAATGAGGATCACACCTGTATTGTGTGGCTCGGCCTTTAAAAATAAAGGCGTTCAAATGCTCCTCGATGCAGTTGTGAAATTTCTCCCTTCCCCTATTGATGTAGATTCCATTACTGGTATAAACCCCAAAACCGAAAAGGAAGAAAAAAGAAGAACGGATTCTTCAGGTCCATTTTCTGCTTTAGCATTTAAAATTGCCACCGATCCCTATGTGGGCAGGCTATGCTTTTTCAGGGTTTACAGTGGTTCACTCGATGCGGGATCATACGTGTTTAATGCCTCAACAGGAAAAAAAGAGCGTATCTCCCGAATTTTGCAAATGCACGCCAACAAACAAAACCCAATAGAAAAGATTGAAGCAGGAGATATTGGCGCAGCTATAGGGTTTAAAAAAATACATACCGGCGATACCCTTTGCGATGAAAAGCATCCTATCATCCTCGAATCAATGAGCTTTCCTGAACCTGTTATCAGTATTGCTGTTGAACCCAAAACACAGGCAGATGTAGACAAACTTTCGCTTGCTCTTACCAAACTTGCTGAGGAAGACCCAACATTTAACGTGAAAACCGATGAAAATTCAGGACAAACCATCATAAGTGGTATGGGTGAATTACACCTTGAAATACTGGTTGATCGTTTGAAGCGGGAATTTAAGGTGGAATGTAATCAGGGTGCTCCGCAGGTTTCTTACAAGGAAGCTATCACATCAACTGTCAACCACAGAGAAGTTTACAAGAAACAAAGTGGTGGTAGAGGTAAGTTTGCTGACATAATTTTTGAAATGGGGCCCGCTCCGGATGATTATGTAGGATTGCAATTTGTGGATGAAGTAAAAGGAGGTAACATACCCAAAGAATTTATTCCATCTGTAGAGAAGGGATTCAAATCAGCGATGCAAAATGGAATATTAGCAGGTTTTCCCCTCGAGAGTTTAAAAGTAAGATTATTGGATGGTTCTTTTCATTCAGTAGATTCAGATTCTTTATCTTTTGAGATCGCCTCCCGAATTGCTTTTAAAGAAGCATCCAAAAAAGCCAACAAAGTTTTACTAGAACCCATTATGAAACTGGAAGTAGTGTCGCCCGAAGAAAATGTTGGTGATGTAGTGGGTGATATAAACAGAAGACGAGGACACCTTGAAGGTATTTCCACGAGAGGAAATATGCAAATAATAAAGGCAAAAGTTCCCTTATCCGAAATGTTTGGATATGTTACTTCACTTCGTACATTATCCTCGGGCAGGGCAACCTCTACCATGGAGTTTTCGAACTATCAGGAAGCACCCAAAAATGTTTTGGAAGAAATAACAATAAAAACAACTGGTATAAAAGCATAATCGTTTCATAAAAAATAATTAAACCGTGAGTCAAAGAATAAGAATAAAACTAAAATCTTACGATTATAATCTGGTTGATAAATCAGCGGAAAAAATCGTAAGGACTGTAAAGTCCACAGGTGCTGTAGTAAGTGGTCCTATTCCGCTGCCTACCAATAAGAAGATCTTTACTGTTCTTCGTTCAACATTTGTAAATAAGAAATCCAGGGAGCAATTTCAATTGTGTTCGTATAAAAGGCTTCTGGATATTTATTCGTCTACTTCCAAAACTGTTGATGCGCTTATGAAACTTGAATTGCCAAGTGGTGTAGAGGTAGAAATAAAAGTTTAATATATATTCGTTAATTGCGTAATACGCAAAAAATACTGAACAATGTCAGGATTAATAGGAAAGAAAATAGGTATGACCAGCATATTTGATGCCTCTGGTAAAAATGTGCCATGCACGGTAATAGAAGCTGGTCCTTGTGTTGTTACACAAGTAAAAACCAAGGAGAATGATGGCTACGAAGCCATTCAGCTTGCATACGGCGATAAAAAAGAGAAGAATACCACAAAACCCTTGCGTGGTCATTTTGCCAAAGCAAAAACTACTCCCAAACAAGTGATGTTTGAATTCACCAGGTTTGAAAAAGAACACCGTAAGCAATTTGGAGATATTGTGGCGGTTGATGTCTTTATTGAGGGTGAATTTATTGATGTTGTTGGTACATCGAAAGGAAAAGGTTTTCAGGGAGTTGTAAAAAGACATGGTTTTCATGGTGTAGGACAGGCAACTCACGGTCAGCATAATCGTCTTAGAGCTCCTGGTTCTCTTGGTGCTTCGTCATGGCCATCCAGGGTTTTTAAAGGTATGAGAATGGCTGGTAGAACAGGGGGTAACAGAGTAAAGATGATCAACCTGATGGTGATGAAGATCGTTCCCGAGAAAAATTTAATAGTTGTTAAAGGATCGGTTCCCGGTCCTAATGGATCATTTGTAATTTTAGAGAGATGGAGCTAGCAGTATACAATATTGACGGAAATAAAACTTCAAAAGTTGTTGAACTTAATGAAGACATTTTTGGAATTGACCCCAATGATAATGCCATTTATATGGATGTTAAGCAATATTTGGCAAATCAAAGACAGGGAACACATGCTACCAAACAAAGAAACGAGATAAAAGGTAGTACCCGCAAACTCAGACGCCAGAAAGGTACAGGTGCTGCTCGTATTGGTGATATAAAATCGCCTGTACTCAGAGGTGGTGGTAGAGCATTTGGCAAGAAAAACCGGGATTATTCTTTCAAAATGAATAAAAAGGTAAAAAGACTTGCCCGCAAATCTGCCCTTTCATACAAGTTGAAAGATAACAATGTTCTGGTTTTGGAAGATTTTACCCTTCCTGAAATCAAAACCAAAAAGTATATTGAGATACTTGAGAAATTCAATATACACCAAAAGAAATCACTTTTGGTTTTGCCCAACAGCGATCAAAATATCTTTTTGTCCTCAAGGAACATACCCAAGGCAAAAGTTGCGGTTGCTTCCATGATCAATACATATCAGATATTAGATGCACAGCATCTTGTTTTTGTAGAAAGTGCCCTAAAAGAAGTAGAAAATACATTGTTGAAGTAATTATCAATGCGCGGGTTGGAAAAAGATCGGCCCTAAAATTTTAAAAAAGATGGATGTTTTAGTAAAACCTCTGATAACCGAAAAAATGACCGCGGTTACGGAAAAATTTCCCAATCGTTATGGGTTCATTGTAGACAGAAGAGCTACAAAGTCTCAAATTAAGTCTGCCATAGAAGAAATGTACAGTGTGGAGGTCAAGTCTGTTAATACCATGAATTATTTAGGTAAGAATAAGATGCGATACACAAAAACTGGTTTCATCGGCGGAAGAAGAAATAATATAAAAAAGGCTATCGTCACTTTAGTAGATGGTCAGATAATTGATTTTTACAGCAATATTTAAGATAATGGCGTTAAGAAAATTTAAACCAACTTCTCCAGGTCAAAGATTCAAAATGTTGAATGCCTTTGACGAAATCACTACCTCGGTACCGGAAAAGAGTCTGGTGGTTGGAAAGAGCAAATCCGGGGGTAGAAACAGTAAGGGTAAAATGACCATGCGTTACATAGGTGGAGGTCATAAAAAGAAATACCGTTTTATTGACTTTAAAAGAGACAAAGATGGTGTTCCGGGAAAGGTAAAATCTATAGAATATGATCCTAACCGTAGCGCACGTATCGCCCTGATCGTATATGCTGATGGTGAAAAACGTTATATTCTCGCCCCTCATGGTTTGAAAGAGGGCAGTACCATATTATCGGGCGAAAAAGCTACACCTGACGTGGGAAATACTATGTTTTTATCAAAAGTACCATTGGGAACAATTCTGCACAATGTAGAGTTAAAACCCGGGCAAGGAGGAAAAATGGCCAGAAGTGCAGGAACGTATGCACAGCTGATGTCAAGAGATGGAAAATATGCCATCTTAAAACTTCCCAGCGGAGAGAGTCGTATGGTTTTGGTTACCTGCAAAGCAACTATAGGCAGTACCTCTAACCCCGATCATATGCATGTAGTTAGTGGCAAAGCGGGTCGTAATCGTTGGCTCGGACGCAGACCGCGCACACGCCCCGTAGTAATGAACCCCGTGGACCATCCGATGGGTGGTGGTGAAGGTCGTGCCAGTGGTGGTCATCCAAGAAGCAGGAAAGGTTTACCTGCTAAAGGATACAAAACCCGCAATGCAAAGAAAAGTTCTGGCAGACTGATTGTTGAAAAAAGAAAAAAATAAGCTCTTCAATAAAAAGATAAAATAAAAAACTATGAGTCGTTCATTAAAAAAAGGACCTTATATACATTATAAATTAGAGAAAAAAGTTCTTGACATGGCCGGAAGCACCAAGAAGTCGGTCGTAAAAACATGGTCAAGAGCATCAATGATTTCTCCTGATTTTGTGGGTCAGACCATTGCAGTGCATAATGGAAATAAATTTATCCCTGTATATATAACAGAAAATATGGTAGGGCATAAGTTGGGTGAATTTGCACCCACCCGCATATTTCGCGGTCATGCAGGTAAAAAAGATAAAGGAAAAAAATAAAATATTTTATTATGGGTTCAAGAAAACATCTAAGGGCTGAAAAAGTCAAAGAAGAAAAGAAAAGTTTATACATGGCAAAGTTGAACAATTGCCCTACTTCTCCCAGAAAAATGCGCATCGTGGCAGATCTGATCAGAGGCAAGGAAGTTGACAAAGCTTTGGGTATTTTGCGCTTCACAAAGAAAGAAGCCTCTATCCGTCTTGAAAAACTACTTCTAAGTGCTATCGCTAACTGGCAAGCCAAGAATGAAGGACAACGATTGGAAGACAGCCATCTTTATGTCAAAGAGATTTTTGTTGATAGTGGCAGGGTGCTTAAAAGATTACGTCCGGCACCTCAGGGTAGAGCTTTCAGAATTCGCAAAAGATCAAACCATGTTACTATCATTGTTGATAGCAAAAACGTAAATAATTAAATATATCTGAAATGGGTCAAAAATCAAATCCTATAGGCTTAAGATTAGGAATCATCAAAGGATGGGATTCTAATTGGTATGGCGGAAACAAATACGAATCTAAACTTATTGAAGACGATAAGATCAGAAAATATCTCAATGCGCGTTTGTTAAAATCCGGTGTATCTAAAATTATTATTGAAAGAACACTCAAACTCATTACCGTTACCATTAATACAGCTCGTCCTGGTTTGATTATCGGTAAAGGCGGTCAGGAAGTTGACAAACTCAAAGAAGAATTGCGCAAAATAACGCAAAAAGAAGTTCAGATCAATATTTCTGAGATAAAACGCCCTGAGCTTGATGCTGTTTTGGTTGCCAATGCTATTGCCAAACAAATTGAAGGTCGGATTTCCTTTCGTCGTGCTGTGAAAACTGCCATTTCTTCTACCATGAGACTTGGTGCTGAGGGCATTAAAGCTACTGTTTCCGGAAGACTTGGTGGTGCTGAGATGGCGCGTACTGAAACCTATAAAGAGGGAAGAATACCATTGCATACCCTAAGAGCCAATATCGACTATGCAAATGCCGAAGCACATACCACATATGGCCGCATAGGGATAAAAGTTTGGATATGTAAAGGTGAAATTTTTGGTAAAAAAGAACTTACCCCCTTTAATGAAGATAACACCAAATCCAAAGCCGCAGGCAATACGGCTGGTGGCGCTGGTCGATTCAGAAATCGCCGCAAAAAATAATACAGTAGTTATTGATGTATCAAAAAATAATTAGAAATGTTACAGCCAAAGAAAACAAAATTCAGAAGGCAGCAAAAAGGTAAAATGAAAGGCAACACCAAGAGGGGTGCCGATCTTGCCTTTGGCAGTTTTGGGATTAAAACACTTGATGAGAGTTGGATCACCAGTCGTCAGATTGAAGCTGCCCGTCAGGCGATTACGCGTAGAATGAAACGTGAAGGTCAGCTATGGATTCGGATCTTCCCAGACAAGCCAGTAACCAAAAAACCCGCTGAAGTTCGCATGGGTAAAGGAAAAGGTGCCCCCGAATATTTTGTAGCTAGAGTAAGTCCCGGTCGTATTTTATTCGAAGCCGAAGGTGTTACTCTCGAAACTGCTCAGGAAGCCATGCGCCTGGGAGCACAAAAACTACCTGTTTTGACAAAATTTATCGTTAGAAGGGATTTTGTTGAAGAATAATATTATTTAGTATAAATTATTTTGTATCTTTGCAGTCCTTTAAAAAATAGGTTTTTAAATTACTCAAATCTGCTGATAATCAAACTAAATCGGTTCTTCTGGACATCTTTAGCTTAGAACAACCGGATTGCTTTAAAAGAAATAACGATAAAATTCTTTGTTAGAATGAAACCAAATGTAATCAGAGAAATGTCAACAAGTGAGTTGAATGAAAGATTAGAAGAAGAAAAAAAACAACTCACCAAAATGAAGTTGAATCATGCTGTTTCTCCTTTAGAAAATCCTTTGAAAATTAAACATTTCAGGAAAACTATTGCGAGAATAAAAACAGAGATCCATAAAAGAAAAATAGAAGAACTAAAATCTTAATACGAAATTTCTATCATAATAATGGAAACAAGGACTCGCAGAAAAGAAAGAATTGGCTTGGTAACCAGCAACAAGATGGATAAATCTGTTGTGATCCAATCACTACGCCGTGTCAAACATCCCAAATACGGGAAATTTGTCAGAAAAAAATCACAATTTATGGCTCATGATGAAAATAATGAGTGTAACATTGGTGATAAGGTACTTATTATGGAAACCCGGCCTTTGAGTAAAAACAAATGCTGGAGATTAGTTGAAATACTTGAAAGAGCTAAATAATCATGATACAGCAAGAATCCAGATTGGCCGTTGCAGATAACAGCGGTGCCAGAGAAGTTTTATGTATAAGGGTACTGGGTGGTACCAAAAGAAGATATGCTGGCATAGGTGACAAAATTATTGTTACCGTTAAAGATGCTATCCCCAGTGGTAATATTAAAAAAGGGACAGTATCCAAAGCAGTAGTTGTAAGAACCAAAAAGCACGTCAGACGACCCGATGGTACTTATATCAAGTTCGACGACAACGCTGTCGTACTTTTAACAGCAACCGAAGAAATGCGGGGAACCAGGATCTTTGGTCCTGTGGCACGCGAACTTCGCGAAAAGCAATTTATGAAAATCGTTTCACTAGCACCTGAAGTGCTTTAACCCTGAAATCCTGGAATTATGCAACCCAAATTACACATAAAAAAAGGCGATACTGTCAAAGCTATTACCGGAAACTCCCGTGGACAAAAAGGCAAGGTACTCAGCATTGATTATAAAAATAAAAGAGCCATTGTTGAAGGTCTGAATATGATCTCTAAACATACGAAACCAAATGCCAATAATACTGAAGGTGGTATCATCAAACAAGAAGCCGCTATTCACATCTCAAATTTGATGATTATTGATAATAATGGTGACGCCACTCGTATTGGTCGAAAAATTAATGAGAATAATAAACTCGAACGTTATTCTAAAAAATCCGGGGAGGTAATAAAATAATGAGCTATACACCAAGACTAAAAGATAAGTATCAGAAGGAAATAGTTCCTTCTTTGACATCTGAATTTAAATACAAAAATCAGATGGAAGTACCTAAACTTCTTAAGATATGCCTCAATCAAGGCGTTGGAATGGGTATTACAGACAAAAAACTTGTAGATACGGCCGTTGAAGAAATGACCGTAATTGCAGGGCAAAAATCGGTGCCCACAAAATCCAAAAAGGACATTTCTAATTTTAAACTTCGTCGTGGAATGCCCATTGGTGTTAGGGTAACACTGAGAGGAAATAAAATGTATGAATTTCTTGACAGACTTGTTGCTGTTTCATTACCACGTATCAGAGACTTCAGAGGTATCAATGAGAAAGGTTTTGATGGAAGAGGTAATTTTACATTAGGTGTTCCCGAGCAGATTATTTTCCCTGAAATCAACATTGACAAGATCAATAAAATTATGGGAATGGATATTTCTTTCGTTACCACTGCAAAAACTGACAAAGAAGCTTATTCGCTATTGCGTGAGTTTGGTATACCATTTAAGAACAAAAATCA
>CAZPVB010000030.1:0-27644 GCA_964589855.1 uncultured Bacteroidales bacterium
CAGTATTTTGGCGAGCTCCATCTGACCTATTTAATCAAATTATAAACAGATGAAAATTTGAATATTGATCTATGGAAGATAAGTCCTTTTTTGTGAAGGTTTATGAAGTTGTTGAAAAAATTCCTTATGGACGGGTTACCACCTATGGTGCCATCGCTTCCTTTCTTGGAACCCCTGGTTCTTCAAGGATGGTAGGTTGGGCCATGAACCATTCTCATTCGTTTCCCGGAAATATTCCCGCTCACCGTGTTGTAAACAG
Source organism: uncultured Bacteroidales bacterium (assembly GCA_964589855.1). GTDB lineage: Bacteria > Bacteroidota > Bacteroidia > Bacteroidales > UBA7960 > SKVR01. Next base: position 260 of record CAZPVB010000030.1, read on the forward strand.
AAATGGTGTGCTTACAGGTAAGCATCATTTTGGAAATCCTTTTTTAATGCAACAACTGTTAGAAAATGAGGGGGTTAAGGTCGTAAATGATCAAATCATTGATTTTCGTCAGAAATTTTGGAATCCATCAAAAGACGTTTGACGTTTTTGAACTTGGTTGTTTATGGATTCACAATGGTGTCCTTGTGACCTTAATTTTGATTGTTTCTTTTGCCACAACTTAAAAATTCCTTATCTTTACACAGTCTAAATATAAATTGGTTGTGAAGTCAATTTATTGTTTACTAACAAGTTGTGATTTTATTGATTTTTTTTTCAAATATAAAATCATATTTTAGAAAATTATTCATTAAAAATTTAATTTTTATGCAAACAGTACAGAATGCTGAACTTATAAAAAAAGTAGAAAATGTAATTGACCAAATTCGTCCTTATTTACAAGCAGATGGTGGAAATATACGTTTTGTTGAAATAACAGATGATATGGTTGTAAATGTTGAACTTCTTGGAGCGTGTGGATCTTGTCCTATGAGTACCATGACATTAAAAGCAGGCGTTGAGCAAGCCATGAAGAAGGCAATACCCCAAATCAAATCAGTAGAAGCTGTAAATCTTAATGTTCATTAATTGATATGATTAATGTTCACAGTACTTCAAGGGAATTATAATATCAGTTGAGTTGATTCTTATTTTATGAGATTTTGAGCAAGAAAGCTTTTTTATCAAACACATTGATATAAGAAGAAAAAAAAGACCGGAAGATTTATTTTCCGGTCTTTTTTTGTCACAAAGGAATGATTCTTATTAATCGTAAGCTTACTTTTCTCTTTCCATTAGTTTGCCGGATTGCATTTTGCCGGATTTTTGATCTAATACTGCTTTGTCGGTAACCTTCAGTTCATCAATGATCCATCCTCTAAAACCATTGTAGAGTTTATCACGCGTGTCAAATACAAACATGAGGTGAATTTTATTGCCTGCAAATTCGCTTAGGTCAAATTCAACATAGCTCCATATCGGTGTCTGATTAAAACCGCCGGAGGTAAAAGGAATGGATTCTCTGTCATCGAGTATGGGGTCTGTATAAGGATTTAGTTTTCCAAGCAGTCTGGCGTTGTTGGGTGATTCATTTTCATCAAAAGCATATATTTCCATCAAGTCGTATCCTAAATTATTTGGGTTTACGCTTTCGATTTCAAACCAGGTCCAGAAATTGACACTCGCCTGTTCAACATCGCTCAAATCAATAACCGGAGACATGGCAGAACCTGAGTTACTTGTCTCGCTTGTTCCTCCTGAAAGTTCTTCATCCCAATTGCTTTGTTCTCCCATAAAGTTCCCGGTTTCAGTCTCTCCGTACCACAACGATCTGTTTCCCTTGTATGCATCGGGTACCATACCTTCCGATTCATCATTGGGGGCAAGTTTTACATAAACAGGGTAAGCTTGATTGCTGATGGAATGGTTTTCTTTTATTTGCCAAAAGCCATCCAGATTCCAGGGTACTTGGTTTTCAAAGTCTTCGTAAACAAGATTCTCTGCCGGAGTGGCTTCTTCCATTTTAAAATAAACCACACTCATTTCGTTTTCAAGGATTACCAGGTTGGGTAAAATATTTGTGTCGAAATCACTGTCTATACACCTGATCTTAAATTCATTGGTTTGTTCAACCGGAACGGCACCAATAAAAAACTGCCCACTTTCGTTGCTCTCAGTTGAAGAAAAATAACCATTTGTTATAGATTCGTCCTGGGCACTGATGGATATGTTGGCACCCTTCACAGGGTCTCCGTTATTGTCAACCACCATACCTGTTATGCCTCCCACGGGCACCGTAATAGAAGTTGTAACTGGTAGAAAGGCAACAAACTGATCGCTTCCATCAAGATTCATATCACTTGTAAACATGGATTTATAACCTTCCATGTTTATGGACAGAGAATAGTTTCCTTTTGCTATTTTCTCGAAGGTGTAGTTTCCTAAATTATCAACAATAGCGGTTTTTTCCTCCTGGCTTTCTGATTTTGTTGCAGTTGCATCTATGGGTTGGAGCACGACTTCTGCACCCACCAGCTCTGTAAATGATACTGCATCAAGCGCAATACCTTTTATGGTGGTTAATTCTGATTCATCCTCTTTTTCGCAAGATACAAAAATAGTAAGCATAATGAACGCAACAGTCCACACCAGAAATCCCCATATAGGGATATCTCCAAATTCTTTATTCGATCTCATCGTTTGACATTTTTAATTAATATTATGCATTATTCGACATGACTAAATTCACATCCTTTCAACCATTATAATTCGTGCTTGCAGGAAAACGCCAATTGCTGCGTTGGGTTTTTCTATAAAACAGTTATTTACGAAAAGTAAACTCCTTTTTTTCATTCATCGCCCGCCTTGCACCTGACGATTTTTTATGAAGTACTTGTAAAAATGACGAGTTTTCTTGCTGACACCTAATCATGAACTTTCATTGTGTTGGCATGATGTTCGTTTTGCAGCGCAAATTTAATGAAAATTTAAAGAAATCACAGGTTGTTTTAAACATGTAGAATAAAAATGATGTTTAATCGAATATGTTGGATTGGATAACATGAATATATCTCTTTTATAATGACGCATTTAAGGGAGTGCATCATCGCAGGAAAAGACCATTGGACAGGCAGGATTTTATTAACAAAACGCAGTAAGTTCAAAATTTTTATTGCTATAGAACGGTATTTAATTGTTGTTTCTCAAAATTATCTGATTTATCCAAGATATTTGGCTACAATTGGCATACGCCTTCCAACACCAAAAGCCTTTGACGAAACCCTGAGTATGGGTGGTGTCTGAAATCTTTTGTATTCACAGGTATTGACCAGTTTCAGGATGCGGTCGGTTAACTTGCTCTCAAAACCAGATGCTTTGATTTCTGAGGGTCCCTGTCGGTTTTCAATGTATTCATAAAGTATCTTATCCAGAATTTCATAATCAGGTAATGAATCTGAATCTTTCTGATCGGGTTTCAATTCGGCACTTGGTGGTTTGGTAATGGTATTTTCAGGTATTATTTCTTTATCGCGGTTTATAAAACGGGCAAGTTTAAAAACATCTGTTTTATAAACATCGCCGATCACCGATAATCCACCACACATGTCACCATATAAAGTGCCGTATCCAACAGCGGCTTCACTTTTATTGGAGGTATTGAGTAATATATATCCATGTTTGTTTGACAATGCCATCAGATAAATTGCTCTGGTACGTGCCTGAATATTTTCTTCGGTAACATCAAAAGGTTTGTTCTCAAAGTAGGGTTGCAGGTTTTTTTCAAAATTTTTGTGGGTTTCAGCAATATTGATGATATGATAAGGACTACCCAGGTTTTTGGTCAGTTCTTCAGCATCCTTCAGGGAATGATCAGTGCTGAATTCTCCGGGCAAAAGTACCGCCAAAACATTTTCTTTGCCCAGTGCATCTGCCGCTATTGCCATGGTTACAGCCGAATCGATACCACCACTTAAGCCCAGGATCGCTTTCGAGAATCCAAGTTTACCGAAATAGTCTCTAACCCCCAATACCAGGGCATTGTAAATATTTTCAATTTTGTATTTTTCATCTTCCGGTAGCAATTCATTCTCAGGATTCGGTTTCCGGGCATGATCCAGATCAACAACCTTAAAGTCTTCCTCAAAATAATTCAGTTCTTCTTTTATTTGACCTTTTGGGTTTATGACCATAGAACCACCATCAAAAATGAGTTCTGTTTGAGCGCCAATGTGGTTTACATAAAAGAGTGGCAGCTGATATCGACGGGCATTGTCTATGAGCATGGTTTTTCTTTCTTTGTTGTGGTTCCATGAAAATGGAGAGGCAGCGATGTTGATCATAATCTCTGCACCTTTTTTGGCCAGTTGCCCCATGGGATTTTGCACATACAAGGGGTTGTCATTAAGATTCCAAAGGTCTTCGCATATGGTAAGGGCTATTTTTTTGTTTTTAAACCCGATCAGTGAAAAAGTTGTTGCCGGTTCAAAATACCGATACTCTTCAAAAATGTCATAATTGGGTAATAATCCTTTTTTATAAACGTGTTTTATTTTTTGATCTTCAATAAAATAAGCTGCATTGTATAATGGTTTTCCTTTGGGCTGCTCATTTCGTGCTGGTGCACCCACTATGGCTGCAATACCTTTGCAATGCATCGAGATATCCTCAACTGCCTGGTAACATTTATGAATATAGTCATCAAATTCCAGGAAATCACCTGAAGGATAACCACATACCGATAATTCAGAAAATACTACCAAATCGGCATTCAATGATTTTGCTTTTTGTATACCCTCAATAATTTTACCGGTATTTTTTTGAAAGTTTCCAATATGATAGTTAAACTGAGCAAGTGCAATTTTCATAGATGCTTATGTTTAGAATGATTCGTACTGGTCATTTATTCCTCCTCCAATTGTAAAAAGTTGATTGGATAAAAAATTGTTCTCATCAACTAACTTTGGAAATTTACTTCAGAGCATGATACCATCTAACCAACAAATGCTGATTTTTGATACTTTACTTAAATTTTGAAAAGTTGCAATGATAAGCAAAAATTTATGAATTGATCAGAATTTTACGATTTTTTTTACGCTTGCTTCCAAAACTACCAAATAAATAATAAAAACAGGAAATAAGAGGAATAGGGCAGACATAAATCCTGCCCTGAGGGTGGTAAAAATAAATATGATTGCAGAGATAAGAATGAATAGTGTTGTAATAGAAATTTTTCTTGTTCTGATTTTCTTGGTCAATCCCGGGTATTTTTGTCCGCAAAAATCACATTCAATTTCCTCAGGCAGGTTTGTGATCAGCTCACTGGTATTGGTGAGTTCATTGCCACAATTTATACAATGAATATAATGGGAAAAAACAGCCATACCTTGTTTCTAAAAAAGAATCCCTACATTGAGTTCCACGAAATTTGAAATTGCATTTTGCTTCTTGTCAAGCTGTCTGTTAACCCCTTTAAGAATATTGGTAAAACCATTGTTGAAATTTACGCTTGTAACAATGGATGTATTTCCCCCCAAAGAGTGTTCAAATCCAATGCCCATTATCATGGATATCCTGAAAAGGGGTATTTCGCTTTTTATATCGAGATCTGTTCTTGATATTCCGGTCATATCAGGGTCAGGATGAATAAACTGATCATCTGCTTTGGACCTGAGGTTGACCGATCCGCCAAATCCAAATACAGCAAAATAGGTGTTGTACCCGATCTCACGGGTTTTCATTTTTAGAGTCAATGGAACTTCAAGATTTTGCAATCTGTAGGTTCTTTCTTTTTCTAAATATTCCTGATCATTGATTGTTTCGGCAGTAGGATATTGCAGGATGCCCCCCTGATATCGAACACTGATGCCGGTAGCAAATGAATATTGCTCAGCCAAAAGAAATTCCGAAAGCAATCCGTATGAAACTCCTACCCGGATACCTTCTGATGTGTATTCTTCTGTGTCGGGTTTAAACCATGAAAGGGAAGGGGAAGCATGTAATCCTAACCTGAGCCCCTGTGAAAAAGCAGATAAAGACATCATTAAAAAAAGCAGACTTCCTGCTAAACTGATTACAATCTTTCTTTGCATAATACCGTTATTTGAATGAAAATTTGATTAGTTTTAAGGTGTTTTCTGTTTATTTTCTCTTTCGAAAATCTGTGTATGTATCCGTTGGGATTTGAAATCTGTTACTTGAGGTCTGAAATCTCAATAAAAGCAGATTTTCACTATTTAAGATTAAAATGCCGGAGATTCTGTTTGTTTTGCATACCAATTTTTGTACCCAATTGAGTGTATTGAAATGCATTTTCAGATTTCCTTGTTGAATTATGTATTGTTTTGGTTAATAAGCAATCTTTTTGCCATATGCCCACTGATTTTTAATTTTTCACTATAAACGTTTTTATTGATCTAATCTTATGTTTTACAAATCAATTACATCCAGAAATATGCAGAAATTTCTTTTATTAATACTGATCATTCTATTTCATGTATCCTGCAATCGTAAACCCCCTTATCAGGCTGATATCTCTGATGTTGCCGAGAAACACATAGAGATAAAACGTTATGAGCAGATTTTGTTTACAGTTGACCCCGAAAATATTCTTGATGAAATCCAACCGCATGTAAAGGATTTTGAATTGTTTCTGGGCGATCAGATATTTACGCCCCAGGGTCAGCAACAACTTTATGAATATATCACCGATCCTTTTATCATAGAGGTGTATGAAGATACACAGCAGGTTTGGCATGATCTTTCAGACGCTGAAAATCAGCTTTCACAAGCATTTCGTTATTTTCGGTACCATTTTCCTGGTGTCCCGGTACCTGTGTTCTATTCTTACATATCAGGATTGGATTTTGAATATCCTGTAAAATATTTTGATGGAAATATTATTATTGGATTGGATATGTTTTTAGGGAAAAACTATGACAATTATGAGAAAATGGGTGTTCCCGTATTCAAAAGGATAAGGTTTAAACCTGAAGCAATGCCGGTAGAGGTAATGCGTGTATTGGTTGAACAAATGTTTTCTACGCAACTGGGAAATGTAGAGTCATTGCTGGATTTCATGGTTGCTGAAGGGAAAAAACTTTACTTTCTGGATTGTATGTATCCCCAATGGGAAGATTCTCTCAAAATATCATACACAGCCCAACAAATGAACTGGGCACTGGGGAATGAGAAAAGTGTATGGGTATATTTTCTGGAAAATGACTTGCTTTATGAATCTGACAGAAAGTCTATTCAGAAATTTATTGGTTCGGCACCTTTTACAGCCCCTCTTTCAAGAGAATCTGCACCCCGGATAGGTGCTTTTACGGGATGGAGGATCGTAAGAAACTACATGGAAAAGAATCCGGATATTACGCTGTCTGAATTGCTCAATGAAGACGATGCAGTTAAAATTCTCCGATTATCTCAATATCGGCCCCGGTAAAAGGAATGATCGATTCGCGTGAAATGTTCTGTTTGTGTATATGTATTTAATAAGACTGCGTAAAGCACAAAGATTGTAATGAATGAAAACAGGCGATTTTTGCAATTACATTGTGTTGAGTTTACCGGATACACTCTTTTCAAGTCCTGGTATGAAGTTTAATTGGTTTTTTCTCACAGGCATCAGATAGCATTACCAGTTGATCAATGAGGAAAGGTCATCGTAAAAATGGCGGTTGTTTTTTTCTATAAAATCCAGTATGGTTTCTTTCCCCGTTTTGGTTTCCGCCGAAGAGATTATATACTCCGGCAAGGGATCCCATTGGTCTGCAAGGCGCGATGTATATTTTTCCACGGTTTCCTGTAAACGTTGTGAACTCAGTTTGTCTGATTTGGTAAAAAGAATAATAAAAGGCAACTGGTTTACAGCAAACCATTCCATAAATTCAAGATCATTTCTTTGGGGATCATGTCTTATATCTATAAGTAAAAAGGTATAAACAAGATTTTTACGCTTTAAAAGGTAATTTTTGATCATCTTGTCCCATCCTGTTTTTATTTTCATGGGCACTTTGGCAAACCCAAAACCTGGCAAATCAGCAATATACCAGTTATCGTTCATCAAAAAATGATTGATCAATTGTGTTTTACCGGGTCGCCCGGAGGTTTTGGCAAGTTTTTTTGTTCCGGAAAGCATATTGATAAGTGAGGATTTCCCTACATTGGATCTGCCTATAAATGCATACTCAGGTTTGTTTTCCTGAGGACAATCGCGGTAATCGGAAGAACTCTTTACGAAAATAGCTTTGGATATATTCATGTTTTTATAGAAATAATTTTTGGAAAGATTTGTTTAGGGTTGAAATGAAGATAAACGATTACTATGTTTTGATACATGCCATCATGATGGTTTTATCAGAAAAAGGCTTGTGGGCAAATAACTCTCTTCATCTCAAAATGATTTCCCGATTCTAAAAATTTTCGGAGTACCACCGTAGGTTTGATTCACTAACGGGTAGTTTGACCATCTATTTAGTTTGATCTTTATAAATCAGGTTTTGTTTTTGTCATTTATTTTTAAATCCGGATTTGCATGAGAACTACTTGTTTTGATATCTGGAAAAGTGTTGATATAAATTGCTGTGATTCATCAGAAAAAAGTTATTTCTCTACACCTGGTTTGTAAGAGTTGATATGCCGTTCTTTTTTTTGTTGGTAAATGTCGTTGATGGTTATTAAAATGGCTGTTTCCTCTACTCCGCCAAAGTCTTCATTCCATGCAGTACCGAAGGTTCGCATGTTTGGGCTTATCACCATGTAGGAGTTGACAAGTGGCGGTATGTTTTCTCCTCTTTCGCGCACTTTCTGGAAAAGAATTTTATGATTCTCCTCAAATGTATTCGCGGTAAAAAGACTGTTAAAACCAGTTGTATCTGTTTTATATTGTAGAGGTATTTTAGGTTTGGTAAGGTTTTCATGATCGGGAAAGAACTTTTTCAGAAAAAATAATATCATATCTCTTGCTACAGGATCATAATGGCTATACATGGTCATTTTTCCAAAGAAATACTTCATGTCAGGGTTATCAATTACCAGAGCACCCAGTCCATCCCAAAGGTTATCCAGTGAAAACAGACCTTTTCTGTTTTCCCGGGAGGGTTGGTATTTGGGTTGAACAAACGATCTGCCCAATTCAATGGTATAGGGAAGATATTCCTGGATGAATTTTTCCGAATAATCGAGTAATCCTGAGGTTGCCAGTTGAGGTATTCCATTTTTATCTGTTTTCACCTGATTGCCAAGAATAAAACGATAACCCCCAATAATTTCTTTAGCACACGGATCCCAAAGAATTAGTTGTTTGTAAGGTACTTCTCCTGTATCATAAATGTCAATATCCGCTTTTTTGCCTGTACCTCCTCCGGCGCCCCGGAATGAAATTTCACGCAATCGCCCAACCTCCAGCATTGTATTGGGTGAGTCATAATGGCTGATCACATATATTTTATTGTTGGCATTATTGGTAATCCTTAAAAATTTATCCTCAGTAAGTTCTTTTTCAATTAAATCTCTGTCGATAGGATGAATAATCTCTTCTTGCATAATCCCTTCTGCTAAAATAAAACACTAATTATTTAAATTTCGGGTTGATTGCCCATTTCATAAATTTTTTCTTTTACCCATTGTGCCCATTCATGATGGGTTGTAGAAGGGGTAAAAGTATTATAAGGTATAGGTTTGCCAAATGTAATGGTAATTTTTTTATCTGCTTGTTTAAACATTTCGTCAGGTAAATAAAGCATTTCAATGTTGGCTCTGATTCCCAGCCGCTTACGCCATAATGCAAGGTTGTAAAAAAAGTCAGAATTTTTTCCTTCAATGTATACCGGTATAATATCGCGTTTGTATTGGATCGATTTGCTGATAAAACTTTTTTTCCACTCCAGATCTTTGATCTCTCCGTTCTGCTTTCTCGACACCAATCCTGCAGGAAAAATCAAAACAAGATCATCTGATTCATAAACCTCTTTGATGATTCGCACCCTCTCAGCACTATTCCGTCCGTGTTTATTGACAGGTACAAATAAACCCTGTAAATTTTTTAGTTCAAGCAAAATATCATTCACAATAAATTTAATATCTTTCCTGTATTTGCCAACTTCATGCATCAATGCAATTCCATCAAGACCTCCAAGCGGATGATTTGAAGCCAAAATATACCTGCCGTCACGTGGAATATTTTCCTTGTTTTTTACCTCAATCTCGGCTGTAAAATATTTATGGAGCACGTTTTCCAAAAATTCCAAATCCTGCTTATCCTGAAATTGATGAAGGGCTTCATTGAGTGTATCTTGGTGGATTTTTTTTTCTAAATACCTGATCAGAAATTTAGGTATGTAAGGGTAGATTTTTTTACCTTTTGATCGCAGTACTTTATCTACATTCACAAATTCTGCTTGTAAACCCGATGTTGTTGATGCATTATTTTGAACATGCGCCATATATAGTCTCACTTAAATAATATCAGCCTTAGGCAAAAATAGTGAATATTTCAGAAATACCCTGATGATCTCAATTAGAAGATTTGAATGAATTCTAATTCAAATTTAATTTGAAATTGTTTTTGTTTTGATTCGTGTGAAAAATAAATATTTTCATAGAAAAAAATGAGCATTCCTGGAAAAATATCCTTTTTTTAGTTTTTATTAAAGTGCAGTAAATTAATGGATTATAGTTTATCCCCGATTTTGGATCGTATTCTTCGATAAAAAGTTATCAACAATGTGGGGGAAAGTGGGAAAATGTGGGAAAAATATCCTTATATTTACACTTTCAAACAGGTTTAGTGTAAAATGGCAAATCTTTTCGGAGAATATGTATGTAAAGTTGATGCTAAGGGACGGTTTATGATGCCAACCGGTCTGATGAAACAACTTGCCGGAAAGGATCGGGAACGTTTCGTAGTGAACCGCGGTTTCGAGAAGAATCTTACATTATTCCCTGAAACGGAGTGGCAAAAAATAACCAAAGAGATCAATTCCTTAAACCTTTACAATAAAAAGAACAGGGAGTTTGTAAGATACTTTTACCGCGGTGCATCCGAACTGGTTTGTGATTCCTCCAACAGATTGCTTTTGCCAAAAACTTTGGTAGAATATGCTTCACTGGAAAAAGAGGTTGTTTTGTTTGCTTACGCTAACCGGATTGAAATTTGGTCGAAAGACCTTTATGAAAGTGCGATGAGTGCCGAACCTGCTGAGTTTTCTGCACTTGCCGAAGATGTTATGGGCAGAATCACCAATAATTTAACTGAAGAATGATTTACCATCAACCTGTTTTACCCGAATCTTCTGTTAAAGGATTGAATATTGATCCTGATGGCATATACGTAGATGTTACTTATGGCGGAGGCGGACATTCAGCAAAGATCCTTGAAAAACTGGAGAATGGAAAACTGATCGCTTTTGATCAGGATCCGGATGCGGGGCAAAATGTTCCTGAAGATGAGCGACTTATTTTCCTGAATGAAAATTTCAGACATATGAAAACAATGCTCAAAATGTATAAAGCGTATCCGGTAGATGGGATATTGGCTGATCTGGGAATTTCTTCATGGCAGATCAATAAACCGGAAAGGGGCTTTTCAACACGTTTTAATGGTCCTTTGGATATGAGAATGGACAGGAAGCAATTGCTTACCGCTGCCAGGGTGGTCAATGAATATGAGCAGGAAGAGCTGATAAATATTTTCAGGAATTATGGTGAGATTAAAAATGCTTATAAGGTGGCAGCACAAATAGTAAATGAACGAAAAAAAAATGAGATCATAACCACTGAAGATCTGAAAAATGCTCTTTTGAGAACTGCACCCAAAATGAAGGAAAATAAATTCTTTGCTCAGGTTTTTCAGGCTTTACGCATAGAGGTTAATAGCGAAATGGATGCCTTAAAAGATCTGCTTCAGCAAAGTCTTGAAATGTTGAAAACAGGGGGGCGCATGGTTTTTATATCCTATCATTCGCTGGAAGACCGGTTGGTGAAAAATTTCATGAGAACAGGAAAATTTTCCAGTGAGGTTGAAAAAGACATATTTGGAAACGATCTTTCACCTGTAAAACCTGTGGGAAAGTTGATAGTACCTGATGAGAAAGAGGTGCTCCAAAACCCTCGCAGTAGAAGTGCCAAACTAAGAATTGCTGAAAAACTTAAATAACAAAACAATATGGCAGAAAATACATACAAGGAGATGGTAAACAAATCCAAATCTCCTAAAACGAAAAAAAAATCTGCTTCTGTAAAAGTCCTGGAGTCAATCTTAAACGGAGATTTTCTGACAAACAGCAAATCAACCAATTTTTTATCTGTTTTCTTTTTTGTAGGCGGATTATCTGTTTTTTTAATTGCCAATAATTATTATGCCCAGGAAAAATTACAAAAAGTAGAATCGCTGAGAAATGATATTACAGAACTCAGAACGATTTATATCTCTAATAAATCCGAACTAATGACACTGAGCAACCAGTCGTTTGTGGCAAAAATGCTCGATGACAGAGGTTTTGTGGAATCAACTGTTCCTCCTGTAGTAATTGCGGGTGAAAAAGAAAAAAATCGTTTTTTCTCAGGGTTTATAAATCATTGGAACAGATGACAAATATTTAGATTACTAATTAATGACACTAAAATATTAACAACGTGGATATTAACAATAAAGGCGATATTTTGTGGAGAATTTACCTGGTTTATTTTCTTACGGTAGGCTTTGCTGTTGTTATCCTTTTTAAGGTAGCGTATCTTCAGTTTGCAGAAGGTGAAAAGTGGAATGAAATGGCAAGAAATTCTACCATGCACTATATGGATATTGACGCCGTGAGGGGGGATATTCTGGCGGATGACGGACGATTGCTTGCAACCAGCGTACCTGTATATGAGATCAGAATGGATCTTGACAGAAGGGTAGTGGATGACCAGGTTTTTTATGCAGGGATAGATTCACTCTCTTATCAGCTGTCTTTGCTTTTCAAAGATCGCCCGAAAGCAGAATATAAGCGGGTTCTTATCAAAGCCAGATCCGAGCAGCAACGCTATTTTCTTGTCAAACGAAATGTTTCTTACAACCAGTTGATAAAACTTCGCGAGTTTCCGGTTTTCCGGTTAGGCAGATTTAAGGGCGGGTTGATCGTTGTAGAAAATAATCGCCGTGAAACACCCTTCAGGTCTCTGGCACATCGCACCATTGGATATGAAAGAGAGGGTGTATATGTAGGACTTGAAGGAGCATACCGCAACTACCTCGAGGGCAAAAAAGGGAAAAGACTTATGCAACGTATTTCGGGTGGAAACTGGATGCCTCTTAATGATGAGAATGAAATTAAGCCTTTGAATGGAAAGGACATTGTTACTTCACTCAATATTCATATGCAGGATATTGTTGAAAATGCATTAAGAAAACAACTCATAAAATTCGGTGCAGAACATGGTTCCGCTATCGTAATGGAAGTTAGCACTGGCAGAATCAAAGCCATTTCAAACCTTTCTCGCAATGCCGATGGAAGTTATGCAGAAGCATTCAATTATGCTGTTGGTGAAAGTGCCGAACCAGGTTCAACATTTAAACTGGCAAGCATGATCGCGGCCCTGGAAGACGATTTTGTTAAACCCAATGATTTTATTGATACAGATAAAGGTTCTGTAAGGTTTGCTGACAGAATTATGAGAGATGCTAAACCTGGTGGGTTTGGCACCATAACAGTGAAAGAGGCATTTGCCCTTTCTTCAAATGTTGCCATCTCTAAAATCATTAACCAGGCTTATGGGGAAGAACCACAAAGGTTTTTAGACCAATTGGATAAAATGGGACTTTCTCAACCACTTGGCGTTGAGATCAAAGGAGAAGGAAAACCATATATTCCCGGTGTTAACGATCCTGAATGGTCTCGCGTCACTTTGCCCTGGATGTCTATTGGTTACGGTGTTATGTTTACTCCCCTGCAAATATTAACCCTTTATAATGCGATTGCCAACAATGGGGTAATGATGAAACCTATGTTTGTAGATGAAGTAAGACAAACCGGTAAAAGCATAGAAATATTTAAACCACAGGTGCTTAGAAACAGTATTTGTTCTGAACAAACCCTCACGATCGTAAGAGATATGCTGGAAGAGGTCGTAATAAGCGGCACAGCTTCTTCTGTCAATTCGGCTGTATTTCCTCTTGCAGGTAAAACAGGAACTTCTCAGGTTTCTAATGGAAAAGGATACAGAAACAAAGATGGTGTGGTTTACAGAGCGAGTTTTGCCGGATATTTTCCTGCCAATGATCCTGTGTATTCCATGATTGTTGTTATTCATGATCCGCAAGGGTATATTTATACCGGTAGTCAGGTTGCCGCACCTGCATTTAAAGAAATTGCCCATAAGATCTATGCAACTCAAATTGATCTCCCTCAAACCCTGAAGCCGGAAAACGTTTTGGCTTCTTTGCCGGTGGTTGATGCTGGCAGGTATGAAGATATCAAAAACATTTACTCTAAATTCAAAGCTACGCTTGTTGTTGGAAAAGATTCAGACACATGGTCTGAAGCGTCTCTTGGAAAAGGAGATACGGTTTTGATAGATTCCCGAAAGATCATTGATAATCTGGTTCCCAATGTTTATGGAATGGGTTTGAAAGATGCTTTATACCTGCTCGAAAACAATGGTATGAAGGTTCGTTTCATTGGCAGGGGAGTTGTGAAATCGCAAAGCATAAAACCGGGTACAAGAATAAAAAACGAATCTGTTATTTATTTAGAACTATCATAAAAACAAATAGTAATTTGAAACTATTAAGCGACATATTGTATAAATGTGAGCTGATTCAGGTATCCGGGTCAACGCAGATTGCTGTTGATCAGGTTGCATTTGATTCGCGCAAGGTGCAAAAAGGTGCTCTTTTTGTTGCAGTGGCAGGAACAGTTTCTGATGGGCATAATTTTATTGATAATGCCATTGATGGCGGTGCCGTAGCTGTTGTGTGTGAAATTATGCCCGCTCATTTATTCGATGGTGTTACTTATATTCAGGTTCAGGATTCTTCTAAAGCACTGGGACTTATTGCCGCTAATTTTTATGGAAACCCTTCAGAGAAATTGATTGTAGTGGGGGTTACCGGTACAAACGGAAAAACAACCATTGCCAGTTTGCTTCATCAGGTTTTTCAAAGTATGGGTTTTCATAGTGGTTTGCTATCTACCAATGTTGTTAAAATTGGAAACCGGAAATTCTCTGCCACCCATACAACGCCAGACGCAGTTGCCATACAGCAGTGGTTTAATAAAATGGTTGTTAATCGATGCACCCATTGTTTTATGGAGGTAAGTTCGCATGCTGTGGTACAAAACCGGATTAAAGGGATTAAATTCAAAGGTGCCTTATTTAGTAATATTACCCACGAACATCTCGATTATCATAAGACCTTCAGAAATTATATCAACGCAAAAAAGAAATTATTCGATCAGTTGGATAAGGGAAGTTTTGCCATTACAAACAAAGATGATCCTAATGGATTGGTAATGCTGCAAAACACAGTAGCCGGAAAATATACTTTTGGGATTAAAACAATGGGCGATTATAATGGAAAAGTGATTGAAAATCAGCTTTCAGGGTTGTTTATGGATGTTGATGGCAGAGAAGTCTGGTGCAAACTGGTTGGAGATTTCAATGCTTATAACATTATGGCTATTTATGCAGCATGCAGGCAACTGGGGTTGGAAAGTGATCAGGCTCTCACTGCTATCAGTAAATTAGAGCCTGTTGAAGGGCGTTTTCAGTATTTTATCAGCAAAAATAAAGTAACAGGTATTGTTGACTATGCACACACTCCTGATGCGCTTGAAAACGTACTCAAAACCATTCAAAAATTAAGAACCGGTAATGAGTCTGTTATCACCGTGGTAGGGTGTGGAGGAAACAGGGATACTTCAAAACGTCCTTTGATGGCTTCCATCAGTGCCAGCATGAGTGATAAGGTTATACTTACCAGCGATAATCCCAGGTTTGAAGAACCTTCCGATATTATAGAAGATATGAAGAAAGGTTTGGATATGTTGTCTGAAAAAAAGACACTTGTGGTTGAAAGTCGTTCTGAGGCGATTAAAGTTGCCTGTTCCTTGTCCTCTGTTGGCGACATTATTCTTGTAGCAGGCAAAGGACACGAAAAGTATCAGGAGATCAAAGGAGTGCGGACACCTTTTGATGATTGGGCTGTTTTGAAAGAAAATCTGTCATAATTGGTGTAAATATAAATCTAAGATATGTTTTATCACATTTTTGAATATGTAAACAACAGTTACGATCTGCCTGGAGCAGGATTGTTTCAGTACATCTCTTTCAGAGCTGGCATGGCTGTTATTTTCTCTCTCGTCATTTCAATGATGTTTGGCAAAACAATTATTCAGTATTTGCAAAAAAAGCAGGTAGGAGAAATTGTTAGAAATCTTGGACTGGAAGGGCAAATACAAAAACAGGGAACCCCAACAATGGGGGGTATTATCATTATCGCTTCAATAGTAATTCCTGCTTTTCTTTTTGCCCGTTTGGATAATGTGTATGTTCTACTTTTGCTTTTTTCTTCCTTATGGTTGGGTGCCATTGGTTTTCTGGATGATTACATCAAAGTTTTCAGAAAAGACAAAAAAGGACTTCATGGTAAGTTTAAAATTCTGGGTCAGATCGGTTTAGGGGTTATTGTAGGTAGTGTGTTGTATTTTAATGATTCTGTAGTAATCAGAGAACGCATTACTCCCGAATACCAGTATATCTCCTCGGAAGTTTTGCTGGGTATAGAAGGATTGGAAAATGCTGATGATAATGTTGTGCTGGAGTCTGTGAAATCAACCAAGACAACAATTCCTTTTTTTAAAGATAATGAATTTGATTATGCTGATTTGATCCGTTGGTTAGGCGATGGATACAGAAATTGGGCTTTTTTGGTATTCATTCCCATTGTCATCCTAATCATTACAGCTGTATCCAATGGTGCAAATATTACCGACGGTTTAGATGGCTTGGCCACAGGTACCTCCGCCGTAATTGGTATCGCATTGGGTGCTTTGGCTTATGTTTCGGGTAATGTCATTTTCTCTGATTATCTCAATATTATGTATATCCCCAATACCGGCGAGATGGTTATTTTCATGGCTGCTTTCGTGGGAGCCTGTGTGGGGTTTTTATGGTATAACTCCTATCCTGCACAGGTTTTTATGGGCGATACGGGTAGTCTTGCAATTGGGGGTATCATTGCCGTTTTTGCTGTTATGATCAGAAAGGAATTGCTTATACCTGTTATGTGCGGCGTGTTTTTTATTGAAAGTGTTTCTGTAATGATGCAGGTGGGTTGGTTTAAATATACAAGATGGCGTTTTGGAGAAGGACAAAGGATCTTTAAAATGGCACCCCTTCATCATCATTTTCAAATGAAAGGTTTTCATGAAGCAAAAATTGTGCAACGGTTTTTGATCGTGGGAATACTTTTGGCTATTATATCCATCATAACGCTCAAAGTGAGATGAACAGGCATTGGGATCTGGCAGTTATTGGTGCAGGTGAAAGTGGCACAGGTGCAGCAATTCTGGCAAATCGTAAAGGATTAAAGGTATTTGTATCCGATTTTTCTAAAATCGACCTACACTATAAAAACGTTCTTAACCATTATGGAATACAATGGGAAGAAGGCAAACATTCCGAAAAAGAGATATTGTCTGCTTCCAGAATAGTGAAAAGTCCTGGTATACCACCCTGGATAGGTATTATAAAAAAAGCACTACAATTGCAGATTCCTGTAATTGATGAGATTGAATTTGCTGCTGCTTTTACGAATGCTTTTAAGGTATGTATTACAGGATCAAATGGTAAAACTACCACAGCCTTACTTACTTATTATATCCTGAAAAAAGCAGGACTGAATGTAGCACTGGCAGGCAATATAGGGAAGAGTTTTGCCAGACAGGTAGCTGAAAATGATCATGATTATTATGTGCTCGAGATTTCAAGCTTTCAGTTGGACGGACTAAAAGACTTTAGGGCCGATATTGCTGTTCTTCTCAACATTACTCCCGATCATCTGGATCGGTACAACAATCGTTTTGAAGATTATGTAAAGTCGAAGTTCAGGATCATCAATAATCAAAAAAAGGATGATGCATTTATTTATTGTAAAGATGATAAAAGTATTACCGATCACCTGAAAGTTCAGCAGATTAGTTCCATAATGTATTCATTTACAAAAGAAAATAACTCAAATTGTAACGCTTATTTAAACAGCAATAAAATAATGATTAATATGGATGAGGAAAGATTCGATATGGATACGTCAGATTTATCGCTTGCAGGATTGCACAATATTTATAATGGTATGGCAGCAACCATTGCCAGCAAGCTGGTAGATGTGAGGAAAGAGGTAATTAAACAAAGCCTCGAAGAGTTTGAAAATATTGGACACCGGCTTGAGTTTGTTTCCAGGGTAAGGGGTATTGATTTTATCAATGACAGTAAAGCCACCAATGTAAATGCCGCTTGGTATGCCCTTGAGAGCATGACAAAACCTGTGGTGTGGATTGCAGGTGGAGTGGATAAAGGAAATGATTATGATATGTTAAAGGATTTGATTCGTACCAAAGTGAAGGCAATTGTATGTCTGGGTAAGGATAACAGCAAAATAAAAGATAATCTGCAAAACTTTGTTCCCGAACTGGTTGAAACGCATACAATGAATGATGCCGTGCAATCTGCCTATTTTTTGGCAGAACAAGGTGATGTGGTATTGCTTTCGCCAGCATGTGCAAGTTTTGATCTGTTTAAAAACTACGAAGACAGAGGCAGTAAATTCAAACAGGCAGTTTATGATCTCTGATATGACTCGTATCTGTTGATAATGAAAAAAATAAATAATTCTATATGAAGTATTTGCTCAGTAAATTAAGTGGCGACAAAATTATCTGGTTTATTGTAGGCATTTTGTCTGTCTTTTCCATATTAGCTGTATACAGCTCTACAGGTACATTGGCTTATCGCTACCAGGCGGGCAATACTGAATATTACCTTATCAAACATACAACGATAATGGTTTTAGGTTTGATACTCATGTTTCTGGCACATAAAATCAAATATAAATACTACTCAAGATTATCGCAACTTGCACTTTTTGTTGCCATTCCACTTCTTCTTATCACACTTGTATCCGGAACCAATATCAACGATGCCAATCGTTGGCTTACCTTGCCGGTTATCAATGTATCTTTCCAAAGTTCAGATTTTGCCAAGTTGGCACTTATTATATATGTGGCCCGTGTTTTAAGTAAAAAGCAGGAAACCATTAAAGACTTTAAATCCTCCTTTTTACCAGTTATCCTGCCAGTGCTAATTATTTGCGGTCTTATATTACCTTCTAACCTTTCCACGGCCATTATTTTATTCTGCACTTCAATAGTGCTGATGTTTATCGGACGCCTGAGTTTAAAATATATTTCGGTAATGGTGCTGACAGGGGTGTTTTTTCTGGGAATTTTCATCGTTATTTTGATCAATTCTCCGGATACGGGACGGTTTTACACGTGGAAAAATCGTTTGGAGAATTATACAGGCAAAGAAGGCGGAGACACCTACCAGATCGATCAGTCAAAAATTGCCATTGCTACAGGTGGTATCACTGGCAAACTTCCGGGAAATTCCGTACAACGGAATTTTCTACCCCAGGCATATTCCGATTTTATTTATGCGATCATCATTGAAGAATATGGTTTGATTGGGGGTACCTTGCTATTGTTACTGTATCTGATCCTTTTGTTCAGGGGGGTCAGAATTGCGCATAAAAGTCCCGGAACCTTTGGTTCCTTGCTTGCTGCCGGGCTTACATTCAGTTTGGTATTCCAGGCCATGATTAACATGGCGGTAACCGTTGGTTTGTTACCCGTCACGGGTCAGCCTTTGCCAATGGTTAGCATGGGAGGCACCTCCTTGTGGTTCACCAGTTTAGCTATTGGTATTATTTTAAGCGTAAGCAAGCACATCGAAAACCAAGAGCAACTGCAAGAGCAGGAAGGAGGTGAATATGTCGCAGTCTAAACCGTTAAGGGTGATTATCTCCGGCGGAGGAACCGGAGGACATATTTTTCCGGCACTGGCTATTGCCAACGCCCTGAAGGATCAGGTCCAAAATATCAGGATTCTTTTTGTGGGTGCTAAAGGGCGCATGGAAATGAAAAAAGTGCCTGCTGCCGGATATCATATCATAGGATTAAATATTGCCGGATTGCAGCGAAAATTTTCATGGCGAAATTTTCTTGTTCCTTTTAAACTGATTGATAGTATGGTGAGTTCCCGCAAAATGATCAGAAAATTCAAACCTGATCTGGTAATAGGTGTGGGAGGGTATGCAAGCGGGCCTATCGTAAGGGCAGCAACACTTGCCAAAGTACCTTCTCTTATCCAGGAACAAAACTCTTATGCCGGTATTACCAATAAAATTCTGGCAAAAAAAGTTGATAAGATTTGTGTAGCCTATGAAAATATGGATCGTTTTTTTCCCAAAGAAAAAATCTACCTCACTGGAAATCCAGTCAGGAAAATGATCCTTGATGCTGCGAATAAAAAGGAAGAAGCGTTGAAGTATTTTTCGCTCGATGAAAAAAAGAAAGTGGTTTTGGTGGTTGGAGGCAGTTTGGGTGCTTTATCTATCAATAAAGCAATTCAAAAAAGTTTGTCTCTTCTTATCGAAAACAATATACAACTGATCTGGCAGACAGGAAAATACTTTTTTGATCAGGCAAAACAATCTGTTACAAAGACCCAAAGTGATCTTTTAAAAGTTTTTGAGTTTATTGACCGCATGGATATGGCGTATGCCGCCAGCGATCTTGTGATTTCCAGGGCAGGGGCTATTTCTGTAAGCGAAATTGCTGCCTTACATAAACCTGCTGTTTTAGTGCCTTCGCCCAACGTTGCAGAAGATCATCAAACCCGGAATGCGATGGCACTGGTGAATATAAATGCTGCTGTGCTGGTAAAAGACCAGCAGGCAAGTGAATTATTAGGGAATACCATCGTACAATTAATTTTTGATCAAAAGAAACTCTTTGAATTACAGGAAAAAATAACCCGTTTGGCTTATAAAGATGCCGCCCGCAACATCGCTACTGTGGCATTAAGTTTAGTAAAAGAATGAGTATGAATTTTGAAAGTATACATAGAATCTTTTTTTTGGGTATCGGTGGTATCGGTATGAGTGCCCTTGCACGCTTTTTTCATAAGCAGGGTAAGTATATTGCCGGATATGACAAAACACCCACAGATCTTACACTTTCTCTGGAAAAAGAAGGCATGTATGTTCATTATTCCGATGATCCTGCGTTGATTCCTGAAGATATTGATCTTGTTGTGTTTACGCCTGCTATTCCCAAAAATAATCTTGAGTTGGCTTATTTGAAAGAGAAAAAGATTCCCTTTGTGAAAAGAGCCGAGCTGCTGGGGATTATTTCAGAAGGAATCCCTACAATTGCTGTTGCAGGCACCCATGGTAAAACGACCATTACAAGTATGGTTGCCCACATTTTTAAAACTGCCGGCATACCCGTTTCTGCTTTCATGGGTGGTGTAAGTGCAAATTACAATACAAATCTGATCGCAGATGATTGGTCTCAATGGATGGTTGCAGAAGCAGATGAATTTGATCGCTCCTTCCTTCATTTGAAAGCAGAAATTTCACTGATCAGTTCTATGGATTCCGATCATACCGATATTTATAGTTCTGAAAATGAAATGGAAGCGGCTTTTACCCAGTTTGCAATTCAAACAAAAAACAGTCGAAATCTTATTGTAAAAAGTTCGGTAGCAAAAAAATCATTGCAAATAAAAGCCTTGAATCCTGAAGTTTACGGATTTGCCCAAACGGATGATTTTTCTTTTCAGAATATTGCCATCCAAAATGGAAAATACAAAACAGAATTAAAGCATAAGGAAATACACAAAGAATTTTTTGTTTCTGTAAACGGAAGGCATAATCTTGAAAATGCACTTGCGGCTGTTGCCCTAAGCATAAAAGCAGGAGTTTCGCTTGATGCTATTCATCAGGCACTTGAATCATACAAAGGAGTAAAGAGAAGGTTTGAAATTCACGTGCAAACATCAGAGGTTGTATTTATTGATGATTACGCTCATCATCCCGAAGAAATTAAAGCATGTATCTCTTCGGCAAGAGAGTTATTTCCGGATAAAAAAATCACAGTGATGTTTCAACCTCATCTTTATAGTCGTACACAAAGTTTTGCTGCCGAATTTGCAACATCACTGAGTGCTGCCGACCAGGTGATTTTGATGAATATATATCCGGCCCGTGAATTATCGATACCCGGTGTTGATTCCCAGCTTATTCTAAATCAGTTGAATTGTTCTGAAAAATTGCTTTTATCCGATGAAGACATTTTGGATTTTGTAGATAAAAACCGCTTTCAGGTTTTTATAACCATGGGTGCAGGAAACATTGACCGGTTTGTTCAACCCATTAAAATGATATTGTCATGATAAAAAGAATATCACTTGTTTTGGCTTTCGTCGTGTTCATTGCAGGACTTTTTGCATTGGTTTCCTTTGCAGGATTAAAGAACCAGTCAAAAAATTGCCGAAATTTTATTGTGTTGCTCGATGAGCAAATGTCTTTTGTTGATTCTGCAAGGGTCGTTACACAGGTTTATGCTCAATTTGATTCATTGCCAGGACAACAATTAAACCATATCTCTTTAGAGGATATTGAAGCGTTTATCAATCAAATGCATTATGTACGCCAAAATGATGTGTACCTTACTGTAGATGGAGATATTGTTACCAGTATCATTCAGCGCAAACCTGTTGCCCGTATCATCAATAATTACAATGAATCTTTTTATATTGACGATGAGGGTAAACTTCTGAAGACTTCTCCGTACTATACAGCCAGGGTACCCGTGGTTGCGGGATATATAGAAACCAGGTTTTCAACGCTCGTTGATTTGTTTAGTGAGGAAAACAGTAATCAGGAAAAATCTGTCAAAATACTTCGGGATGTGTTTTTTTTGCTTGATCATATTTCGCAGGACCCTTTTCTTAAAGCCTGGATCGATCAGATTTATATTACAAGAAACGGCGAATTTGAAATGATCCCAAAGAATGGTTCTCATACCATTGAATTTGGAAGGTTGGATTATATGGAAGAGAAATTTGAAAAACTGGTATTGTTTTACCAGAATGGATTGAGTCAAAAAGGATGGAATCATTATCAACGTGTAAATTTAAAATTTAAAAATCAGATTGTTTGTTCAAAATAAAAAATGCTATGGTATCTTCAGAAATAATTGTAGGATTAGATATCGGATCAACGAAAATAGCATGTATCGTTGGCCGGAAAAATGAATATGGAAAAATAGAAATCCTGGGACTTGGCAAAAGTCCGTCTATGGGTGTTTCACGCGGTGTGGTTGCCAATATTCAGCATACTGTAGATTCAATCAGATCCGCTGTGAGTGAAGCGGAGCAGCATGCCGGTGTGCAGATAAGGGTTGTGAATGTGGGTATAGCCGGACAGCACATTCGAAGCTTGCAGCACAGAGGTAGTATTATGCGCAATAGTATTGACGAAGAAATTGCCCAAAAAGATGTGGATGACCTTATCGATAACATGTATAAACTTGTTTTGCCTCCCGGCGAAGACATCATACATGTTATTCCTCAGGATTATATCATCGACAACGAACAAGGCATAAGAGCACCCATAGGCATGTCAGGAATCTGTCTGGAAGCCAATTTCCACATCATTACAGGGCAACTGGCTGCTGCACGTAATATTGAGAAATGTGTAACCAAAGCAGGACTGGAAATTGAAGACCTGATCCTTGAACCCTTAGCATCATCAGAGGCTGTGCTTAGTGCAGAAGAAAAAGAAGCTGGTGTGGCACTGGTTGATATTGGCGGTGGTACAACCGATATTGCTATTTTCCAGGATAATATTATCAGGCATACTGCGGTAATCCCTTTGGGAGGAAATGTCATAACAGAAGATATAAAGGAAGGATGTGCAATCATTAAAACACAGGCTGAAGCACTCA
This sequence comes from uncultured Bacteroidales bacterium, assembly GCA_964589855.1. Taxonomy (GTDB): domain Bacteria; phylum Bacteroidota; class Bacteroidia; order Bacteroidales; family UBA7960; genus SKVR01. Next base: position 23,851 of record CAZPVB010000030.1, read on the forward strand.
AAGTTAATTTTGGTTCTACATTAGCCAGTGAAAATAAGGACGAGGAGATCGTTTCCATTCCCGGATTAAAAGGACGTGAACCCAAGGAAATATCTCTGAAAAATCTGGCGAGCATCATCCAGGCCCGTACTGAAGAAATTGTAGAACATGTGTACTACCAGATCAGAAGTTCTGGTTTCGAAAATAAACTTATTGCTGGCATTGTGCTTACCGGTGGGGGGAGCCAATTAAAACATATTGCCCAACTCACTTCCTTTATTACGGGTATGGATACGCGTATAGGATATCCCGGTGAACACCTGGCTAAGGCAGCTTCCGATGAAGTAAGCAAACCAATGCATGCTACAGGTGTAGGTTTGGTGATAAAAGGATTTGAAAATGCTGAAACCCAAAAGCGCAGAAAAGCCGGGCAAATCTCAAATCATTCCAAAAAGAGCAAAGGAAACTTTTTTGATATCATTATGCAAAAAGGAAAACAGTTTTTTGAAAATGATACCACTGACTAAGTTTTTCCTGGTTTTACCCGAAAAATATGACCCGAAATAAACCAACCCATTTTTTAGAAAGTAATTGAAATTAGTAATAACCTAAGAACCAAAAATTATGAATTCAGATATGATAAACTTCGATTTACCCAAGAATCAATCTTCCGACATCAAAGTTTTTGGTGTTGGCGGTGGAGGAAGTAATGCCGTAAATTATATGTTTAAACAAGGTATTGAAGGCGTCGATTTTATTGTTTGCAATACCGATGCCCAGGCGCTAGACAGCAGCCCTGTACCCAACAAAATTCAGTTGGGGGTTAGCCTTACTGATGGTCGCGGTGCCGGCAGCATACCTGCTGTTGGAAAAAATGCTGCCATTGAAGACATCGACCGCATCAAAGAAATTCTTGAGAAGAATACCAAAATGCTTTTTATAACTGCCGGAATGGGCGGTGGTACCGGAACAGGTGCAGCCCCGGTTATTGCAAAAGCATCCAAAGAGTTGGGTATACTTACAGTAGGCATTGTTACAAGCCCTTTTGCCTTTGAAGGCAGAAAAAGAAAGATGCAAGCCGATGAGGGATTAAAAGAACTGAAAGAAAATGTTGATGCCCTGATCGTGATTTGCAATGATCGATTGCGTGATCTCTATGGAAATCTGACCGTTACAGATGCTTTCTCAAAAGCTGATAACGTATTGACCACTGCTGCCAAAGGCATCGCTGAGATCATTACGCTTACCGGCGGTGTAAATGTTGATTTTGCAGATGTGAAAACAGTGATGTCAGACAGTGGTGTTGCCATCATGGGAAGTGGTAGTTCTGAAGGAGAAAACCGGGCTCTGAAAGCAGTGGAAACTGCCCTGGCATCGCCACTACTTAATGATAATAACATAAGAGGTGCAAGCAATGTGTTGCTCAATATCGTAAGTGGCAAGGAAGAGATTCTTATGGATGAGATAACAGAGATAACCGATTATATTCAAATGGAAGCGGGATCTACTGCAGATATAATCTGGGGGTATGGTAAAGATGAAAGCCTTGGTAACAAAATCAATGTAATACTTGTGGCAACAGGTTTTGCCGAAAACTCTGACCTGGGGTACGATTTTGCTGCCAAAAATGAACCCAAAAAAGTAGTGAAACTGGAGGAAAAGAAAGACAGAAAGTCAGAAAAAGAGAAAAATGATGATAAAAATGAGATGAAGATCATCAGCAAATCTGCTTCCGGAATAAATTCAGGAGCGAACAACCATGATGATAGTAATAACTCCAATCGGAAACCAAATCATGATTATACTTATACTTTTGATTTGAATGATGATCATTCTAAGGAAAAAACCTTTAAACCTAATTTTATTGAAAATAAATCGGAGAATCCCATGAAAAAGCAACAAGAAAATGAGGAAAAAAAACAGGATGAGGTTGACCCCTCCGATTTGGATATGCGTAGAAAAGTCCTCGAAAGAGAACACCAACTCAGAGAACTCAGTATGAAGATAAGAACACCTGAGGGGTTAAGTGATCTGGAGAAAAAACCCGCCTATCTCAGAAGAAATGTTTCTTTAAAACATGTACAACCTAGTTCCGAATCGCAGGTATCGCGTTATACGCTATATGAGAAAAATGGAAAAACACAGATCAAATCCAATAATTCATTTTTACACGATAATGTAGATTGATTCTTTTTTGATCTTTCTCGCAACATATTTATTTGTAACCGGAAAGCATATGAACCTTTCCGGTTTTTTTATGTAATTTTGTTTTTAACAGGTAATAAGCTTTGATCATCTCCGTTAAAAGCATTGAATTGTAATATAATCCATGCCTTAAAGGAGAACTAATTTAAGGGCCAATTTTTTATAAACCTTTTTAAAATCTTTATATATGAGTTTGATTCAAAATATTGATGCAGATATTAAGAAAGCCATGCTCGCCAAAGAAAAAGACAAACTGGAAGCATTGCGTGCTGTGAAAAATGCTATTCTTTTACAGCGTACTGAAAAGGGCGCTTCTGAAGAACTGGATGAACAAACAGAATTGAAGATATTGCAGAAACTGGTTAAACAGAGAAAAGAATCTGCTGAAATTTATCATGAAAAGGGTAGAACTGAAATGGCTGAGCAGGAAATGCAACAGGCAGAAGTTATTCAGCAGTATTTGCCCGAGCAGATGTCTGAAGATCAGATAAAAGAAAAAATTAAGCAGATCGTTGATCAAACCGGCGCTTCATCCATGAAAGATATGGGTAAAGTAATGGGCGTTGCATCCAAACAATTGGCCGGAAAAGCAGATAATAAAATTATTTCTCAAATTGTAAAAGAAATTCTTTCGTGATCGGTCATTTGCGACCTTTTTCTGTCTCCGCAATTGCTAATGCTACGAATATAATTTACAGATATTTATTCCTTTTAATGCAAGAAATGAACCCATTTAATTCTTATCATTTATCCCCAAAGAGAATACTCCTTTTTCTGGCAGTACTGCCTTTATTTTTACATAGCTGTGGAAGCGATGATCCTGAAAAAATCGCTGAAAAAGACAGAGAGAAAATTCTCGATTATATTGCTGAAAACAACCTTGATGCCAAAGAACATGAATCGGGTCTTTTTTATGTGATCGAAAGAGAGGGTACCGGAAATACTCACCCCACAAACTCCTCAACAGTAAAAATGAATTATGAAGGTTATTATCTGAAAGATAAAGATGTATTTGATTCCCGGAATGGACATTATGCCGATCTGGGGTCTATGATTACCGGATGGCGAATAGGTATCCCACTTCTTACTTCGGGTGCCAAAGCCATTCTTCTTGTCCCCTCAGGATTGGGTTATGGTGCTTATCCTCCTTATGGAATCCGGCCCAATGCCTGTTTGGTTTTCGAAGTAGAAATCATTGATATAATCAACAACTGATCGTTTATGAAGTCTTTTGATTCTCTTAAAGATAAACTCAACGAGATTGAAATTTGGCCTACCCTTTATATGTTTAAGTTTATTGTACCGGTCTCCCATAAAAATGTTGCACAGGTAGAATCGTTATTCACCGAAAAGGCTGTTATTTACCGGAAAGAATCCCGCAACGGAAAGTATATAAGCATAACAGCAAAACAATATATGGATGACCCCCAACAAATTGTTGATGTGTATGTTAAAGCAAGCAATATCAAAAGTATTATTGCTTTATAAGTGTATTTTTTCTGTAGCCTTGAAATGCTTTTTGTATCTTTGCAAGCATAAACCAAAACTATAAAACATGGCTAATTTAAGAGACCTCAAAAAAGATATTAATTTCCTTACAGATGAAGTTA
>CAZPVB010000031.1:0-26663 GCA_964589855.1 uncultured Bacteroidales bacterium
TTTTTATATTGTTTACCGGGCGTGGGTGTTTTGAAAAGAGCACATAATTCCTGATCTGCTGATCCCTGAAAGCATTTGTTTTTTCTTTGCCAGGCAGGGATTGCTGGAAAATCAAGACTAAGAAAAATATTGTCAGCAACTTTTTTTTTGTGCTAAAAACAAATTGTTTCATGACTTCGTATATGTTTATGAATAATTATTTTTCGTTCCGGGCTGCCGTCCAAAGTATAGCTTCCCGGATATGTCTCAAAAACAATGAATCGGAATAAAGTTCTTCAGGATGCCCCAGTGCAGTCTGATAGACTCTTCCTTTTCCGGCATACCGGTACCAAACCATGGGATGATCGCCCATGCGTTGATTTGCGCCATCAAACCATTTGTTATCATCCACATCATAACTGGATTCATCAATAGATATCAGCACGTTTACATCCTGGCGCGGATTGCGATCAAAGCTATACCATTCATCTTCAATAACCCAGATAGAATCGGGCAAAAACGATGTAGTAGGGTGGGAGCAGTCTTCAACTATTAATTTTCCCTGCTGTACCGGTGGGTGACCAACAAACTTCGCCCCGATCATCTCCATAAACCAATCCCAGTCATTCTCTGTAACGGTTCCGGAGTGTATAGTGAGCAACCCACCACCATTTTCAACATATTTTTGAATGTCATGCTGCTGCGCTTCGTCAAATATATCGCCGGTGGTCTGTAAAAAAATTACCAGATCTAAAGTATCCAGATTGCCTTCTGAAAAATAGAGTGAATCTTCGGTGTGCAAAAGCAACCAGTTATTTGCATCGGCCATTTTTTGCATTGCTTCAACAGCCACAGGAATGTTGTGATGCCTGAAACCATCGGTTTTGGTCGTTACTGCTATTTTCATGGGTTTTGATTTTGTTGAGGTTGAAGTTGAACATGACCATAAAAACACAAAAATAAAGTATAAAGAGATAGTAATGAATAAAATTGCCCGTTTTCTTGCTTTAAAAATATACATTGAATACATGTTTTGTTGTTTTGCTTTAAATTTACATCACCTTTGACCCAATATTCATTATTTTTTAAAAATCAATGATTTCCTGAAGCGCCGGCGTTGAGGGTTGTGCACATAACATTTACCTTTTTAAAATTTACATACTACCTATTTGTATCCTAACGAATCCCTCATGATAATTTCAGGATGGAGTATGATTTTATGCTGCTCCGGTTTTTTGTTTCGAACCAGTTGCATCAGCATATTTACAGTCGAATTTGCCATATCTTCGATGGGTTGTTTGATTGTGGTGAGTGGGGTTGCCAGAAATTGAGAATAGATTTGCTCATCGTAGGCTATGAGTGACATATCACCGGGAATATTCAATCCTGCTTCTTTCAGGGATTTTTTATAACCCAGGGAGATGAAATTACCCAGTGTAAAGATGGCTGTGGGTGGCTCCTTAAGAGTTAAAAGATGCCGGGTTGAATTGTAACCGTTCTCAGCAGAAAAAAAGAATCTTATTTTGTTGATACCAATCACAAGGAGAACAAAAATAGATTTCTTTATCATAGAATTGAAATTTCAGGTTATAAATAAAAGCAAATAATTATTACTTTTGCTTTTTAACAATTAAAAAGCGAGACAATATGAAGACAATTAGAAAAATTGATTTGTTTACAAAAAACACAGGACTTATGTTTTTACTTTCCATGATCCTATTTTCCTGTCAGGAGCCCAAAGAAGAAGAAAAATTCATCGGCGTTCAATTATGGTCGGTACGCGAAGATATGAAGCAAGATCCGGAGGGCACCATTAAGGCAGTAGGTGATATGGGCTACAAATTCATAGAAGCAGCCGGTTATGGTGATGGCATGTTTTATAATATGGAACCTGTTGTATTTAAACAATTGGTTGAAGACAACGGAATGACGTTTCTGGCATCCCATACCGGGCAGGACCTGCCTGACGAAGAAAACTGGGATGAAACCATGGCATGGTGGGATGAAGCCATTGAGGCACATGCTGCTGCAGGGGTGGAATATATTGTTCAGCCCTGGATGGGAAATGCTGGTTATGAAAGTTTGGAAGGACTGAAAAGGTTTTGTGATTATTTTAATGCCGTAGGCGAAAAATGCAATGCGAAAGGCATACGCTTCGGTTATCATAATCATGATGGCGAATTTGAAGAATTAGAAGGAGAGGTCATCTATGATTTTATGCTGCGCAATACCGATCCCGAAAAAGTGATGTTCCAGATGGACCTTTACTGGGTAGTGGAAGGGGGAGCAGATCCTGTTGACTACATCAACAATTATCCAGGTAGATTTGAACTTTGGCACGTGAAAGATGAAGCAGAGGTAGGCGCAAGCGGAAACATCGACTTTGAAAGAATTTTCAACTATGCCGATCAATCAGGAATGGAATACATCATTGTAGAAGTTGAAAAATACAACTACGAACCACTTGAGAGCATTAAAGTTAGTCTTGAGTATTTGCAAAATGCTGATTTTGTGAAAACCAAATAATGGTTAGAGCAGATTCTTTCCATAAAAGAAATTAAAGTAAAAGTTTAAAACGCCAATACAGTTGTTTGATAATCAAATGACCATATTGGCGTTTTTTGTTAGTTTCTTTTCAGGATAAATCACATACTAATCTTAAACACTATCACTATCCACAAGGATGAGCATAGATCTGTCGGGAATGATTGTTTTGCCTGTTTGAATTTTGTCAAAACCTTTTTGATCTAAGCCCTTTTCATTGATAGCATTACCATCAGCAACCACTATCCAGTTTCCTTCCGGCAAGTCTACCTCCATTTGTTCAGCATTAGCATTATAGTATACCAGGATTTTTTCCCATGAATCATTGTTGGCATTTCCTTCTATTTGGTAACCCACCAATAAAGGCGTGTCCATATCCAAAAACCGGAGATGCTCCTGAATCATTTCCGTTGAGGTCATACGGAAAGCAGGATGGTTTTTACGCAGTGCAATCAGGTCTTTGTAATAATCGAATACTGGTCTGTAAGTATTTTTATTGTTCCATATCAGTTGGTTGACCGAATCGGGTAAGTTGTATGTATTGTGTTCGCCAAACTTGGTTCTTACCAACTCTTCGCCTGCATGCAAGAAAGCAACTCCCTGCGAAGTAAGGACAATGGCATTGGCAAGTTTTTGTAAATTAAGTTTATCGGTTTTGGTGCAATCTTTACATGTTACCAGAATTTTATCCCATAAGCATGGATTATCGTGGCAGGTAACATAGGTAATGGTTTTGAGAGGACTATCTGCATAAGGAGCATCAGAATAATTGACCGCCTCATAATCAATCTGAGGATGGTCTGTTGATGCCACTACTCCAAATTTAATACTTTCCTCAAGTCCCTTTTTTCCTGCCATAAAGCCTGCTTCTTTTGCTTCCCACCACGGACCGCGAATACCATCCCGGATATCATCACTGAAAACCGCAATGCCATTCAGTTTGGAAGCATTTTGTTTGATAGCGCGATCTTCCTCTGGTAGCGGAGTATCTCCCGCAGTCCATCCTTCACCATAAAGGAAAATATCCTGATCTACCTTGTCCAGTTCTTCCCTGATCATATTCATGGTTTCAATGTCATGCAAACCCATCAGATCAAAACGAAATCCGTCGATGCGATATTCTTCTGCCCAATACAGAACAGATTCAATCATGAATTTGCGCATCATCGCTTTTTCAGAGGCAGTTTCATTGCCACATCCGGAACCATTGCAAAAAGTATTATCCGGATTCATTCTGAAATAATAACCTGGCACCAGGTTTTCGAACGCAGAGGCACCAGCATCGTACATGTGATTGTACACAACATCCATAATAACCCTGATGCCATTGTTATGAAGCGCCTGTACCATTTGCTTAAACTCCCTGATGCGAACATTGCCATCATAGGGATCGGTAGCATAAGATCCCTCTGGAGCATTAAAATTTTGGGGATCATACCCCCAGTTGAATTGATTTTTATGCAAACGGGTTTCGTCAACGGTATGGTAGTCAAATACAGGGAGCAAATGTACATGTGTTATTCCTAATTCTACAAGATGGTCAATTCCCGTTTTGTGTCCCTGTGGACTGGTAGTGCCGGTTTCGGTAAATGCCAGATATTTGCCTTTGTTTTGAATTCCGGAACTGGGATGAATAGAAAAATCGCGCATGTGTATTTCCCAGATCACAATATCTGAAAAGCTTTCCTGTGGAGGACGGTTATCGTTTTCCCATCCCTCCGGGTCGGTTGCATCCAGATCAACGATCATACCTCTGTGACCATTCACACCTACTGCTTTTGCATAAGGATCAGGTACCTCATCCTTTTTTTCTCCCTCAATGGTAGCCTGATAGGTGTAGTATTTATTTTTCCAGTCGCCATCGATTTCCAGCAACCATGTACCATCCTTGTCTTTTTTCATATCATGGGTTTGCAAAAGAGCTCCTGCATGACCCTGATCATATATTTTTACTTCCAGAGCCTCTGCTCCGGGCGCCCACACACGAAAAATAGTAGATTTGGGGGTATAGGCTACACCAAGATCCCGACCTTGATAAACAGGATATCCATCTGTTAGTTTTTCTTTTTTGCTCTCTTTACATGCTGCTATTGTCATTGTAATAGTCAAAATTATAATGAAAAGATAATTGTTTTTTTTTCCCATTTTTATAAACATTGAATGAATAAAACCTTAAAGATAAATGGAAAAATTGACATATTATTGTTAAAACATATCAGTTGAGATAGATTCCTTCTCCAACTCCTATGGGTAATGCCAGTCCGTACCAGGCAAAAAGCAGTATTATCCACATAACAAAAAGAATGGCAGCATAGGGAATAAGCAAGGAGATGAGGGTACCAATTCCTACATTTTTATCATATTTATGAACCCAACCTATCAGCAGTGGGAAATAAACATAAAGTGGCGATACACAATTGGTAATAGAATCACCTACCCTGTACATGAGCTGCACAAAAGCAGGATTATAATCCAGCTGGGCAAGCATAGGTACGAATACCGGTGCAAAAATAGCCCATTTGGCAGAACCACTGCCCATAAAAATATTAAGAATTGCTACTATTACCATATAAAAGGTAAACAATAGCGGACCGGTCAACCCTGTCACCTCTAAAAATTTTGCACCCTGAATGGCCAAAATCGTATCGAGTTGCGACCAACTGAATAAATTTATGAACTGAGCCACAATCAGCATGAGAACAATATAACCCGACAGACCTTTCATCCCAAACTCCATATGCTTGAGCACATCATTGGAAGTTTTGATACTGCCTGTTGCCTTTCCATAAAAATATCCGGGAATAGCAAAGAAGAAAAACAATATGGGCACCAAACCTCTTAGAAAAGGCGAAGGTACTATGTTGCCATTGATGGGATCGCGCAAGGGTGCTCCCGGTGGAACCACCAAAGTAGCAATGATTAGTATATAGATCAACAGCGATATGCCCGCATGTTTCAACCCTTTTTTCTCATCCGGAGTCATTTTGTTTTGTGCTGAAAGCTCTTGCTCATCAATCATTGCGGCACCAGCAAAACCTTTGCACCGCGGAATGGTAAACCTCTTTACAATAAATGCACCACCCAACCCCAGCATAACGGTAGAAGCAATCATGAAATACCAGTTGGCTGTGGCACTCACCTCTATGCCACCATTGATGTTGGTGGCAACAGCGGTGGTGATCCCTGCCAGCATGACATCGGTACCAGCAATGAAAAAGTTGGCGGTGAAACCTGCTGTAGCCCCAGCATAACCGGCAATTAATCCGGCAATGGGATGTATGCCCATTTGTGAGAATATCATGGCGGCAATGGGAGGTACAATTACAATCCCGGCATCCGATCCTATATTACCACTGGCACCGATCATAAAGATTACAGGCATTACAACAGACCGGGGAACTGCAAAAGCAACATTGCGCAATGCTACTGCCAGCAAACCACTCTGTTCGGCAATGGAAACTCCCATGAGCATTACCAAAACAAGTCCAAAGGGAGCAAAATGGGCAAAATTGGTCACCATTTCTTCCACAAATCTACGTAATCCTTCTCCCGAGATCAGGTTCTGCGCAGCAATGGTTTCTCCTGTTCCCGGATCAACCGCCTTAACACCTAAATAGGATGTTACTGCACTGATCAAAACAATAAATATCGTGATCCACACAAACATCCAGAAAGGGTGGGGGAGCTTGTTGCCCATTTTCTCTACCCATGCCAGAAAACCTTTACTGTTCTGGTTTTCATTGTTTTTGCCGTCGCTGGTCTGGTCTTTTTTATCCATATCTGCTTTATTTTTTGCTTGTATAAAGTTCTTTTTTATGAGTTGACAAAAATGTTACTTTTTTTTTGTTTTTCCAATAAGAACCCTTTATAATATCTTTTTTTGTTTACCTGAGCCATTTTTGATATTTTTATTGTAACATTAAACAGCGCAACAATAACAAAGATTGCATTCAACAATCGCAGATCATTTCAGATTCTTATCTATAGAGATCAGCGGTGCCTTTATTTGATTAATTAAGCATTTCAAAAATACAAACATATGAAGACTTTAAAATATATTTTCCATAATCGGTTTTTGTCCCTCAACAATTTTTTGATGGCAATTTATTTTCTTTTTATAATATTTGCTGTTTTTCAACACCAAAAAGAATGGGGAATAGAAGAAAAAACAGAGAAAGAAAAAAGTAAGGAAATAATGAACATCTACCTTTCTAATCATAATCCCTTTCATCCTGCCGGGGTAGACATGAAAATAAGTGTTTACTCTTTTGATAACTCAAAAATCCATTCGCATAAAGAATAAACTTAAAAATATTTTCCCGATTTCTTTTTCTTGTGTAAACCTCTACCGGAAGTAAAAAAACGCGCTAATCCTTTATCTTTGCAAATCTAATCAAGGATAAACCATAAAAAGTTATGAGCGACGATAAAAAGATCATTTTCTCCATGGTGGGTGTAAGCAAAGTGTTTCCCCCTGCCAAACAAGTATTAAAGGATATATACCTTTCCTTTTATTACGGAGCGAAAATTGGTATTATAGGATTAAACGGATCAGGGAAATCAACGCTGATGAAGATCATTGCCGGAGAGGAAAAATCTTTTCAGGGAAATGTTGTTTTCTCTCCCGGATACAGTGTGGGTTATATGCATCAGGAACCCTTTCTTGAGGATCAGAAAACAGTGAGAGAGATTGTGGAAGAAGGGGTGCAGAATGTGGTTGACATTCTGAAGGAATACGAAGAGGTAAACCTGAAGTTTGCTGAACCCATGGAGGATGACCAAATGAATCAGCTGATTGAAAGACAAGGCGAGCTTTCGGATCTCATCGAACAGCATAACGGATGGGAACTCGATACCAAACTCGAGCAAGCCATGGATGCTCTCCGATGTCCTGATCCGGATCAAAAAGCGATCAACCTTAGCGGAGGGGAAAGGCGCAGGGTAGCACTTTGCCGCTTACTGCTTCAGGAACCTGATATTCTGCTGCTCGATGAACCGACCAATCACCTGGATGCCGAATCTGTTGAATGGCTGGAAATGCACCTCAAGCAGTACAAGGGCACTGTTATCGCCATTACACACGACAGATATTTCCTGGATAATGTAGCAGGTTGGATATTAGAACTCGACAGGGGAGAGGGTATACCCTGGAAGGGTAATTACAGCAGTTGGCTCGATCAAAAATCAAAAAGACTGGCACAGGAAGAAAAAACTGAAAGCAAAAGACGAAAAACACTTGAAAGAGAGCTGGAATGGGTGAGGATGAATCCCAAAGGGAGACAGGCCAAGTCAAAAGCCCGTTTAAATGCTTACGATAAACTGCTGAATGAAGATCTGAAACAGAAAGAAGAAAGACTCGAGATCTTTATCCCCAATGGCCCACGACTGGGATCAGTAGTGGTGGAATCAGAGGGCATAACCAAATCATTCGGCGATAAACTTTTATTCCAGGATTTCTCTTTTTCGTTACCTCCGGCGGGTATTGTGGGCATTATTGGCCCTAACGGAGCAGGAAAAACAACCCTGTTCCGGATGATCATGGGACAGGTGCAACCCGACAATGGAAACTTCAAAATTGGTGAAACCGTTAACCTTGGATATGTTGATCAGGCCCATGTAGAGATTGACCCGGAAAAATCTGTTTGGGAAGTTATTTCCGGTGGTCATGAGATTATCAACCTGAGTGGAAGACAGATCAACAGCAGAGCGTATGTTTCCAGATTCAATTTTAATGGTGCCGATCAACAAAAAAAATGTGGAGTTTTATCGGGTGGTGAACGCAACAGACTACACCTTGCCATGACATTGAAAAGTGAAGCAAATGTTTTGCTTCTCGATGAACCTACCAACGATATTGATGTAAACACACTAAGGGCATTGGAGGAAGGACTGGAAAGTTTTGCAGGATGCGCTGTGATCATCACACACGACCGCTGGTTTTTAGACAGGGTGGCAACGCACATCATTGCCTTTGAAGGAAATTCAGAAGTGTTGTTTTTTGAAGGATCTTATTCAGACTATGAAGCAAGCAGGAGGAAAAGACTTGGTGATATCGTTCCAAAAAGAATCAAATATAAAAAACTGATTCACAAATAAAAACTCATTTATTTTTTATTTTTTGATTGTTGACTTGCCCGATGCAGTGCTTGTTTCGCTGTAGTGTATGAATTTTTTCTTTGTCTTAAGCGGACTCAGGTAAATACTGATCAATCCAATACCCAGCAGAATTATGCAGGCCATCAGAATATGCCTGCCATCGTGCGAATTCCAGTACCAGTTTTTACTGATCTCCTCAAATACAAATTGATATAAAAAATTAAGTACCGGAAAAATTTTGGGTGTTAGCAACGTTGCCAAAACATCAAGTAAAAGCAAAAAAACAAACAACCCCAGGTTTAAGACCACAAGAAAAATTACCACCAGGGTTTTCAAAACCACTATGATGGTTTCTTTCTTTTCAATATCATCCAGCATACTCTCAAATCCTAGCTTACCACTCACAAAAAGCAGTATGCCTATCAATAAACTTGAAATTATAAGGAATATACTCCAGTTGCTCATACTTGTTTTAAAAACGTGTAAATAAAAGGAGTACAGTATAAGTGGTATTAAGATTATACTAATCGGCAAGCAAAAGGTTACCATTTATCTTCATAAAGTTAAAATTCTTCGAATTTTCCTCACAGCAAAATCTACTCATTTCCTGATCGTTTTTACTAAAGACTGGTTTAGCAACAAAACCACTGATGCTATTACCGTAAGTTTTGAACATGTTATAAAAACAAAAAATGAGAACCCTTCAGGTTATTCTTACGAATACTAAGCAAGTAGCAATTATTTTATTGAATACAGATATTTTTTTCCAATAGAAAACACTTGGTTAAATCAGGTCTATTCCTTGTTTTATCGATGGTTTAATAATCATAGTTTTGGGGTATGAAAGAATCAGATAATTCTAAGAATACAAACTACTTAAAAACTAAGAATATGAAAATCAGTTTAAAAGTGCATAAGCTATTGATAATATGCTTCTTTATGGTGTTATTGTCTTGCAACAAAGACATAGACACTCCGGATGATCACCAGGATGAAAATCAATTGGAAAACATTACAGTCAATAATAATGTAGAATCTTTTCATCAGCGGATCACCAATAGAAATGAACTGGTTCCTGTTGACCGTGATCTTAGAGATTTTTTAAAGGAAGGTTCGGCAGATGAGGTTGATTACACCAAAAATTTTGCTTTTACAATCAAGGCGGATGTAGATCCACCATCAAATCTGGGAACTACACTCATGGCAACACATGTAGACATTCATGATGACTATGCCTTTGTTTCCTACAATGTACAGGGCGCTGAATATGGAGGTGCTATAGAGGTTTTTGATGTAAGCGATATTGATGATCCTCAAATCATATCTCAGGCTATTTTTCCCACAGCCGATATCAATTCGGTGGTTTACGACAACCAGAAACTTTATTTCTCAGGTGCACTCGAAGAGTTTGAAATGATGGATTATGATGGACCTGCCTTTCTGGGTACCCTTAATCTGAATGCACAAATGCAGATCACCCTTTTCGGTATTATTATCGTAGATGTAAAATCATACTCTTCCAATAGTGTTACGTTCAATTCTGATAAAATTTTTATTACCAGTGGCGATCAGGGAAGCCTGACAGTTTTCGACAAAAACCTCAATGTTTTATCTTCCTCCGATGTTTTCGATGCAAGGTCTGTTTTTGTCAATTCCGATCATGCTTTCGTTTTGGCGGGACAACCCGGCACTATTCATGCTTTTGACTTAACTACACTCGCGGAAACAGCAACTTTTGATATTGGTGGGGCCAACACTCCTCATTCAAAATCAGAAGTTTATGCCACCGATGAATATATTTTCGCCGCACTCAATGAAGGAGGTATGAGCATGCTGCATACCGATGGCAACATCAAGCAAAACATTCCCAAGCCAGAAACGCCTGATGGTGGAGATGACGAAAAATACGTTACAAACAGTGTATCCGTAAACAACACCCTGGTATTGATGGGAAATGGTGAAGCAGGAATCGCGGCAGGCGAAATGATCGCCGAGGACAATGACAACATTACCATTTTGGGAGATATGGTATTTGATGATATGAATTCAGCCAATTTTGTAACCTCCAAAGATGATATTGTTTTTGTAGCAAGTGGATTGGGTGGTTTGAAGATTCTCTCCATTGGCGTGGATGATGGTTTACCTGATGATTATACTGCTACTGAAGTATGTCCTGGTTTTTATAACAGTATAATTGATCTGCTTCCTGCCCAGCAAAATTTAATGGAAAATAATCCATCTCTTTTTGCCAATGATATATCTCATAAAATTATTACTTCCGAAGAAACAGAGGTGTATGTAACTTTTATGTGGGAAGTTGCCAGTTGGAAAAATACCCTGGGATATTACGCTTATCCTGCTGATAACCCTCCAATAACCGCAGAAGATATTGAAAAACATGTTGTATTCCCTAATATATCAATGGTGGATTCCGGAGGTGCATTGGAACCTGGCTATCAGGTTCAACTCGGAACAACCACCTTTCCGCCCAATACAGTGATTGGATTTTACCTGGTGGCTCAAGGATGGGCAAATGGTCAAACAACAGATGGGATTTACACAATCTATTCAGATGATAATTTGAATCCTAATGAAAACAGACAAAGCATCACATTTATCGGCACCTCTTGTAATGAATTAACTGTTGCCTTTGAAGATATTAAATTACCCGGTGGTGATAAAGATTATAATGATGTGATCTTCTTTGTAAAAGACAATCCTGATCAAATGTCCAATTCAAAATTTGATGTCCAGGGTATCTACAATTTTACTGAACAATAATATAAAAGTCCGACAACACCCGTTATTAAAAAAGGATAAAGGAGAAACATCCCTCATCCCACAAACACTGAAAACAAAAATGCAAGGAATATATCATTTGTTCCTTGCATTTTTTTATGTTGTTTGATCATTCGTTGTCAACACGAAAACGTATGTTTTTCAGGTTTTCCGGGAAGAAATATTTAATTTCTTATTTTCATGGTAGCTAACGAAGGATAACTGCGAGTGATGAAATAAAACCCTCCAAAAAATATGGAATTATAAAAAAGATCACCCAACAAAGCTGTATGAAAAAAAGGTAACCCCATGGTATAGGAGTGCATTAAACCTGCAAATGATTGGGCATAAAATGGACTTCCAACCCAAACCGCAAAATTGGTGATAAGGAAAAAAAGCAGGGAAGAGGATACAGAGGCCAGGAAAACACTTCCAACACCTATGGAATTTCTGATTTGATTCCCAACAAGTACTACCAGGGCAAAGCTTATATAAACAGGAAGCATCCAGGCATGAAGACCTATGAGCAGATCAGACAAAAAAAGAGCAAATAAAGGTACAAAGAAAGATAACCATTTCTTTCCTAAATGAGCCCCACCGAAAAGGGCAATTGCTGCAATGGGGGTAAAATTAGGATAATGGGGTATCAAACGCATGATTGCCGCAAATAAAACAATTCCTGCAATAATCAATACTTTGGGTGTAAAAATGTTGTTGAAAGTCATTTTTAATAGGGATTAAATTTATGTTATATGTGATTTTTTTTCAAAATTATAAAATAATAACCAATTAACAGCCGGAAAAATAAATTGTTTCCAAAACAACCGGCTAAGTTTATTTTCTCTCTTGTTATTTTAATTGATTAATTTTGCTTTTGTTGTTATATTTTCCTGAACATATTATTTGAAATAAATTAAAAATGAAGCAATGTTTTTGACAGGCAACATCGCAAATCAAACAAAACCTAATCAGACAAAAGACTTATAAAATCAAAAACCATGGAATTTCCAGCATACGTAAATAAAGACCCTTACCTGAAAAATTATATTGAACCCATAATGGGTCGATGGGAAAGAGCCAAACAGAAAGAATCAGAACTAACCCAAAATGAAAAGGAACTTTCTGATTTTGCCGTTGGCTATATGTTTTATGGCTTACATAAAGAAAAAAACAGATGGGTGATAAGAGAGTGGGCGCCTAATGCAACAGATATTTTTTTATTTGGAGAGTTTTCCGATTGGAAAATAAAAGACGAATTCAGGTTTATAAGCATAGGGGATGGAAACTGGGAACTCACCATGCCCATAGAAACCATGCACCACCTCCATCGTTACAAATTGCATATAAAATGGCAGGGCGGGAGTGGCGACCGAATTCCGGCATGGGCAAAACGAGTTGTGCAGGATCCGGAATCACATGATTTTAACGCCCAAATATGGGATCCGGAAAATCCTTATGAGTTCAAACATCCCAAACCCCGGAAAGATGAAAAGTTCTCTCCACTCATTTATGAAGCACATGTAGGGATGGCAACCGAAGAATATGAAACCGGAACTTTTAAGGACTTTACTGAAAAAATTCTACCTGGTATTAAAAAATCGGGGTATAACACCATTCAACTCATGGCTGTGCAGGAACACCCTTTTTATGGTTCTTTCGGTTACCATGTAAGCAGTTTTTTTGCTGCCTCTTCCCGGTTTGGAACCCCCGATGAACTTAAAGAGCTTATCGACGAGGCACATAAAATGGGACTGTTCGTGATCATGGATATCGTTCATTCTCATGCTGTTAAAAACGAGGTGGAGGGTATTAGCCGGTACGATGGTACCCTTTATCAGTTTTTTCATAACGGAAGCAGGGGCGATCATCCCGCATGGGACAGCAGATGTTTTGATTATGGCAAAAACCAGGTATTACACTTTTTGCTATCCAATTGCAAATATTGGATCGACGAATATAATTTTGATGGATACCGGTTTGATGGAGTCACCAGCATGCTTTATAATGACCATGGATTGGGTAGCGCTTTTACCGAATATGGACAGTATTATAATGGTAATCAGGATGATGATGCCATTGTGTATCTCAAACTGGCCAACAAACTCATTCATCAGGTATATACGGATGCCATAACCGTTGCCGAAGAAATGAGTGGTATGCCCGGAATTGCAACTTCACAGCAGGAGGGAGGATATGGTTTCGACTACCGACTGGCAATGGGTATTCCTGACTACTGGATAAAAACAATTAAAGAAAAACCCCTCGAAAAATGGGATGTTGGCAACATGTTCCACAACCTTTCCAACAAACGTAAGGATGAAAAAACAATACATTATGCCGAATCGCATGATCAGGCACTGGTAGGAGACAAAACGCTCATTTTCTGGTTGATGGATAAAGAAATGTACTACAATATGCACATCAGCCATCAAAATATAATTGTTGAAAACGGTATTGCATTGCATAAAATGATCAGATTACTGACCATTGCCACCGCTGGCAACGGATACCTCAATTTCATGGGAAACGAATTCGGTCACCCCGAATGGATCGATTTTCCTAATGTTCACAACAACTGGTCTTATCACTACGCAAGAAGACAATGGTCGCTTGTAGAAAATGAAAATCTGCGATATCAATTTCTCAATAAGTTTGACAAAGAAATGATCAAATTTGCAAAGAAAAAAAATCTCATTCAAAAAGAACTCCATTACCCACGCGTACAAAATGAAGGCGATCAGGTTCTTGTTTTCGAAAGAGGAAAATATTTATTTGTTTTCAACTTTAATCCTTTTAATTCTTATACTGATTACAGTTTTGAATGCATCCCTGGCAAATATAAGTACATGCTTAATTCAGATGACAGTAAATTTGGTGGATATGACAGACTCGACAATGAAACAAAACACTTCAGTCATAAAGATCCGGATGGAAAAGAGGTATTAAAACTTTATATCCCTTCATTATCAGCCTTCGTTCTTGAAAGATCCTAAAAAACACTTATCCATTCTGATAAGAATCAAATCTTTTTTATTACTTTTGTAAGTCATTCTTAATCAATTAACAACAAAGTGTTTGTTTTTGATTTTTAAAACAAACAGATACTTTAAAACCATTAAACCCTAAAGAATTATGCTGAAAAACATTTTTGCTATTACTGTGATCATCGTGGTTATGAGCTCCTGCGGACAGGTAGGTCAAAATTCATCAGATCAAACTCAAACAAGAGAAATATCAGAACTTGTAAGTGAACCTCTCGGTTATGAAGGTACCGAAGTAAGTTTTGAAGGTACAATAGGGCATGTTTGTCGCCATAGCGGGGATAAAATGCGTGTAAATCAAACATCAGATCAGGATTACAGCATTTTGGTAATGCTGGAGGATTTTCAAAGTCAGATCAATCAGGATTTTGAAGGCAAAGTAGTAAAGGTTAACGGTATCCTGAAAACAGAAGTGATCATGCCCGAAGAAAACCATACGCACGATCACGATCATGCAGACCCTGATCACGATCATGCAGATCATGACCACGATCATGCAACTGCTGAAGTAAACGAGGATGATTGCGCCTCTACACAAGAAGCCATTGAAAAACTCGAAGAAAAAGGTATTGAACCCGATATTTTCACTTTTGTGGAAATGACAAGTTTCGAAATCATGGAAAATACTGAAGAAGTGGCTGAGGTGAATTAAGTATTACACACTATAAAAAAATATTATTATCAATAAAAAAACTCCGGCATGCTTTTATGCCGGAGTTTTTTTATGCTGTAGATTAGATTTAGGTTTAGTCGTTTTACGGTTTCTTACTTCAATTCACTTCATTTCTTTCAAAACAATTTGCTTCGTTTCTTTGAAAACAATCCATGTCAATCTATGGCTAAAGTTTCCGAAAATCTGTGTGAACAATCTGTGGATAAATACTTTTTCATAGACCGGAATACACCAAAATCGATTTCCATAATTGTCCTATAATTTATATTATGTTAAATAGAAAAGTCTTAAAGAAAGGGTGAAAATTTCTTTCCACCCTTCCTGTTGTTTGAATTGGATAATGCTATAGCTTTACTAACTCTACCCGATCTTTTTACTCTTCCTCTTCTATGCTACCAAATTTTTCTTCCCATAAAGCATTTACCTCTTCCACCTTTTCTTCCTGTTTGGTTCGCATGTAGAGTTCTCTGAGCGATCTTAAAACTACTTCATAGTTAGGATCATCTTCATCGATCATTTCAAATGCCTGTTCCAAATAAGGTTGTGCTTCCAGCCAAAGTTCCAGTACTTCTTTTTCCTTTTCTTCATAAGCTTCAAAATCCATATCTTCCCGGAGAATTTCTTCAGCTTCAACGTATAATGCAATCCCCTCATTAAAATGCAGAGCACCCAGGTTATAAATAGCATCGAAATAATCTGGCTTCAGTTCAATGGCTTTTTCATAGGATTTAATAGCTTCCTGGTAAGCAAACTGCCTTTCCTCTTTTGAAAAAAGGGTATCTCTCGACATCTGATCGTAGTTTACAGCGAAGGCATAATGCAAATTCGGATTCTCAGGATCTCTTTCAATGGCAATTTCAAGAACCCGCTCCGCTTCGGGTATATTCCCGGTAGTTAAATAAATATTGGCTTCAGAAAAGATCAGGTCTAGGTTTTCAGGATATCGTTCCCTCCCTTTTTTGATCCACTCAGTGGCTTCTTCCATATTTTCTTTTTGAGCACTAATGTTAGCAAGCGAACTATAAAGAAAAGGTTGATCATAATCATATTCTTCCGTTTCCACATAATATTCATAGGCATCATCAATATTTCCTGCCATTTCTGCGGAAAGTCCGGCATTATACAAAGTAGAAGTATCAATGGATTCAAAGGATTCACTTACCTTGTAGGATTTAAAAAATAATTGACTGGCTTTGTCAAAATTTTCTTCGTTATATTCAACAGCAGCTGCATTAAAAAAATACTCAGATAAAACCAGCAACGTTTGTTGAATTTCGAGCATGTTTTTATTTTCCTCGTCTAGCTCTTCTGCTTTTTGAATAGCATCATAAGCTTTATCGAGAGGGTCTTCAACAAGGTTTCTAACTGATTCGTCTTCAGAAGCAGATATTTCCATCAATATTTTGGTATACAATACCCACGTATCTGATTCCTTTTGGGTAGATTCATCTTCCAACGCATTATTTATATGCGTTAAAGCCTCCTCGAAATTTGCTTTATTCAAATTCCTGTTTGCTTTTCTAACTTCTCTTTTTTGTGCCTCCGTAATATTTACAAAAAACAAAAATGTTAGAGCAATAATTGCGATTTTTTTCATCATAGTGTGATTTTTGATTTTTAATTAACTTATTAGGTTGATTATCAATTTTAGTGCGAAACATTTTAACAATAACATCAAGTTTACAATAATATTGCCAAACTATAAAATTGATCATCTATTCGGGTTGATCAGGAATTTCTTCATCCGTTACATCCTCTGATTTTTCCTGAATTTTAGCAACAGCAGCAATTTTATCAGAGTTTTTCAGGTTGATAAGTTTTACGCCCTGGGTGGCTCTTCCCATGTTTCTCAAACTTTCAACTGATAACCGGATGGTTATGCCCGACTTATTGATGATCATCAAATCATCTGAATCAGCCACATTCACCATGGCGATCAAGCTACCGGTCTTTTCGGTTACGTTCATGGTTTTCACCCCTTTTCCTCCTCTGTTGGTGATTCGATACTCGTTGAGGAATGATCTTTTTCCAAAACCTTTTTCTGAAACTACAAGCAATGAACTTTCCGGATCATCCACACAAACCATGCTCACCACTTCATCTTTATCATCGTTGAGGGTAATGCCTTTTACTCCGGATGCATTTCTTCCCGAGGGTCTGATAGAACTTTCATGAAAACGAATGGCTTTTCCGTTTTTAGCGGCAATGAGTATTTCAGTATTTCCACTGGTCAGGTTGGCTGCCAAAAGTTCATCATCTTCACGTATGGTAATAGCATTGATACCATTAGCACGAGGGCGCGAATAGGATTCAAGCGTTGTTTTTTTGATGATTCCTTTTTTCGTACCAAAAATGATGAAATTATTCTCAATGTATTGCTGATCGGTAAGATCTTTTACCTTTATAAATGCTTTGATCTTATCATCCACGGTTATATTGATCAGGTTCTGAATGGGTCTTCCTTTGGTATTTTTTGATCCTTCCGGAATCTCAAACACTCTTTTCCAGAAGCATTTGCCCTGCTCGGTAAAAAACATAAGATAATTGTGGTTTGTAGCATGGAAAAGATATTCAACAAAATCCTCTTCCCGGGTCACCGATCCTTTAGATCCCATCCCTCCCCTGCTTTGTGTGCGAAAATCTACCAGCGGAGTTCTTTTAATATATCCCATGTGCGAAATGGTAATAACCATATCTTCATCCGGTATGGTATCTTCAACCCTGAAATCATTAGCGGTATATTCGATTTTTGATCTGGATTCATCTCCATACTTTTCTTTGATCTCAGCAAGCTCATCTTTAATGATCTGCATTCTTAGCTCAACACTTTCCAATATGGATTTGAGATGTTCTATGGTTTTGAGCAATTCATTGTATTCATCTTTGATCTTTTCAATTTCCAGCCCGGTAAGTCTTTGCAATTGCATCGATAAAATTGCTCTTGCCTGCACTTCTGACAGACTAAAACTGTCAATAAGTCCATTTCTTGCCTCCTCAGGATTCTTGCTTTTTTTGATCAGTTCGATCACGGCATCAATATTATCCAATGCAATGATCAATCCTTCCAGAATATGTGCTCTTTTTTCAGCTTCTCTCAGTTCAAATTCTGTCCGTCGTGTTACTACCTCATGGCGATGATCAACATAATGTTTAATCAGATCTTTCAGGTTGAGTAGTGCTGGTCGACCCTTTACCAATGCAATATTATTTACATTAAAGGCCGTTTGTAAACCGGTATGCTGATACAACAGATTCAATACAACATTTGGCACGGCATCTCTTCTGAGTTCATAAACAATTCTCAATCCGTTTCTGTCAGACTCATCTCTTATATCAGTTATTCCTTCAATCTTTTTATCATTAACAAGGTCTGCTGTTTTCTTGATCATCTCAGCCTTGTTTACCTGATAAGGTATAGATGTAACGATGATGCTTTGTTTACCAGTGTCTTCCCCTTCAAAAGTTGCTTCTCCCCTCACAACGATCCGCCCTTTTCCGGTGCGATAAGCTTCCTTAACACCTTCATGTCCGTATATGATTCCTCCGGTAGGAAAATCAGGAGCTTTTATGTACTCCATGAGTTCCTCTATTTCAATATCGTTGTTGTCAATATAATGTATAACTCCGTCTATTACTTCACTCAGATTATGCGGCGGCATGTTGGTTGCCATACCCACTGCTATACCGCTTGCTCCATTAATTAGCAGGTTGGGCACTTTGGCAGGTAAAACTGATGGCTCTTCAAGGGTGTCATCAAAATTAAGCTGAAAATCAACGGTTTCCTTGTTCAGATCGAGCAGTAATTCCTCAGCGATCTTTTGCAGGCGTGCTTCGGTGTACCTCATTGCCGCCGGACTATCTCCGTCGACACTACCAAAATTACCCTGTCCGTCTACCAACGGATATCTTAATGACCAGGTTTGTGCCATGCGCACCATAGCATCATATACAGAACTGTCGCCATGAGGGTGATACTTACCAAGCACCTCCCCCACTATTCTCGCAGATTTTTTATAAGGGCGGTTGCTCAAAATCCCTAATTCCGACATACCAAAAAGCACTCTTCTGTGCACAGGCTTCAATCCATCCCTTACATCGGGCAAAGCACGCGACACAATTACCGACATCGCGTAATCGATGTAGGCACTTTTCATTTGATCCTCAATGTTGACTTTCGTTATCTTTTCGTCTGACATACTTGATTTTTAGCAATTTATGGATATAGTTTTTATTTTTTTGCAAACAACGAAATTACGTTTTTTTTGTGGAAAAAAATACCTTTCTTTACCCTCCGTTTGCTAATTTACTAACAAATTGGCATTTTTATTGTTAATAAGTTTTCTCAAGGATAAAATGCTTTATTCAGTTCATCACAGATGATAAATAACTGTTTCGAACATGATCGTGTAAAAATTGTTTTTTTTATACAATTGTGAATAAATTTAATGCGTTTTATACCTTGTTTAATCAATATTGTATATAACTTTGATAACGTACTATTTTTTTTAATTTTTATATCGCAAAACAAATATGGAAGCGAAATTTTCTCCCAGAGTAAAGGATGTGATTACATACAGTCGCGAAGAAGCCGTGCGAAACGGAAACGACTATATTGGTATTGAACACCTGTTACTTGGCATTATCCGTGAAGGTGAAGGTCTTGCCATTCAGATTCTGATGAATCTGGGTGTAGATCTGCACAAAATCAAATCAAACATTGAAAGAACAATCCGCACCGATTCCAAAAAAAGTCGCAGTGTTGAGAATATTCCCCTTGTTAAGCAGGCAGAAAGAGTATTGAAAATTACCTATCTGGAGGCAAAAGTGTTTAATAGCGAAATTATTGGAACAGAACACTTGCTACTTTCCATTTTAAAAGACAAAGAAAATCTTGCCACCCGACTCTTGCATCAGCAAGGAGTTGTTTATGAAGGAATAAAAGAAGAGATCATTCAACTCAAAACGGATAGCGATACGCCATCCTACAAAAGTTTTGATCCTAAAAGTGATCTTTCGCAAAGCTCTGACGACGATGAAACCTCTGAAGGAGGAGGATCAGGTGGCTTTGGTGGCGGCGGTTTTAAAAAGTATTCTGATAAATCAAAAACACCGGTGCTCGATAATTTTGGACGTGATCTTACCAAAGCGGCCGAAGAAGACCGCTTAGACCCTGTGGTAGGACGGGAAAAAGAACTGGAAAGAATTGCGCAAATTTTATCAAGACGCAAGAAAAACAATCCGATTCTGATTGGTGAACCCGGTGTTGGTAAGTCAGCTATCGCCGAAGGACTTGCCCTGAGAATTGTTCAGCGAAAAGTATCCCGGGCATTGTTCAACAAAAGAATAGTTACACTCGATATTGCTTCGCTTGTGGCGGGTACCAAATATCGCGGACAGTTCGAGGAAAGAATGAAAGCTTTACTCAATGAACTGGAAAAAACGCCCGATGTTATCCTTTTTATAGACGAGATACACACCATAGTGGGTGCTGGTGGTGCCAGTGGATCTCTTGATGCCTCCAATATGTTTAAACCCGCACTTGCACGCGGTGAAATACAATGTATTGGTGCTACCACACTCGACGAATACCGCCAGCACATCGAAAAAGATGGTGCGCTTGAAAGAAGGTTTCAGAAGGTGATTATAGATCCTACAACATCCGAGGAAACCTTTGAGATCCTTAACAACATTAAGAAAAAGTACGAAGACCATCACCTGGTTACTTATTCACCCGAAGCAATAAAATCCTGTGTGGCACTCACCAACAGATATATCAGCGACCGTTGTCTTCCTGATAAGGCAATAGATGCGATGGACGAAGCAGGATCAAGAGTGCATATTACCAACATCAAGGTTCCTGAAAACATCATCAGTATAGAAAACCGTATTGATGTGGTGAGAGAAGAAAAAACCAAAGCAATCAAAAGTCAAAAATATGAGCAGGCAGCCAAATTCAGAGATCAGGAGCGTGAATTGATGGACCTTCTCGAAAGAGAAAAAAGAGCCTGGGAAGAAGAATCGCAACTCCATCGCGAAATTGTTACCGAACAGAATGTTTCGGAGGTGGTTTCTATGATGACAGGCGTGCCTGTGCAAAGAATCGCTCTCAACGAAAGTCAACGCCTGATCAGTATGGAAGACGATCTTGAATTAAGTGTTATCGGACAGAATGATGCCATTAAAAAAGTGGTAAAATCGATACGACGCAACCGGGCAGGTCTTAAAGATCCTGCAAAACCAATAGGTTCTTTTATATTCCTTGGACCTACAGGAGTAGGAAAAACACACCTGGCAAAAGTTTTATCCAGGCATTTGTTTGATTCTGATGATGCCATTATCAGAATTGATATGAGTGAATACATGGAGAAATTTGCTGTCAGTCGTTTGATTGGTGCTCCTCCCGGATATGTTGGATATGAAGAGGGCGGTCAGTTAACCGAAAAAGTAAGACGCAAACCTTATTCAGTCATTCTTTTGGATGAAATCGAAAAGGCACACCCCGACGTTTTCCACCTTTTACTGCAAATGTTAGACGATGGACAACTGACTGATAGCCTGGGAAGAAAAATTGACTTTAAAAATACCATTATTATCATGACTTCCAACATTGGCTCGCGTCAGTTAAAAGACTTTGGAATGGGTGTTGGTTTCAATACCAGCGCCAAAAAATCAAAAGGCAAAGAATATGCACAAAGTGTGATTGAAAATGCACTTAAAAAATCTTTTGCGCCAGAGTTTTTAAACAGAGTTGATGATGTTGTGATATTTGATAACCTCGAAAAAGAATCAATTTTCAAAATTATTGATATCGAATTACAAAAGCTTTATGAGCGCATTAACTTGCTTGGATATAAAGTTATTCTTACCGATAATGCCAAAGAATACATCGCCGATAAAGGATGGGATTCTGCATACGGTGCACGACCTCTGAAACGCTCTATACAGAAATATCTTGAAGACCCTCTGGCTGAGGAGATCATCAAATCCAAGATAGAAGAAGGTGATGAGATATACATCGACTATGATGCTGAAAGTGAGGAGATTGTTGTGAATTCTAAAAAAGTGGTTGAAGATACGAACTAGTGTCAGCAAGAAAACACTTATTTGATTGTAAAAAACCCCTGCCGGAGTATAATATCACTCCTGCAGGGGTTTTCATTTGACGCAGCTTGTTGATTTTCAATACTCCCTGTCTTATACCTCAGGAAATCGCCTGTTTTTCTTCCTAAATTCTTTTTTTAATTATAATTTCGCAGAGATTCTCTTGATTTTTTTCTTTTGAATTTATCTAAATTATGATCAACCAGATATATAGGAGAAGTGATTGAATTTAAACATGAAAAACCATCTTGTAAATTAAACACACTAAATTTTTAAGAAGTATGACCTTTAAACTGAGTTTATGGTTGGTGACTTTTTTGGCACTAAACCTGCTTTTTTCGCAAAGCGCGTTGGCGCAGCGAATAGAAATAACTGGTACTGTCACAGAACAGGATACCGATGAAACGATTCCTGGCGTAAACGTGCAAATAAAGGGTACCACAACAGGAACCGTTACCGACATTAACGGATACTATGAGATCAATGCAGAAGTAGGATCCGATCTGGTTTTTACATTCGTTGGAATGCAAACCCGCGAAGTATCTGTTGATGGAAGTAGTAATGTAATAAACGTAGCATTAGAAAGCGAAGTGGAAATTCTGGAAGAATTTGTGGTAGCAGTATCATCTATTGCCCGTGACCGGGAGACCCCGGTGGCCATTTCCACGATCAGTGCAGAAGTTATTACTGAACGCCTCGGTTCACAGGAATTCCCCGAGATTCTCAAATCAACACCCAGTGTTTATGCCACCAAAGACGGTGGTGGATATGGCGATGGAAGAATTAATATGCGAGGTTTCGACTCCAACAATATTGGGGTATTGATCAATGGTGTGCCTGTAAACGATATGGAAAACGGTAGGGTTTACTGGTCTAACTGGGCCGGTCTGTCGGATGTAACCCAAACCATGCAGGTGCAAAGAGGATTGGGTGCTTCACGCTTGGCCATCAGCTCGGTTGGGGGTACTATCAACATCGTTACCCAGACCACCCAGGCAAAACGCGGTGGTACTGTGTTTTATGGTTTTGGACATGACGGATATGAACGCCGCTCTATATCACTTTCTACTGGTAAAATGGAAAACGGGTGGGCGATAACTGCTTTGGGCGGAAGAACCACCGGACAAGGATTTGTAGATGGAACCGAGTTTGATGGATGGTCCTACTTTCTGAATGTTTCCAAAGAAGTAAATGATAAGCATGTTTTAAGTTTTACCGCTTTTGGTGCTCCCCAATGGCACAACCAAAGATGGCCCAGGCAGCTTATTCAAACCTATCGTGATCATCCAAGAGGCATCAGATACAATCCTTCCATCGGTATTTTGGAAGGAGAAAAATTCAACTCCTCCTATAATGAATATCATAAACCCCAATTGTCTCTTAATCACTTCTGGTCTGTTACTCCAACTACCACACTCTCAACGGCAGTCTATGCATCTATTTCCTCCGGAGGTGGACGACGGGTTCTGGGTGAAGAAAATGCCTGGTTGCAATACGACCGGTTTACAGGCTTACCCACCGAATCAACCAAACTTACACCTACAGGATATCTTGATTTTGATGCAGTTGTGCAGGAAAATGCTCTTTCTTCAACAGGATCAAAAGCCATTTTGGCAAACTCAGTAAATGAACACGACTGGTATGGAATGTTATCCACATTTCAGCAGGAAGTTAGTAACCTGAGATTTACAGGCGGATTAGACTTAAGGTATTATAAAGGGTATCACTATCAACAAATTACAGATCTTCTTGGTGGATCACATTACGAAGATGTAAGTAGGGGAACAGACACGGTTATTTCCAGAAATATTAACAGGGTACCTTTTGCCAGACTGGGTGTAGGAGACAAAGTGGGATATAATGATGTGGGCGAAGTCACCTGGGCTGGTCTGTTTACACAGGCCGAATACGTTACAGACAATTATTCCGCTTTTGTTTCGGCCACAGCTTCTCAAAATAATTACAGACGAACTGATTATTTTCTCCATGAAAACGATGATCCTCAGCAACAAAGTGATTGGGTAAATTTCAATGCCTGGAGTTTAAAGGGTGGGGCTAATTATAATATTAACGAGTTTCATAATGTATTTGCCAATATTGGTTATTTTACAAGAGCACCCTTTTTCAGATTTGCATTTGTTGGATTTAGCAATGTAACCAATCCTGGAGTTGCCAATGAAAGGGTTTTCTCCACTGAAGTCGGGTACGGTCTGCGTAGCTCTTTACTCGCAGCAAATGTTATTCTCTATCGCACAGAATGGTTGGATAAAGCACTGGTAAGAAACCTCGGACAGGGAACCATCGCAAACATTACCGGTTTGGATGCCTTGCATCAGGGACTGGAAATAGATTTCACCCTCCGCCCTACTGATAAATTACAGATCACGGGAATGTTTTCATATGGTGACTGGATTTGGCAGGACGACCTTTTGGCCGAAGTGTATGACGAAAATCAGGAATTTATCGATTCTATATCGGTTTATGCCGGTGGAATACGTGTTGGTAACTCTGCCCAGACAACTGCTGCCTTTGGCATAGGGTATGAAGTAATTGATAATCTCAGAATTAGTTTTGATGCCAATTATTTCGACAGATTGTATGCAAACTTTAATGTTGAAGATCGCGGAGATATCGACAACAAAGGAGTGAATTCATGGCAAATGCCTTCTTATCAACTTTTTGATCTTAATTTGCGTTACAGATTTAAAATTGCAGGTTTGGATGCCACCCTTGTCTCCAACATCAATAATCTTTTTAATACAGAAGCGATCAGAGATGCAACCGATGGTACCAGTTTTAATTATGATACCGCCATTGTCTATTACGGGTGGGGTCGTACCTGGACCACATCACTCAGAGTGAAGTTTTAATGATTTTGATAATAATTTTTAACCAAAAGATATGAACTACAATAAGAAAAACTTATTCCGGATCTTTTTCATGGGGATGTTGCTTTTTATTTCATGCGATCCCAATGAAGAACTTTATGAAACCATGGACAAGGAAAGGCAACCTTACAGTGAAGCCATTCAATATACGTTGCAGGAAAGTGATTACGACAGGTTCGATGGTTTTGTTGAAGATTATAATGCTTTTAATGACACCATCTCCTCCAAAGACCATATACCCGACGTTTTGGGTGTAAGATTTGTGACGCTGCGCCAGGGAAGTAATGCAATGGTGACTTTTAATCATTATCTGCTCGAACCCAACTGGTGGGATGCAGGTTTTGGCTACGAACTTACCGATGACGAGCATAATAATATTGCCGGAGCTGATGCCTTTTCCCAACAAAGCAATCCACAAAGTTTATTGCCGGCATTTCTGCGGAAAAAATTCCCCAATGCACAGGAAGGCGAAACCATCTCCGTAATATACCGCTTTGATACCGGAAGCGAAACGATTATAAACCTCGATAAATATGAGTTGATCGTATCAACATGGGTTTGGACAGAAACAGAGGAGGATATTCCCTATGTAGGTTATGAACTTACGGAGGAAGATTACGCGAAATGGTCGGGCTATGTGGCCAACTTTCAAAGTTTCAATGAGGAAAACCCACCCGAAATGTATCTTCCCTCTTTTCTGAGTGCCGAATTTGCTTATGCCCCGGTAAATGCAGAACAGGTACTCAAATACAATTATTACGATGGGGAATCAACTGTGGAAAGAATTGATAAATACAACTTTGACGGAACACAATGGCACAAAGAACCATATATGGAAGAAAGATCAGAGCAATATATTTTCGGCGAGTTTGGTTGGGCCTTTGATCCTACCGTTACTTTCACCATGCGCTCTGATGATTACATGTACCTGGTAGAGATTGATCCTATTGGTCAGCAGGAGTTACCCTATAGTGATTTTGCCTATTATTATGGCGCCAGTGCTTTTTATAACAATTTTGATGTAAGATTGCTCTCCCGGAGATTAGACGAACTGGAAGATGGATCTTATGCCGATCCGGAACTGGGTGCAATTTATGATAATCAGGGCGATGAAGCCGCCAGGGAAGAGATGTTGCGCAGAATTGTTGAGGAAGGTATCCCACAACTGTTGCAGCATAAATACCCCAATGCCCAACCTGAGGTTGAGGGCATTGAAGTGCATTATTTTGTTTCTTTCCAGACATTTGCCGATAACTGGGTACGCCGTAATCCTACTGCTGAATATATTTGCACGGCTGCCGGTAATCCCCCACAATTTGAACTGGTAAATGTGGATACCGGTGAAAATGATGATGATGAATAAACTTTAAGAATATTCTTTCTCAAAAAACCTGCATAAAGGTTTTGAAAAAAAATCCATCCTGCCAGAAAGCAGGATGGATTTTTTTATGAGTGCATTTGAAAAAACTAAAATATAGAATTCTGTTATTGCTTACTAACCGACAAGTGTAACCACTTCGAGGGTCTGTCTCCGACCGTCCAAAGGGTTTTTTGTAACCGCTT
>CAZPVB010000032.1:0-4638 GCA_964589855.1 uncultured Bacteroidales bacterium
GTAAGTCAAACCGACCCCTCACGACCCTTTTTATATGAAGGTACCACCAACTGGACCGGATTTAACCACGCCGATGTGTACTCCCGCATGTATGCCACACCAGAACAATGTGAGAATATTATTGACGAATATGCTCACATGCCCTATGTGTTGTGCGAATATGCCCACGCCATGGGTAACAGCAGTGGAAACCTTAAAGAGTATTGGGATTTGATCTACGCAGACAATAATTTCCAGGGTGCGTTTGTATGGGATTGGATGGATCAGGGGTTGAAGCAGCCTGTACCTGAAAACTACAGTAAAACAACTACCGATGAGCATTTTTTTGCTTATGGCGGATGGTGGGAAAACAGCCGTGGAATCCATCATGATGGCAATTTCTGTATGAATGGTTTGTTGGCAGCTGACTGGACACCCCATCCCGGGCTACATGCCATCAAATACTTTCACCGCAACATCCATGTAGAGGAATCGGATCTGGAAAACATGGAATTTAAGATTACCAACTGGTTTGATTTCAGCAATGCAGAAGACCAGGTTACCGGTCACTGGCAGGTGCTTGAAAATGGAAAAGAAGTGCTCAAAGGCAATATAGACGATCTTGATATTTCTGCCAGAGAGTCTGCTATCTACCAGATCAACACCGAAGAATTTACTTTTGACACCACTAAGGAATATGCAGTGGTTTTCAGTTTCCGCCAGAAAGAATCCACCCCGTTTATTGATCAGGGGCATGAACTGGCATGGGATCATTTCTATCTTACAAAAAATGCCGAATCCCCCCTCACTGTTGTGTCAACCCCATCAGCGCCTGAGTGGAGAGAGAGTGGACGTGAAGTATATGTTTGGGGTGATGGGTTTTCTGCCATTCTGGACAAGATTACCGGCAGATTGGAAAAATATTATATCGGTGATGAGCTGGTTATTCAACAAGGACCCCATCCCGATTTCTGGCGGGTGCCCACCGATAACGATCGTGGTGCTGTAAAAAACAATAACCCCAATATTCCGCAAATCAATATCTGGGAAGAAGCAGATTATTGGAAAGTGGATAGCTTTGATATACAAACTTTTGATAATGCTGTAAAAATAACTGCCCTGGGTACGCTTCCCGTTGTGGATGCACAATATGCAATGGTGTACACTTTTTATGGAAATGGGGTGATAGATGTGGAAAATAATTATACAGCAGCGCAAAAGCAACTGCCCATGATACCGCGCAGAGGTACCCGTATGAAGCTGGGTAATGAATTTGATCTTATTTCATGGTATGGCCCCGGTCCCTTTCCCACTTATCAGGATAGAAATGTGGAAAAACCCGGCATATGGACATCCACTGTGGAAGATAAATGGATTGAATACTCCAAGCCTCAGGAAAATGGATATTCAACCGAGGTAAGATGGGTGACCCTGCAAAATGATGCTGGTGCAGGTATCCGGATTACAGGAGAAATGCCTTTGGGCTTTGGAACCTCTCATTATGCCCGTCAGAATATTCAGCACAGCGATTATTCATTTCAGCTGGTTCGCAAACCCTATGTGTATCTTAATATTGATCTGGAGCAAATGGGAGTGGGAGGAACCACCAGCTGGGGTATGGAGGCCTACCCCCTCGAAGATTACAGGATAGACAATCAGGATTATTCCTTTACGTATCGTATTGAACCGGTAATAGAATAATATTGATTGATTAATTAATTAATGGAAGATGGAACCGAACCATGACAATATTATTGACACAGTTCTACTGAGCATGTCAAAGTACACGAGGATGATTATTGACGCTGGAAGTGGATCGCCCTGAAAGGGCAAATTAATTCAACCCAGCGGCAACGCCCTGGGTAATTGCAAACGATGCTCTCCGGCGCCCTGAAAGGGCAACTTAGAAACATAAAACGCAAAACGCTCAATATCAAAGAGAAAAAAATCATTAACAGATGATATTTATTTTTCAATGATAGCCTGAATTACTGAGTTTGAAAAATGAACCAAAAAATAAAAAGATGATAAAAAAGAGATTGATTCAATTATTTACATTTTGGGTGGTTCTGGCATTTATGCCTCATGTAACCCATGCAAAGGGTATAGATGAAACAAGTCCTTATCACCCCGATACCCTGCCGGCTAATGTTCCTGAGGGTTATAAAATGGTTTGGCAGGAAGAGTTTGAAGATGCAGGTGTACCTGATCCCGCCTTCTGGAGTCATGAAAAAGGATTTGTGCGCAACAACGAATTACAATGGTACCAGCCAGACAATGCTTCTGTTGAAGATCATTTACTGGTGATTGAAGGCAAGCGTGAAAAAATTCGCAATCCCCAATACGATGCCAATAGTGATAACTGGAAGCTTTCACGCGAATATGCTGAATATTCATCATCCAGCATCAATACCCGTGGTAAGTTCTCTTTTCAGTATGGAGTAATGGAAGTGAGAGCCCGCCTGGATACCTGCATGGGTTCCTGGCCTGCCATCTGGACCCTGGGTGTTGAACGCCCCTGGCCCCACAATGGTGAAATCGATATCATGGAATTTTACCGCTACCAGGGGCAGTCGACCATTTTGGCCAACGCTGCCTGGGGCGGGGAAAAAAGATACGAACCCATATGGGACTCATCGCATACCCCACTTGAGCAACTGCTGGATGATATGCCCGACTGGCAACAACGCTTCCACGTCTGGAAAATGGACTGGACAGAGGATTATATCAGACTTTATCTTAATGATGTTTTGCTCAATGAAATTGAGGTTGAAAGAGCCACACAAGATGATGGTTTCAATCCCTTCAGACAACCCCACTACATCCTGCTCAATCTGGCGCTGGGATCCAACGGTGGCGATCCGTCGCAAACAGATTTTCCGCTCTTTTATGAAGTGGATTATGTAAGGGTTTATCAGAAACAGTAGCAGCAATCAAATTTCAGTCGCTTTGTTTTACAAGGTTACGATACATTTTGTTACCACGATATTTTATTCTGAACAACATACTATATAAATAAAAAAACTATGAAAATCAACCGTATGGTTATTGGAACCATGACGCTGCCCCTTTTGATGGGCTCTTGCAGTCAGGCGCAGGAAACAGAAAACAACCCCAAACCCAACATCATTGTGATTTACAACGATGATCTTGGTTATGGCGATCTGGGCGCTTACGGGGCTACCAAAATCCCCACTCCATACATTGACAAGATGGCAGAAAATGGTCTGTTATTTACAGATGCGCATGCCACTGCAGCAACCTGTACGCCATCGAGGTACAGTTTGCTTACCGGAAGTTATGCCTTCCGTTCAGGCGCTGCCATACAAGACGGAGATGCTCCCATGCTCATTGATGAAAACACGCCCACCTTGCCGGGCATGTTGCAGCAAAACGGGTATAAAACAGCAGTGATAGGCAAATGGCACCTGGGACTGGGAGATGGTGATGTTGACTGGAACGAAAAGATTACACCCGGTCCGCTGGAACGGGGATTTGATTATTCCTGGCTCATACCCGCCACAGGCGACAGGGTTCCGTGTGTTATCGTTGAAAATCACGATGTTTTGGGGCTTGATCCACACGATCCCATTGAAGTGAATTATACCCAAAAGATTGGAAATGATCCTACCGGAACTGAAAATCCTGAACTGCTCAGGTATGCTGCCGATCCGCAGCATTCCGGTACCATCGTTAATGGTGTGAGCCGTATTGGTTGGATGTCGGGTGGACAGGCTGCTCGCTGGACAGATGAGCTCATTCCCCATCAGATGCTCAGACAGGCACGTGAATTCATAAGCGAAAACAAGGAAGATCCCTTCTTTTTGTTTTTCTCCTACCATGATATACATGTGCCCAGGCTGCCCGATTACCGTTTCCAGGGAACAACTGAATTAGGACCCTATGGGGATGTAACTGTACAAATGGATTGGACCACCGGCCAATTGGTGAAATATCTTGAAGAGCAGGGATTGGCAGAAAATACCATGATCATCTTTTCCAGCGACAACGGACCGGTGATGAATGATGGTTATGATGATCGATCTGCCGAGCTTTTACCTGCCCACGGACATCGACCTGCCGGGCCCCTGAGAGGTGGAAAATACAGTGCCTTTGAAGCAGGATCGAGGGTTCCCACCATTGTTTACTGGCCCGGAACCATTCAACCAGGTGTGAGTGATGCGCTCATTAGTCAGGTTGATCTCTATGCATCTGTTGCCGGTTTTCTTGGTCATTCGCTCTCCGAAAATGAAGCCCCCGACAGCAAAAACCTGATGGATGCATGGTTGGGTACATCTGAAACCGGACGTACCTATCTGATGAAAGAGTCCTTTGTAAAAACACTGCGTAAGGAACAGTATAAGTACATACGCCCTGTAAATAATGTTGATGTTGCCGCCTGGATAGAAGGAACAAAAAATATTGAGTCGGGCGCAGAGACCTTTCCACAGCTGTTTGACCTTTCTGCAGATATTGCAGAACAGGAAAACATTGCTGATCAGTTTCCCGAACTGGTAAAAGAGATGGAAGCGGAAATTCAAAGGATAGAAAACAACCCATCGAGCCGGTAATATTTTGTATTTTTAAAGCAGCAACAAACCGAATTATTTCTGATAAAAGTCGTTATTAAATCCACTTTTCAATAATTTTCCATCAAGG
>CAZPVB010000032.1:4738-25885 GCA_964589855.1 uncultured Bacteroidales bacterium
CCTGCTGTTTTCAGTGGATTGGATACCACTGAGATCACCCTGGGAGATGCCATGCAGTTGGCAGGATACAAAACAGCTGCATTCGGAAAATGGCACCTTGGACACGAGCATGAAAATCGTCCCAACCAACGGGGATTTGATTATTACTGGGGATTTTTATCGGGTTCGAGAAGATATTTTTTCAATGAACACGACGATCAGCCGGGCAATATCAGATCCATACGTCAAAACGATACTTTCACCAGTTTCGATGGATATCTCACCGATGTTTTAGGCAATGAACTTGTGGATTACATTGATCAGAACAAGGATTATCCTTTTTTTGTCTATTGGTCGCCCAATGCGCCCCACACACCCATGCAGGCAACAGAGGAAGATATGAACAGGTTTGAGGGGCACCCCAGGCAGACCTATGCTGCTATGATGTGGGCACTCGACCGTTCGGTGGGGAAAATC
This sequence comes from uncultured Bacteroidales bacterium, assembly GCA_964589855.1. Classification (GTDB taxonomy): domain Bacteria; phylum Bacteroidota; class Bacteroidia; order Bacteroidales; family UBA7960; genus SKVR01. The sequence goes on from CAZPVB010000032.1 coordinate 5,195, forward strand.
ACCCAAAAACTGGAAGAGGAAAATTTACTGGAAAACACGCTGATTTTCTTTTTAAGTGACAATGGGGGTGCACACAACAATCAATCATCCAATTACCCTTTGAAAGGGTGGAAGGGAAACAAGTACGAAGGGGGATTCAGAGTACCCTTTTTCATCCGCTGGCCGGATGGTTTTGAAGGAGGTAAACAATTCGGCGGATTAACTTCAGCACTGGATATTTTTGCCACCAGCGTACATGCCGCCAATTTGGATACAACCATGTTAAATACCCTGGATGGTAAATCACTGCTGCCTTACCTTACCGGAGAAGCACAGGGCGACCCCCATGATCAACTTTTTTTCAGAAAGGATAAAATGGCGGCCACCAGAAAAGGAGATTACAAGCTCATCAGGGTGGAAGACCTGGGAACAAGACTCTATGACCTGGAGAATAATCTTTCTGAAACACAAGACCTCTCGGCAGAATTGCCTCAGGTACATGATGCCCTGTTGGAAGACCTGCAATCATGGGAGTTAAAAATGAGCGAACCACTTTGGCTGGAAGGCGAACAGTGGAACAAGGTTACCTGGATGATACATGAAGATCTTTTTAATAATGAGGCAATACGTGCAAAAGAACCATCTGATTTAAATTAGTTAGATTACCTTAAAGTACCTTGCCTTTCCGTAAAATACATATTAAATTTGTGTTAACTCCGCTGCAACAAATGCAGAAAAGACCAAAACAATGAAAGATGGTGTGAAAAGCAGCATCTGTCGATCTTTAAATACTATTTACCTTTGATAATGATCGTTTATAAAAGAATACTGTCATTTACGATTTACATTTTCATAGCTGTGCTTTCGGATGGTTTAAACCCTTTGAAGGCACAGTCAGAATATCCTGCTGACTTACTCCGAACCCATTATACAGTAGAAAAAGGGTTAACCCAAAATGAGGTTACCTCCATCATCAAAGACAAACAAGGTTTCATGTGGTTTGCCACCCGTGGTGGACTGAACCGTTTCGACGGATACGAATTTCTTCATTTTAAACCCTCTTCCAACGGCCAATCGCTCAGCAACCCCTCCATTGAAAGATTGTACACCGATAAAACAGGCGATATCTGGATTGGTACCAAAGGGGGGCAGGTCAATATGATTGAATATGAGATGGAGCAGTTTCATCTTTTAGATACCCTCCCGGTAAACCATGTTATCTCATTTTTTGATACCGATTCATCCACTATTTGGTTGGGAACATGGGAAAACGGACTTTTTCAGTACAACCGGCAAACGGGGTCGCTTGATCAAAAATTATACAACATCAGAGCAACCTCGATTCTTCAAACACCCGACGGAACAATCTGGTGCGGCACCAGCTATGGTTTATGGTATATGCCACCGGGAGAAACCATTTTTAAGCACTTTCTTTTTAAAGGTACAGGAAACAATATAACAGGATTGGCACTGGATGAAAACAGAGAGAAGATATGGGTAGTGGGTTGGAATATGGGTGTGGTGAGCTTTGATTACAATGAAATGAGCTACCATCAGTATCTTTCCCAAAACTATACAAATGGGCAGTTTAAATCCTATTCTATTCTCAAAGATAGCAATGATGATGTGTGGATTGGTACATGGGGTAACGGACTGTTTTATCTCGATCCGGAAAACCCCGAAATCACAGAAGTGAATATTTTGCCACCAACCTACAGGGTTTCCACTGTAAATTACCAGGTTATTCTGGATATTTTTCAGGATGAAGCGGGTGAGATATGGATTGGTACTGATGGGGGAGGTGTTGTAAAATTGTCTGCCGGAAATCATTTTCATACTTTTGAGGAGCAACTCATCATCCAAAATCAAATCAGACCTGTTTCTGCCATCACCGAAGATAATCGCGGCAATTTACTATTGGGAACAAAAAGCAATGGTATTTTTAAAATATCAGAGAGCGGTAAGGAGACTCTTCTGAAATTAGATCCATCTTATAAATCTGCTGAAACAGGTTTAATTGTAAGATCATTTAACCATGCTCCGGATGGCAGTATATGGGTGGGTGTAAATAATGATTTGTTTGTGTATAGTAAAGAACCCACCCAGCAGGATCGACTTCTATTGGCATCAGATTATTTTAATAGTCCGGAGTTGCCCGATAAAGTAAAAGTGCTGGATGTATTGCATGATGATGACGAACTATGGATTGCCACACAAGAGTACGGATTGTATTTGTATAAGAAGGAAAACGGACAATACTCCTTTGCACACCGTTTTACCAGAAGGCAGAGTGAGTTCACAGGGTTGGAGTCCAACAGAATCACCTCGCTCGATAAAGATCAATCCGGAAGGATGTGGGTGAGCACTTACCATGGTTTCTACCTGTATAACCCGGCAGATACTAATTTTACCAATATGAAAAGCATGTTGGGTGAGGTTGAACAACCGCTGTGTGAGATCATACTTTCAACCTTTATTGATCAGGATAACTCCATTTGGTTGGCAACCCCTTGTGGATTAAACAGATACACCGAAACGGAATCAGGTGATTTCAATCTGAAGATATACGGCATCTCAAACGGTATGGCCGATGACTTTATCAATGCTGTGATGGCTGATGAGGAACAGAATATTTGGGTAAGCACCAATGCCGGCATCTCAATGATCAAAAAAGACAACGATGAAATCGTCAACTATGACAGAAGCGATGGTGTTGGAGATATAAACTTTTTTGAATCCAGTGTTTATAAAGATAAAAATGGTATCCTTTATTTTGGCGGACAACTCAATCTTACTTTTTTCAATCCACAGGAAATAGAAGTCAACTCTAGCTTACCTGATGTTGTCATCACAGAAATCCGTATCCTCAATGAACTGGTAAAAGTCAACCCCAACGGTATCATTCCCGTTTCCGTTAATCAGCTCGATGAGCTCAGACTCAACCATCAGCAGAAAGAGTTTTCAATCAAATTTTCGGCACTGGATTATAAATCCCCTCAATTTAACCAGTATGCCTATAAGTTGGTTCCCAAAAACAGGGAAGGTGAGTGGATGTATATCGGAAACCGGCGGTTTATTTCTTTCTCCAACCTGCAACCCGGAGAGTACGAACTGCATTTGGCCAGTTCCAACAGCAGCGGGGTATGGAACAGGGAAGGAAAAGTAATCAATCTGAAAATACTACCGCCACCATGGAAAACCCCCTACGCCGTGGTATTTTATGTAATTGTTATTTTATTGATCGTTTATGCCATCAGCTGGACGGGAATAAGACAGGAGAAACTGAAGAACAAAATCCGCCTTGAGCAGGTTGCACGCGAACAGGAAAAGTCGCTCAACGAATATAAACTGCAGTTTTTCACCAATATCTCACACGAGTTCAGTACACCACTTACCTTGATCTCAGGACCTGTGCAGGAGCTGGAAAAAACCGAACTGGACAAGGTTCCTCCTTCTTTTGTGAAATCACGGCTAAGCATTGTTTCTCAAAACATAAGGCTGCTGCTCAACCTGGTGAGTCAGTTGCTGGAATTCAGAAAGATGGAAAGTGGAAAACTTAAATTGCAGGCATCCAGATCCAATTTATCTGCATTTCTTTCCAGAATATGTAACTCCTTCGATGACCTGGCTGTAAGCAGAGGATATACATTCACCAAAAACATCTGCACGAGAACAATGCCCGTCTACTTTGATCCCTTTAAATTGGAGATCATTTTAAACAACTTGTTATCCAACGCTTTCAGGTATGCCGGAACAAAAGGTAAAGTATGGGTCAATCTGGACCAAACAGACGAGCATGCCATCATTGAAGTGGGCAACAGTGGCAAAGGGATTGGCAGATATGATATCAGCCGCATCTTTGATCAGTATTACCAGGGGACGGGAAGAAAATTTTATGGTGGCGCCGGTATTGGTCTTGCTTTGGTGAAAAGCTTTGTTGAATTACATCATGGTGAGGTTTCCGTTAAAAGTACAGAAGGTGAACAAACCGTTTTCACCATTCATCTTCAAAAGGGCAAGGAGCATCTTGACCCATCAGAAATCGTGAATGCTGAGAATGCTGAAATGGAAACGGCATACGTCACCAAAGATCATTCTCCCAATGCTTACAAAAAGCAAACAACCAATTCAGGAACCAAGGGGTCGAAAGTTTTGGTGGTGGACGATAACGAAAATGTTAGAAATTATATAGGTGAACTGTTGTCTGGGTATTATGATGTCATTCAGGCACCAGACGGTGAGGCAGGATATGATATGGCCTTGAAGCATAAACCCGATATTGTGGTTTCTGATGTGATGATGCCCAACTCTGATGGCTTTGAGTTGTGTAAAAACATTAAAAACAATCCACAGCTCATGCATATTCCGGTTATTCTGCTTACTGCGCGCAACACCAGTGAGGATAAGCTGGTTGGAATCAGAAAAGGCGCCGATGGATATCTCTTTAAGCCCTTTGAACCCGAAATGCTCATCGAGCGCATAAAGCAACTGATTGCTACAAGAACTATGCTTGCTTCCAAATATAAGAAAAAGGTAAATCTTGAACCCCTGAACAAAGAGATTACTCCTGTAGATGAGCAACTCATAAAGCGCTCTGTGGAGATCATAGAAAAGAATATCAATAATATCAAGTTCGATTATGAGTTTTTGGCACGTGAGATGGGAATGAGTTCATCAACCCTCTATCGGACCATGAAAAAACTCATCAAAAAGACCCCCGGCGATTTTATCCGCTCCATCAGAATGAAAAAAGCCGCGTTTTACCTCAAAAAAACCAATCTTACCCTGAGTGAGATTGTTGAAAATGTTGGATACAACGATATCAAAAATTTCCGCAAAAATTTCAGGCAGGAATTTGGTATGTCGCCTACCGAATACCGTAAAGAGCAGCATGCAGAAGAAAGTGAATGAATTTAACCCTTATTCTGGCAAATCTGTCGCCCGCAAACACAAAAAGCTCCCTTTACTTTGTGATCAGAAAAAATAAAAAGGAATGGGAATTCCCTTTCCATTTTTAAAAGAGTAATTAAAGAAGTAGATTATGAAGCGACAATGGATGCCAGGGGTTTTATGCCTGCTATTATGCGAATTGCCGGGATTACCCGGATGGGCAGCACAACCTGGTGAAAAGGCAGACCATCCCAATGTGATTCTTATCGTTGCAGATGATATGGGATTGGGCGATATGGGTGCTGTAAATGAAGGGATTACCCAAACCCCTCATCTGGATGAGATGAAATCAGAGGGTGTTTGGTTCACCCAGGCCTATTCAGCATCAACAGTATGTGCACCTGCCAGAGCAGCATTACTGACAGGAATGTATCCACACCGCACAGGTTGTGTAACCCTGAGTATGAAAAAATTTCCTGAGTTCTCACGCATAAACAGCAACCTGACCACCATGGCAGATATTTTTAAAGCCAATGGTTATGTTACGGGTTTGGTGGGTAAATGGCATGCCGGACACGGAGAAGGATATGAACCACTGCAGCGGGGATTTGATGAGTTTGAAGGGTTTTTTGGGTACGATGTTCCCGATTATTTCGACTATAACCTGCGGGTGCAGGACCAGATGATTGCCGTGGATGATCAGTACCTTACCCACGATCTGAGCGAGCGTGCCATCGGATTTGTAAAACGCCATCAAAATAAACCCTTTTTCCTTCATCTGGCGCATTATGCCCCCCACCGGCCACTTGGAGCGCCTGAAGAAACCATACAACGCTACCTCAACAACGGATTCAACAGGAATACCGCAACCATTTATGCCATGATCGAAGAAATGGATAAGGGAATTGGCGAACTCATGGATGTGCTCAATGAACTGGAGATCACAGATAATACCATTGTCATCTTTACCAGCGATAATGGCCCGGATCCGCTGACAGGGGAGCGATACAATCATCAGTTGCGGGGTACCAAGTATATGGTGAATGAAGGCGGAATACGTGTACCTTTTATCTGGATGCAGGAAGGACACGTTGAATCATCCACAGCAGATGAAGTAATTCATTTTACAGATGTGCTTCCCACATTGATGGAAGTATGCAATCTTCAATATGACCTGGAGCACGAACCTGACGGATCTGATTTTTCACCACTGCTGCATGGCAAACAGGCAGCATTGACACAATACCGTTACTGGCAGTGGAACCGTGGTGTTCCTGAATATTCACACAATGCAGCACTTCGCTTTGGCCCGTGGAAAGTAGTGAAACCCTATACCGATCATTGGATGTTAATGCCTGAAGTCTCAGAAGAAGAAACTGTTTTGTACAACCTGGAAAACGATCCCGGTGAAACCACCGATGTTTCCCAACAAAACCAACGACTATTTGATGAATTACGGGTTCGACTGGAACACTGGAGCCGCAGCGTGGAAATGGACAGACTTCAAAACACCGAGTAATAGTAGTATTCTCTTCAAATAACCAAACAACAATAAGATGAGTCCACTCCGAAAACTTGTTTTCGGCAAATCTGTGTTCATTTTCTTTTTTTAAACACATTGATTATCAGGATTTAGCATCTGTGTGAATCTGTTTAATCTGTGGATAATTTACTTTTCAGAGTGGACTCATAAGATCAAATATTAATTACCATTAAAATGAACAGCATGATCAACAAATCTCTCCTCAGAACCGGATTTTTTTTAAGCATCATTTGGTTTGCCACCCTTGGTTGCAAGGCGCAAATGCTGGAAACGCCGCACATACCCGGTGCCATTATAGCTTATAGTCCGGCATCTACGGGCGTTTTTCTGGGTACACCCTCTTTGGTTATTGCTCCTGATGGTACTTACTTTGCTGCGCACGATCATTTCAGAGGCAAGTGGGATTTGATTCATGTTTATCGCTCTGACGACAAGGGGCTTACGTGGAAAAAAATCAGTGAGATGGATGGGTTCTGGTCTGGATTATTCTGGCATAAAAACCACCTTTACCTCATGGGCACTACAGGGCGTTACGGTCATTTGGTTATACGCCGCTCCAATGACATGGGCGAAACCTGGACAGAACCCACAAATAATAACAATGGACTCATCAGGCGCCATACACCTGATAAAGGTTATCATACTTCTGCTGTTTCAATCGTAAAACATAACGGACGTATTTATCGTCCTTTTGAGATGGCTCGCCGTGATGGCGGGTGGGGCAGGTTTGAAGCAATGGTCTTTTCAGCGCCGGTGGATGCCGATTTGTTGAAGGCAGAAAACTGGATTTCAACCACCTCTATGCCAGTGGACACCGCATGGGGAATGGAATACCGCACTTGGCTCGAAGGCGGTGCAGTTATTTCGCCCGATGATAAAGTGGTGAACATTCTCAGGGTCGACAACCGGGATGAGGAAATGGCAGCCATCATGCATGTTTCAGATGATGCCAAAACCGTGTCCTTTAATCCCGAACATGATTTTATCCGTTTTCCGGGAGGGTGCAAGCGGTTTGTTATCCGATACGACGAAAGCACCGATCGCTACTGGAGCCTTACCAACTGGATACCCGAAGAATTTGAAGGTCATAATGTGGAAAGAACACGCAATACGTTGGCTCTGGTTTCATCGTCCGACCTGAGAGACTGGACCGTGCACAAGGTTGTTCTGCAGGACGATAATATTCATAAAAGCGGTTTTCAATATGTTGACTGGCAGTTTGAAAGGGGTGATTTGATCTTTCTTTCGCGAACATCCTTTTTCGATGGTGAAAATTATGCCGATAATCAGCACAATTCCAATTTTATCACGTTCCACCGGATTGAAAACTTCCGGAAGCATCTCAATGAAAGTATAATTACACTGGTAAATCCCTGATTAGTATTAAAAATTCTCATAGTAAATGATACAAAAACACTTCACATTATTGGTTCTTTTACTTGTTGTAATGCTTCAGAGCTTTGCGGCAAACTGGTATTTTCATCCTGCTGAAGGAGATGATCAAAATATGGGTACAAGCACAGATGAGCCATTTCGCAAACTGGCAAAAATCGCTGATCTTACTTTAACAGCAGGTGACACGCTCTTTCTGTATAGTCGTGTTCCATTCAACGAACCGCTTATACTGGAAGGATTGAAAGGGCAAATTGGGCATGAAATAGTAGTGATGCCCTATGGAGACAAAGAAAATGAAACCAAAGAAAATGCTACCATTGATGCCGCCGGGTGGATGAATGGTATTCTTCTGAAAAATTGTTCGGGAGTGAAAATACAAAATATCAGTGTACATGCCAATGGTTACAAGTCTGAACATCCACAGGAGGGCAACATGCGTTGCGGTGTTTTGGTTACGGCAACAGAACCAGGAGATTATGGAAATATTACACTCAGTGGTCTCGATATCTACGATGTGTTCTACGAAACCCCGGGTTTTAATCGCGGGACAGATGAGGTGAGGACCGCCAATGGTACACAAAACTATGGATGGGGTATCCGATTTATCAACAATGCTGAGGGTGCCATGATGAGTAAAGTAAAGCTTACTGCTAGCAGGGTTCACAACGTGGCACATACCGGTTTGAAATTTACTTCATATCGAGGTGGAATAAGAGATGTAGAGGTTTCCGGTTGCAGGATAACCCGTACCGGTGGACCTGGTATTCAGATGTCGGGACTGGTTAATGGGCACTTTCATCACAATAAAGTTAATTATTCCGGTAGCACCGATGATAGTCGAAAATGGGGCAGGGGGAGTGGTCTCTGGACATGGAACTCCGATTCGGTGATCATAGAGCACAATGAATTCAGAAATGCCAATGGGCCTGGCGATTCTGCCGGATGCCATATTGATTTTCATTGCAACAACATTATTGTGCAATACAACATCAGCGAAAACAATGCAGGTGGATTCATCGAAGTGCTGGGAAACAACTACAATTGTGCTTATCGTTTCAATATCAGCATTAACGACGGCCATCGGGTAAAAGGTGAAAATGGCGCTTTTCAGGAAGGTAAAGTGTTTTGGCTGAGTGGATATCAGGGGAGCAACAGTCCCCGGAAAGGACCTTTCAACAGTTATTTTTACAACAATACCATTTTTGTGGATGAAAGTATTGAGGCAAAATTTGCCGTGGCGCCCACGGCCGAAGGAGTTATGATCGTGAACAATATCTTTTACATTGCCGGTAACTCTTCCATTGTTACCGGTGATCAGTTCAAACCCGATGATGTAATGGAAAGTGCATTAAAGAATTATTTTGTAAGCAACAACCTGTTTTTAAAAGCAGAAAATTGGCCTTTGCAACCTTTCATGCCCGATAACAATCTAATGACAGGAAATCCGGAGTTTCAGAATGCAGGAGGTAATCGGGCAAGCGATTATATTCCAAAAAATATGGATATGGTGGCAGGTAAAGGAATACAACCCATGCCATTAAAAGGTGACTCCACAGGGCTTTTCACAGGTATGCAGGTAGAGTATGATATATTGGGAAACCCTTTAAAGAATAATTACCCTTTAGGGGCTATTGTGCCCTGAAATTTTTTTTGGACAGGGTACTCAGATGCGATAACAATACATGGGTCAACTCCGAAAACTTGTTTTCGGTAAATCTGTGATCATTTATGTTTTCAAATTGACTGATTATCATAGATTAGCATCTGTGCAAATCTGTGTAATCTGTGGATAATTGACTTTTTAGAGTGAACTCATACATTTTAGATAACATAAGATTCTTGCTTCGATGGTAAGATCTGACAAAAAAAAAGCATTATGATGAACTTCAATAAGATTTTATTAATGCCACTGTTGTTGAGTGCCTGCGGACAGGTGCAGGAGGACAACGGCGAGGTGGCGAAGGAAGAAAATGATAAGGGACCCAATATTTTGTTGATCATGACCGACCAGCAACGCTTTGATGCCCTGAGCAGCTATGGAAGCAAAGCCATCAACACACCCAATATCGACCGTTTGGCCGAGGAGGGGATCCGGTTTGAAAGATGCTACTCCACCAATCCGATCTGCACACCCTCACGGGCAAGTTTATGGACAGGAAAGCACCTGCCGGGTCACGGGGTTTATCAATTGCACGATATTTTACCCGACGATGAGGTGCTGTTCAGCAAAAGGTTGCAGGAGCAAGGGTATGAAACCTCTCTGGTGGGCAAATTGCATGTTTCCGGATTATGGCATGAAGCAGAGGAAAGACATCCCAACGATGGCTTCGATAACTATTTCTGGTGCAACGATCCGGGTTTGAATGTGGATAACCCGATGAACGCTTTTTCAGGCTGGATAAAAGAGAAAGACCCGGAGTTTTATGAAAGACTAAAGGAGGAAGGTAAAGGACTGAGGCATTTCCCCGAAGATTTACATCTTTCAAGATGGGCTTCGGAAACCACAATTGATCTGATTGAAAACAGAAGTGAAGACAATCCCTTTTTCATCTTCATGAGTCTTTTCGATCCTCACGATCCCTATTACGATCATCCGCTATCATCGCGTGAACTGGTAAACGATGAACATATCCCGGCACCACATCCTGATGTGGATACCACTCAGGTACCGGAGGCGATCAAAAGAGAGTTCCTGAATACTATTAACGTGAAGAACAATCCTCGTTTCAGCGATCCGGTGCATGAGTTAAGAAAAGGATATTATGCATCCATTGCTTTTCTCGACAGGGAAGTAGGAAAAGTACTCAACAAAATTGATGAGGAGGGACACTATGACAATACCATTGTAATTTTTGTGAGCGATCATGGCGATATGGTATTTGATAAAGGATTATTTTCCAAAGGCGCATTTTTTTATGATCCTTCCGTAAGGGTGCCTTTTCTTATCCGTTATCCGGGTAAAATCGAGCCTGGCATCACCTCAGATAAACTTGTACAACTCAATGACATAACCGCCACTTTATTATCCCAGGCCAATTATTCTGAAGATCAGATACAGGAATGGATGCCCGAAACCATGGACCTGCTCAAACTCATTGAACAGGGAGTGGAGTACGATCATTACCGGGACTATGCCGTATGTGCCTACAGAAATACGGGATATGGACCGGGAGGAACCTATTTCAGTCCACCCTTGCATGGTACCATGTTTTTATCTGGTAATTACAAACTAAATGTGTTTCACAACTTTGCCGATCCCGACAAACTGGAGGGGCAACTCTTCGACATGGAGAATGATCCGCTGGAGGAGAACGACCTGTGGAATGATTCCGGCTATCAGGAACTCAGATTTGAGATGACGCACCGACTGACCAACTGGATGGTGCGAAACAGCGACCGCTATTCCGGAGGCAGAGGAGGTGAAAAATTCAGACAACAGGTAACCATGGAATAACCACTTAAATTAAAAAGGTGATCAGTACAAATTGATCACCTTTTTTATTACAGTTTTTCCACGTTTTCTGCCAACTGAAGATATTTTTTATAAATAGTCTGGTATTTTTCAACAAATATTGGTCTGGGATGGAATTCTTTTTCAAAACCACTACCCATGGTTTGCTGGGCGGTTTCAAAATCCTTGTGAATACCTGATGCCACAGAAGCTGCCATGGCGGCACCCAGTGCGCATGTTTGTTCACTTTTAACCAAACTTACCGGCATATTGAGTACATCAGAGACGATTTGCATCACAAAGTCCGACTTTTTGGCCACTCCTCCCAGTGCTGCAACACCATCTATACGAATACCTTCTTCCCGGAGGCGGTCAATAATTTTTCTGGAGCCAAAAGCTGTTGCCTCCACCAATGCCCTGAAGATTGCAGGTGCAGTGGTTCCCAGTCCCAGACCGCCAATGGCGCCTTTAAGCATTTGATTGGCATCTGGTGTCCGGCGGCCATTCAACCAATCGATGGCGATTAATCCTGATTGCTCCGGGTCAATATCTGCTGCTGCATCCGAGAGTTGAGCAATCAAATGATCCTGCATATAACCTTTGAGTTTTTCCATATCTGCCACTTCTCTGCAAGTCGGATTATCCATGTTGTGTTTCAGCGGCCAAAGCAATAAGTCGCGAAACCAGGCGTACACATCACCAAAAGCAGACTGTCCTGCCTCCAGACCCACCATTCCGGGGATGATGGAACCATCTACCTGCCCGCTGATGCCTCTGACCATCTTTCCGGTCATCTCGTCTGCAGGAACGGTGATCATATCGCAGGTTGATGTGCCCATTACCTTACTCATATAATAAGGTTTTATTTCACCACCAACAGCACCCTTGTGAGCATCCAAAGCACCTACACCAACGGTGATGCCTTCGGGCAGATTCAGTTTCTCAGCCCATTCTTTATTGAGTGTTCCTGCCGAAACATCGCTTGTGTATGTATCGTTGTAAAGTTTGTCGCGCAGTCCTGTAAGCAAGGGGTCGAGTTTTGTGAGAAATTCTTCCGAAGGCAGTCCGCCCCATTCGGTATGCCACATTGCTTTATGACCTGCGGCACAGCGGCTTCTTTTGATCTGTTGTATGTCGGTGGTACCAGTAAGTAATGCCGGGATCCAGTCGCAGTGTTCTATCCAGGTGTATGCTGCTTCTCCTACCTGCTTATCAGTGCGAAGGATGTGTAATATTTTTGCCCAGAACCATTCGGAAGAATAAATGCCCCCTTCATATTTGGTATAATCAACCCCTCCCCATGATCTGACCAGTTGGTTGATCTCATCTGCTTCCTCATTGGCGGTATGGTCTTTCCACAAGATGAACATGGCATTTGGATTTTCGGCAAATCCGGGCAGCAAAGCAAGGGGAGTACCATATTGATCCGCTGCCACAGGCGTTGAACCTGTGGTGTCCACCGATATAGCCCTAATCTTTTTTCTCACTCCTTCACCCGCCTCATGGATTGCTTGAGAGATTGATTTTTGTAGTCCTTCCAGATAATCGTCCGGGTGTTGCCGGAAACTGTTTTTTGCCGGATCGCAGTACATTCCTTTTCCCCATCTGGAGTAATTCCACATTCCGTACCCAACCTCTTTTCCATTTTTTGTGTTTACAATGAGGGCTCTTACCGAATCGGTACCAAAATCAAGTCCTAAAACATAATCTTCCATTGTATATATTGCCTTTTAAGTATTAAAATATTCGTTTATCAACATGATTCCCTGATAATCAACCGCCCTTTGTATTCTTCGTATTGTTTTGTTTCCATAGATTCCCCATCGATTATCTTCATCAGGTATTGCAGGGCGTTTTTGGCAAGAATATCCAGCGGTTGCTCATAACAGGTTATGGGTGGCGAGAAAAAATCAAATACATCCGGATTGTCGAAACTTACCACAGCGATATCATCAGGTATCTTTATCTTGAGTTCTTTCAGGATTTTTAACCCGGATATACCCAGCATGTTTTGACTGAAATAAATGAGATCAAAATTCTCATTGATAATTTTTTCAATGGTAGATTTTAATTCAATCTTCCATTTGTGATAATCGAGTTGAAAAATTGAGTAGTTCTCTTTTTTTATTTTCAGTGCTTTTGCCCCTTCTCTAAAACCCTTCTCCCGGTCTGTAAAACTGGATAAATTGCTCTGCTTTCCTAAATAAGCGATTTTTTTGTATCCTTTTTTGTAAACATACTTTAATATATCGAAACTGGCATTATAATTATCGGTGGCAGCATAAGGTATATTTAAGGATGAAATATGTCTGTCGATGGAAACAATAGGGATGTTTTTTGAAGACCATTCCTGGATGATATCTTGCGATCCAATAACAGGTGTAATGATCAATCCGTCTACTTGTCTGGTAATAAAGGCATTTCCGAGTTTGGTAAATTTGTCCAGGTCTTCGTCACTACTGGCAAACATTACCTCGTATTCATATTTGTAGGCTTCGTTTTCCAGAAGTCTGGCAATCATCGCAAAAAAAGGGTTGGAGATATCGGCAACGATCAGTCCGATGATACCCGATTTCCCTGTTCGCAGCCCTCTGGCCATCAGGTTGGGGTTGTATCCCATCTTTTTTGCAGTTTCTAAAATTCTTTTAATCGTGGCTTTACTCACCCTGTGCTTTGGTCCATTACCAGATAGTACCATAGAAACCAAAGTGTTGGATACACTCAATTCTTTGGCAATATCAACAATAGTCGCTTTCTTATGTGGATTCTTCACAGTTTTCTGTTCTTTAAAGATTATGACTTAACCGGATTTTATGTGTTGTTTTTGGATTTATTCAGATTGCTAATTAGTCTCAGCAAGAAACTCATTATTTTTATTTTTATTTGTTTTTCAATAACTTATTACTTATAGTTGTAATGAGTAGCCCAGTAAAAAATATGACCATAGTTCCAACCACAATGGTCATGTAACTGTGCAGAGGGTTTTGAAGATCTTCCATCTTTCCGGTAAAATAGACCGGTGAGAGGCTCATATAAATAATCACCAAAAGACCCAGCGCCACACCGATCATGGCAGGTACATTCTTTACTTTACGGGAGAAATATCCCAACAGGAACAGACCAAGCATGCCCCCGCTGAATATCCCCGATAAGTTCCACCACACATTCAAAGCACTTTCTACCTTGATCAGATAAAAGGAAATACCGATACCGAAAATACTGATAATCGCCGAGGAAATATAAAGCACCCAGACTGATTCGCCTTCAGACCTGTTTTTTCTGAACCGTTTGTAGTAATCATTCAGAATAACCGTTGCAGTGCTGTTCAGACTGGTGGAGATGGTGCTCATTCCTGCGGCAAATATCGAGGCGATAAGCAGTCCTGTTACCCCTGCGGGTAATACCTGAATGATGAAATAAGGGAAGATGCTGTCAGACATTCCCGCTTCACGAAATTCCTGTGGCAAAGCACCGGGAAAAACATCGTAGTAAACAAACAGACCGGTACCAATGATGAAAAAAAGCAGGGAAACCGGCACATAGAGTAAACCACCACCCAGAGCTGATGAAACTGCCTCCTTATCGTTACGGGCACTCATATACCTTTGCACAAAATTCTGATCGATTCCATAGTTTTGCACATTGATAAAAAGACCATAAACAAGAACAACCCAGAAGGTGGATTCGGTGAGGCTGATGCCAAAGCTACCCAGACTGAATTTGTCGTTTTCACTGGCCACCTCTATAAACTGAGAAACACCTTCAGGAAGTGAAAACATGATAATGGTAATGGTGGTAATTGCTCCCACTATAAGAATGATTGCCTGGATGGCATCTGTCCATACCACCGCTTTGATACCTCCTAATACAGAGTAAATCAGTACACTTACACCTGTTATGAGAATGATAAGACGCATATCCCATCCAAGAATTATATACATGGGTAATGCCAACAGATAGAGGATGGTGGCAATGCGCATAATCTGTGTAAGCATCCAGAAAGATGCCACATATATCCGTGCCCAGCTTCCAAACCGCTTTTCAAGATAAGTATAGGCCGAAGGGCTGCCAACACTTCTGTATAGCGGAACAAAAAATTTGATGGCCAGCAAAATAGCGAAAGGTATCGAGAGACTGAATACATAAGCATTCCAGTTGGACAGAAATGCAATACCCGGCAGCGCCATATAACTGATACTGCTCACAAAGGTGGCAAATATGGACAAACCGATCACCCATGAGGGTATGGTTCCTGATCCGGTGGAATAGTCGCTGGAGGTTCTCTCTTTTTTATAAAAGGAAATTCCGAATAGTACGATACCTATTAAATAGGCAATAAAAATAATAATGTCGATATCTCTCATTTTGCATTTATATTAGATCAATAATTTCAATGATGTTTTGATGTTGTTATCTCAAAAAACTACTTTACTTTTTCATGTAAAAGAGTTGAAAAATAAAAGGTATTAACGTTTTAGCAAAATTGGGTCAAAAATACTTATTTTTCATAAACACGGTCTCTGTTTTTTTGTGTTTTTTCTTTGTGATTTGGAAATGTTATCCGGATGATTATTCTGTAAATAAAACTAATATAGTTTTAATATTCTTATTATCAATTATATATGATAAATTTGTATTAGGTGTAATGTAATGATTAACCGTTTTGTTCTTGTTTGGTTAAGAAGAAATTCGCTAAAATTGATAATTGAATCATCATGAAAAAGTAATTTTTAATGGATAAAACTACAAGAAGTTGCAATTATTATGTTATTTTTGCTAAAAGGTTAAAGCATGTTGAATATAGCAGATAAATATTTCACATAATATCAATATAGATGAGACCACTATGAAAAGTTTATTATCCACAAACCGGAGCGAAGCGGAGCTCGACAAAGTCAATTACATAAATTGATACTAATTTATATCGTTGATTACTAAGATAATAAGAATTTAATATTTTTACTAATTAACTAAAAATGACTTTTCGGAGCAGACTCATAGATTTATTTTCAGACAAATCAGATGATTCTGAATACTGTCATCTTTTTATTAATTTACAGAAAAAATAATACAATGACAATGCACAACAAATTAGCAATCAGGGGAATTATACCACCTTTGGTCACCCCTTTAATTGATAATGACACACTGGATGATGATGGGTTGGCTCGGTTGATTGAACATGTTATTGCAGGCGGGGTGAATGGAATATTCATCCTGGGCACCTCAGGTGAATTTGCCAGCCTAAGTTATGCCTTACGCCGGGAAATGATTCAGCGTACATGCGAGTTGGTGAATCAGC
The DNA here is from genome assembly GCA_964589855.1 of uncultured Bacteroidales bacterium. Lineage (GTDB taxonomy): Bacteria > Bacteroidota > Bacteroidia > Bacteroidales > UBA7960 > SKVR01. The sequence continues at coordinate 21,755 of CAZPVB010000032.1, forward strand.
GGGTGCCTGTATTGGCAGGTGTCACCGATTCTGCTTTCAGGGAAAGTCTGAACCAGGCCAAACTTGCAGCGGATCATGGCGCTGATGCATTGGTGATCTCTCCTCCTTATTATTTTCCTTCCGGACAAGCTGAGTTGATAGAGTATATGGAAAGTGTTCTCAAACACTCACCTTTGCCAATGTTTCTTTACAACATGCCCATGCATACCAAAGTGATGATTGAACCACAAACTGTGCTTAAGTTATCTGAAAACCCCAATATCGTTGGTATGAAAGATAGTTCAGCAAATCTGGTTTATTACAATAAAGTACAATATCTGCTGAGAGACAGGGATGATTTTACTTTCCTGGTGGGACCGGAAGAACTGACAGCCCAGTTTGTACTCTTAGGCGGTGATGGGGGCGTTAACGGAGGGGCAAATATGTTTCCCAAACTGTATGTTAATCTTTACAATGCTGCTGTCAACAAAAATTTTGATCAAGTATTTCAACTTCAGCAGAAAGTGATGCAAATAGCTACCACTATATACGGTGTGGGTCAATACAATTCCAGTTTTCTTAAAGGGGTTAAATGTGTGTTGTCTTTACTGGGGATATGCAACGATTTTTTGGCAGAACCTTTTCACAAGTACAATCCCCCTGAAAGAGAAAAAATAAAGCATTTTCTTAAAGAACTGAATTATGCTGATTTGTTGTGAAATGGATTCGCATGTTTGGTTTGGTAATTTCAATTGGTAAAAAAAATCCAGCAATATTTCGCTGGATTTTTTTGATTTAATCAATGATTTTTAATATGATATCTATGCTTCTGCACCTGCATATGCTCCTAATTCTACCTCAACATCTGTTGTATGCCTTAGATTATCACAAACCGGACAACGTTCTTCAATGCTGTGCAACCATTTTTGTAGTGTTTCTTCCGGAGCATCACTTTCGGGCATCATTTTCACTTTGATATTTTTGTATCCTGCCCTTTCTTCATCACCTTTACCAAATAGTTTGGTGGGGTTCAGATTACCTTCCATTTCAATTTTCAGATCACGCAATTCAAAATTCATCTCTTTAGCAATAATATGACCCATCACATTGAGGCAACCGGCCAAAGCAGCCAAAACATATTCAACCGGATTAGCTGCAGTATCTGTGCCACCCAGTCCCTTTGGTTCATCAATAATGATTTCAAAGTCGCGTGCTTTAACAACTGTTTTTGCCTTTGATTCTCTTTGTGCAGTAATTTTAAAATTTAAATCAGACATAGTACTATTTTTTCGAGTGTTAGTAAATAAACAATTATGCTTTCTTTATTACAAAGATAGTTGTTAAGAGATTAACAGTATCCAGTTTTTCCATTGGGAATCTTATGTTTAAATTTGTATTTTACTATGAAAAAAAGTGTATAATTGCACAAAATAACAAGTATTATGGCAGTAAAAGACGATACGGCGGTTCCTGTTTGGGTAAATCCATTAAGCACAGAAGAGAGAGATTTGATTTTCGAGCATTCTAATCTGCTGTATTTCAAAAAGAAGGAGACCATCATCAAGCAAGGGTACACAGCAGGGCATATCTTGTATATGGAGTCGGGCATGGCAAAACTAAGTATTGAAAACCACGAAAGGTCAACGGTATTTAAGATCATTTCCGACAATACCTTTATCGGTTTGATGTGCTCGTTTGTGAAACGTAGTTTCGATTTTTCAGCCGTGGCCATTACACCCTCCAGGGTAAGGTTGATTGACCGTGCCGTTTTCGAGCAACTCATCCGCGAAAATGGCGATTTTGCGGTGAATATTGTTGAGCTGATGTCGTTGATGACCAATAAAATAGTCCACGACCTTATTCATCTGAGTCATAAAAATGTGGATGGTGCCATTTGTACAGTGCTTATGGAACTGACAAATATTTTTAACAGCACTGAATTTCAAATGCCTTTTTCCCGTGTTGAACTCGCTGATACGATTGGTTACTCCCGCGAGAGTGTTATCTCCAGTCTGTCTTCTCTTCAGCGTGATAATATCCTGAGCGTTTCAGGCAAAAACATTCATATCCTTGATCCCGAAAGACTGAAAATCATTGCACGGAATGGGTGAGGAGGAAGTGGAGAGTTAAATGTGGAAAGTGGAAAGTGGAAGAGTGGAAAGTTAAAAGTTAAAATTGAAAAAACACAAAACCGGAGTTTTGGCGAGTTCTATCTGAGCTGTTTAATCAATTTATATACAGATAAAATAAGATTGGATATTAGAGGATTTTTAGTCAACAGAAGCAAATAATATATTTTTTCTTTTTAAAAAAATATCTCCTATGGTTAGTTTATAAAAAAAACCACTCTCTTAATGATACCAGAGAGCGTTTTTTTTGTTTTACAGGATGCAATTACAGTCCATCTATTTTGTAAATTTGGTAGCCCATAAGATGCTGAAATTCAATTCTTCGTCTATTTCTTTCTCAGGTTTTATAAATTGTTGCAGTCGATCTGCACTTAATGTCTGGTTTGCCTTTTCTGTCATGATCTCATCATAGATCTTGCGGGTATCTATTTCTGATTCGTTTACTTCTTCCTCTTGTTTGGTAAGCATTGCAAGGGTTGTCATGAATTCCTTTTCTTCATTTGATATTTTGAAGGATGTTTTTTCCGGGTTCACTGATGTTTCTGCAAAATCTTCTTCGTTCAGTGTTTTCTCGGTATAGGAAGGAAGCACCATAATGGTTGATTTTTTCTCCAGGTAAGATTGGATTGACTGCTGATGACCCGGGATACTTTCCTGAAGGCATTCTTCTGTTTTTTGCAGAACCTCTATGGTCTTACCATTAGATAAATTCATTTTCAGGGTTTGAAATCCGGTTGCAAAGGAGATGTTGATAAGTAAAGAAAAAATCATTGTCAGGGTAATTGTGTTGAAAGTTTTCATCGTATAAAGATTTTATGGTTTGTATTTTATTTTTACTGTTTGACTTTTCAATAACGATTTGTGTGCCAAACAATTTAATATACATAAAATCAGTAGTATACGAGTTTGTTTTAGGGGTGGAAATAAAAAAAGAGGTGCTCTGGTGTACGATTTAGGTAATACACTGTTCGATAGCGAACACTTTTGTTGTCAATAAGAATTTTGGGAAAGGTTCTCTCTATGTTAGCAAATGGGGAAGTTAAGTTAGCAAATGGCGAAGCCCTGTTCAGGCAATGGCATTACTGAATCTGATCTGAAAATTTTTTGATAGCAATTTGTGTCCATTATTTGCTATTTCAAAAATTTAGTATATCCGGGGTATTCATTTCATGGCAATTCATTTCAATGACTTCTTTGCGTTGTGCTGCGCGTCGTGCAAAGATGTCTTTCCTGAAAGGAATTACTACTGTTTCGTCCATATCCTGTTGTTCAGGTTCAGTTCTTCCACAATGCTTACGGCAAGGTGGATATCTTCAAAATACTCCTGCACAATGCTGAATCGTGTCAGTTTTTTGAAATAATTGGGTTCGAAAAGATTTTTCCTGTAGGCACTGGCAATGTAAAGAAAGGAATTGACGAAGGAAATGTACAATGGATTCTCATGTTTTTCTTTGTACTCGGTGATTCTTTGCATCAGGGCGGTGCTGAGAATGTAGCGCGACTCTATCTGGTCGTCGCTGTAAACCACAAAATGTTTATTGAATTCGGGGTCTTCCAGTTTTACATGTTTTTCGCGGCGGGTAAGGTTTATTTTATTGAAAAAATTGCCCAAAAAACCGCTCCCTAAGCGATTGGGCATTACCACGGTAGAGGTTTGGAAATGTTTATTGAAATCGGCAATGAAAAACAGACCTTTGAATATAGTGTGCCATTTGGTTTGGGTTTTTCCCTTGCTGTCGGTGGTAGTCGTTTTGTACTCCGCTTTTATCTCAGAAAACCAAACCTGTGTTTTGTCCAGTTTTCCATGTACCATGTCATCACCTTTATATCTGTCAACATTTTTCAGAAAAATCCTTGACCTTTGAAAGCTATCGGATCCGATAAAATTATTGGGTTCATAGGTCAGATCATCGCTCACATATTTGACGATGCGTTCGATCACCTGTTTCTTAAAGTCTTTGTAAAAAGTTTTATCGTGTGCCCATTGATGCCAAAGCACAAAAAACAGAATGATGATGATTGC
>CAZPVB010000033.1:0-25229 GCA_964589855.1 uncultured Bacteroidales bacterium
TGGCTATCACTTTTGCCATATTTTGTTTTTGTTCTACAGTGTCAGGAATAATAATGCCTGATGAGGTTTTCTTTTCTTTATTTTCTTCTGGTATTTCCAGGAGTACATTTTGATTTACCGGTTGAAGTTCTTTCATTTTTTTGCTTTTTATTTTAGTTTTTAACCTTGAATTTGTAGTAACTCATTGATTTTTGATTTGTTGAATCCCACAATGATCTCTCCATTGATTTCAGTTTGAGGTACACCTTTTTGTCCGCTTTTTCTTACAAGTTCTTCAGCTGCATTTTGATTGCGCGACACGTCTATGTCCGTAAACCTGATTTTGTTTTGCTTCAGATAATTCTTTAAAGTTGTACACCAGGGGCAAGTGGGTGTTGAGTATACAGTGACCCTCCTGGCAGGCACATCAGTGTTTTTGACCTGTGCAAGATATAAAGAATCATTGAATAAAGATTCATAGTAAGAACTATCGTTGCATCCTTTTATAATATTTTTGAGTTTTCTGCCCGAAAGTTCCAATAAAGATGGAACAGTGTTGATTTTATACTCAGGATGGATATCACGCACTGTATTCACATCTGCATAAAAGATGTTGATATCCTCCACTTTTTTAATGGCATCCTCGATATTCTTTTTAGCACAATCGCTGGCTGCGGATCCCTCTTTGTAAATTAAAAGCCAATTGCTGTTCCCGTTTTTCAGGAATTGCTGAAACTGATTGTATGAGTTAACGTTCATTGTAGAATTAGTTTTATTTTTTGGTCTTTTCAGACCATTGCTTCGTATTTTTCTTCTTTTTTCAATCGTGTAATATATTCTGCCACTCCAAGGGCTGCAATCGTTCCGTCAGATACTGCAGTGGTAATCTGCCTGTATTTTTTTACAATACTGTCTCCAGCCGCAAATACGCCAGGGATACTGGTTTGCAGGTCTTCGTTAGTGATAATCTCATTTCTGTCATTTGTATTTACCAGGTTCTTTATGGATTCAGTGTTGGGCAAATATCCGATAAAAATAAACGCACCTTGTGCCGGGTAATTATATATTTCGCCACTTTTATTGTTTGTGATTGTGACGCTCTCAAGTTTATTTTTCCCATTGAAGGATCGAAGAGAGGAGTCCATGATAAATGCTATTTTGGGATTGTTGTAGGCTTCGCGAATGGCGTGTTCAAAGGCCTGAAAATGGTCAAACTGATGAACTAATGTGACCTTTGATGCGTATTTGGTAAGAGAAACCGCTTCCTCAAGCGCGGAATTGCCTCCTCCAACAACCACAATTTCTTTATTTGTAAAGAATTCACCGTCGCAAGTGGCGCAATAGGAGATACCCGAACCCCTGAAAGTGTCTTCTCCGGGAATATTTAATGATCTGGGTTTTCCTCCTGGTGCCAATATTACACTGTATGCCTGAAAAGTTCTGCCATCATCAAGAGACACCTTTTTTATTGCTGACTCCAGCTGGTATTCGATGATTTTAACGTTGGATTTGATTTTAGAACCGAACTCTTTGGCTTGTTTTTTCATGATGTTGGCAACCTTGTAACCAGTTGTGGTCTCTACTCCCGGATAATTGGCAACCTCATTGGTGAGAACCATTTGTCCGCCAACGGGTCCCTCGTTCAGGATCAACGTTGATAATTTTGCTCTGGAAGTATACATGCCAGCAGTAAGACCGGCTGCACCAGCACCTAAAATCATTACATCAAAAATATCATCCATTGGTTTTATTGTATTAAAAATTTATGAATTGGAAGAAGGAAAGGTTTGAATGCAAAAAAGAAAGAATACTTTCATTTTGTTTATCAAACCCTTCCAGAGATCTGAATTGTTTTGGTGTTTTTAAAATTTGGTATCAAGCACCTGTTTTATTTGTTGCATGCTCTGAATACTGCTGGTGGCATGGGCAACTTTTCCATTTTTGTAGTACATGGTGAAAGGTAGTCCCATAAACCCGCTACAGGCCGGATCATTGGTGATTACAGATGCTTCGGGGTTGTCGAAAGCCATGGTGTAGAATTGCACATCTTCCCTTTCTTCTTCCAACTCTTCCATCGCTTCATATACCGGAATACACATTGGTCCCATTCTTCCGCAGCATACCATTACATTTTCATTCTCTTCAATTATTTTTTTTAATTCCTGAGCGGTTTCAATTTCTTTCAAACCTGTTTGCAGCATTGTCATAGTTGTATAATTTTAATGTTATTGATAAAATTTGCTTTCGCGTGTCAAAAAGATATCCGGATGTTGATTGATTTTTTTACATTGACTGTTTTGACGATGCAAAAGTACATTGAAACCTTTTATTACTGTGAGTTTTGCGGTTGCAAGGTTATAATCGTGATTTTGAAATTTTATAAATTCTTTTTTATCAAATTATAATAACTTCGCCGAAAACCAAATAATAAAGTATTGCAATGACAGGAAAATCAGGTAGAATGGAAGAATTGCCGAATGCTGATCTGGCACCTTGTTTTTATCAATTAAATGAGAAAGAACTAAACCTGATCAATAAAAAGAAGACGCAGATTATTTATGAAAGGGGGGAGAGTTTGTTTAAACAAGGTGCTTTTGCTCATCATGTATTGTATGTAATTGAGGGATTGGTGAAGGTGTATTTGCAACCTGGTGGAAAACGAAATATGAACCTGAGTCTGGCAAAACAAGGAGACTTTCTCGGCTTCTCATCGGTTTTCGGAAATGAATTTTATACCTGTTCGGCAAGTGCACTCCGGGAATCGCGTGTTTGTATGATAGATAAACATGCTTTGAAGCAGGTTTTGATGACAAATTCTGCTTTTGCCTTACAAATCACTTCCCGGAATTATAAATTTGAGAATCAACTGCTGGAAATCATTAAAAACTTATCCTACAAGCAAATGCAGGGCAAATTGGCATCTGCACTATGTTATCTGTCATTGGGAGAGTTAGAGTTTGAAAATGTTTTTGAAAGTCTTACCAGACAGGAGTTGGCTGATTTTGCAGGCATAACCCAGGAAAGTGTGGTAAAATTTCTCAAAGAATTTGAGCGGGAAGGGTTGGTGAAATTATCAGGAAAAAATATTCAGATCGTGGATCTGCCACGTTTACAAATGATCAGTAAAAACGGATGATAACCTGATAGATGTCATTCGCTTATTCCGACCCTTAATAACCTGCTGCCTGTCCGTCTTTTCTTGATTCGGAGGCTCCGTAATAAACCTCGTTTTCGTGATCACGCATAATCGCCTGATATCCGCCATAAGGTCCTACTGTCCATTTTACTTCATGTCCTTTCATGATAAGGTCTCTGATGGTTTCATAAGGAAAACCAGACTCGAGCATTACTGTTCCTCCGTCCTTCATTTTTTTTCCGGTAGGCTCTGATGAACCGGAATGATATATTCGGGGTGCATCGCCTGCTTCCTGAAGGTTCATGCCAAAATCAATCATGTTCACTAAAATCTGTACATGTCCCTGGGGTTGCATATCTCCACCCATTACACCAAAGCTCATGTGGGGTTTCCCATTTTTGGTAACAAAAGCGGGTATGATAGTGTGAAAAGGTCTTTTCCCGGGTTCAAAAGTATTTACATGACCGGGTTTTAAAGTGAAACTTTCGCCTCTGTTCTGTAAAACAAATCCCAGTTCTGGTGGTGTCATACCACTTCCCATACCTCTGTAGTTGCTTTGAATCAGCGATACCATATTCCCATTCTGATCAGCAACTGTAAGGTATATTGTATTCGGACTTTCATCCAGTCCTGGTTCATAGCGGGATGCTGCTTTTGCCGGATCAATAAGTTTTCTCCTTTGATCAGCGTATTCTTTTGATAACAAATTTTCTACAGGGATATCATTAAATTCCGGATCACCGTAATAGGTAGCTCTGTCTTCGTAGGCAAGTTTTTTGGTTTCGATAAGAAGGTGTGCATATTCGGATCCATCAGGATCCATGGCAGATATATCGTATCCTTCAAGAATATTGAGCATTTGCAATGCTGCAATTCCTTGCCCGTTGGGCGGTAATTCCCAGATATCGTATCCCCTGTAACGGGTTGAAACAGGTTCTACCCATGCGCTTTTATGGTTAGCAAGATCTTCATAACTTAAAAAACCACCATTTTCCTGAATATAATGAGCAATAGTACGGGCAATTTCACCTTTGTAAAAAGCATCCCTACCTTCTTTGGCAATGGTTTCATAAGTGTTTGCGAGATAAGTGTTTTTGAAAATCTCTCCCTTTGCGGGCATACTTCCATTTTTCATATAGGTTTCTTTAAAGTTTGGGAAATGACCCAATCTGCTTACAGACCTATCCATATAAAATGCGATCAGTTCAGTCACCGGAAACCCTTCTCTGGCATAAGTAATGGAAGGTTTCAGAATTTCTTCCATGGTGATTTCACCAAATTTTTCATGAAGTTCAAACCATCCGTCAACTGTACCAGGAACGCTCACCGGCAGAGCGCCGTATGAAGGTATGTATTCATAACCCTGATCTGAAAAATATTGCAAGGTAAGATCTTGCGGAGACCTGCCGCTTGCATTCAATCCGTGGAGTTTTTCTGATTCTGCATCCCATACAATGGCAAACAGATCACCTCCAATTCCGCATCCTGTTGGTTCCATTAACCCAAGAGCGGCATTGGCTGCAATGGCTGCATCCACGGCACTACCACCATCTTTTAAAATATCCAGGGCGATTTGCGTTGCAAGGGGGTGGCTCGTGGCTGCCATTCCATTTGGAGCAATGATTTCCGAGCGGGTTGCAAAATTTTTTCCTGTTACGCGATCCTGGCTATTGGAGAGTTGGAAACTAAAAATGAAAATAACAAGTAATAAGTGAAGTTTATTTTTTTTCATGATAAAGTAGTTTTTTGCAATGGGTCTTAATTGATCAATAATCCGTTGTTTTTAGATTAAACAAAAAGAGGTATATTTTCAAATGATTTGCTTTCAAAAAGTCCGTTGTGGTTGATTTTCAGTTCAGGAATCACGGTAAGTGCCAAAAAAGACAGAGTCATAAAAGGCGAAGCAAGCTTGCTGCCTGATTTTTTCGCCAGAACATTTATCTGGTCATATTCATCGGCAGCATCGGCAGCTTTCATGTTGGTCATCAGTCCAAACCAGGGTAATCTAATACCTTTCGTGTGGTTTTTATGCGAAAAGCACATCCCTCCTTTGTTTGCAACAATCCAGTCAAGGGCATTATTGATGTCGTTATCATCAACCCCCACAGCAATGATGTGATGACTGTCATGGGCAATACTTGCTCCAACAGATCCCTGTTTTATCCCAAATCCTTTCACGAAACCCGTAACAGGTGGTGTTTCATCATAGCGGTCAAGCAATACAACTTTTAATATGTCTTTTGATGTATCGGAATTTATAATACTTCCCTGCGTACATTTTTCTATGATTTTATGGGTAAGCAATTCACCATCAATTACTCCTATTACATTGTATGATGAGGAAGTTGCCACTACACTGAGGTTCTTGTGAATATGCTTTTTTCTGAATTTAAAAACGGGTTGAGTTGGAACAGGTAGTTTGAAATTTACGCGTCCGTTTTCGAAAACAGGAACACCACTGATATAGGTACTGATTACATTAAATTCATGCAGATCTTCAACGATGACAAAATCTGCCCTGTCGTTTTTTTTGATCATACCAATGGGAAGGTTGTAATGGTAAACGGGATTTATACATGCAGCAGAAAGCGCATCAAAAAGGTTAAAACCTTGTTTTACGGCTTGGCTTACCAATTTATTAATGTGTCCCTTGATAAGATAGTCAGGATGGCAATCATCAGTGCAAAACATGATTTTGTCAGGAAACTCCTTTAATAAAGGGATCAGGTTTGAGAAATTTTTGGCAGCACTACCTTCTCTGATTAGTATCTTCATGCCTGCATGCAGTTTTTCTTTTGCTTCTTCTAAGGATGAACATTCATGATCGGTGCTTACTCCGGCATTGATATATGCCTTGAGGTCATTACCGGTTAAACCAGGGGCATGACCATCAACGGGTTTTCCGGCACGAATGGCAATATTGATTTTTTCTTTCACATCCGGGTCGTTGTTAACCACCCCGGGATAATTCATCATCTCAGATAGAGCATAGAAATCTGCACGGTTCAAAAGGGATTGAATGTCTTTTGATGAAATAATGGCTCCACTTTTTTCGAGAGGAGATGCAGGCACACAGGAAGGTGCCCCGAAATAGAATCCAAGTGGAACCTGGCGGGCGTCTTCAACCATGAAATTTATTCCCTGCATTCCTGCTACGTTGGCTACTTCATGAGGGTCTGTAACTACACCAACCGTTCCATGTTTAACTGCTTCATGAGCAAATCGGGAGGGGAGGAGCATGCTGCTTTCAATATGAATGTGAGCATCAATAAACCCCGGAATAATATAGGGACTATTTATCTCTGTATTGTATTTGATGCTTTGAATGGTATTGCCGGAAATAACTATTTCTGCACCTTTTTGAGTTCTCTCTGTGGGATCTACCAAAACACCTTTTACAATATGTTTTTTTTGATTGTCCATAACCAGTTTTTTATGCCTAATCAAAGGTAATCAATTATTGGTGAGGTGTTTTATATATCTTTCTTTATCGGGGATTTTTTTATAAAAAAAGCTGCCTGGGTGCAGGCAGCTTTTCTCATTAGATTACTGAGTCCATTTTAAAAAGTTAAAATATTCAATTCTACTATTGCTAATTATTTGATAATAAGCAACTACTTCGAGGGTCTTCGACCGCTCAAAGGGTTTTTAGACCCAACGTAATACTTCAAATATATACATTTATTCTTTGGGTAATGACCATCCTTCGCGGTAAGTGCGGTTGATGTATTCCTGCGCCGCTTCCCTGGCATTGATAGTTGCATATTGGGTGTCGAAATGCGGATGCCCGTCAATTACTTCGAATTTATCTGAAGTAACTACTCTTATTTCATCCGTGTTGCCAATATTGGTAAACTCCATTTTTTCGCCATCCCATAGCAGTTCGCGTTTAAGATCCTGGAGACGAACTGCCAGAACACCCATCACTACCGTTTCATTGAAAGGGCCGGCATAACTAAAGTTAGAGCTTGCTTCAGTTCTGTTTTCTTTGGATTCTTTACAGGCTCTTACCCAGTCGGTTTCATGATTAAGTCCTTCGGCGATTCTTGGAAGTCTTTTGGGTGCGTCAGGTACTCTTCCTGAAACCAGTCTTGGTTCTTCTGAATAGCAATTGGTTACCAGTATGTCTTTGGTTCCCATAAACATTGTTCCACCGTTCCAGTCGCCTAATTCAAAGTGGTCGGGCATTGATTCCGGTCTTTCGGGTAATAATCCGCCATCATACCAATGAATCTTTACTTCCGGTAGTTTTACTTTAATACTTCTGTCGCGGGGTCTTTCAGGGAATGTAAAATGGACTTTTTCTGCCTGTGGTGGCGATTCGGTATTCATTATAGTGGAGCTGCCCTGCACGGCCGTTGGATATTTTAGTTTCAGTGCTTTAAATACAGGGTCCATAATATGGCAAGCCATGTCACCTAATGCTCCGGTTCCGAAATCCCACCATCCTCTCCAGTTCCAAGGTGTGTAAAGTGCATGATAGGGGCGCATAGGGGCAGGCCCTAAAAACAGATCCCAGTCAAGATGTTCTGGTACCCACATTCCCTGGTCGGGGCGCTGAAGTCCTTGGGGCCATATTGGGCGGTTTGTCCAGGTATGAACCTCTTTTACTTCTCCAATTTCATTGTTCCATACCCATTCACATACTTTTCTGATATCGTCAGAAGAATTACCCTGATTACCCATCTGGGTAGCTACACCATATTTTGCGGCAAGTTGGGTAAGTAGTCTGGATTCAGCAACGGAATGGGTCAGAGGTTTTTCAACATATACATGTTTGCCAAGTATCATGGCATTGGCGGCAACGATGGCATGTGTATGATCCGGAGTAGCAACCACAACTGCATCAATGTCGTTTTCCATGTTGTCAAACATGACTCTCCAGTCTTTGAATTTTTTTGCTTCCGGGTAATCATCAAATGTTTTTTGGGCGTATTTCCAATCTACATCGCATAAGGCAACAACTTTTGTTCCGGATGCCTTGTTCATACGTCCAATTTTGGTTCTGCCAACTCCTCCTACTCCAACGCCTGCAATATTTAGTGTATCGCTGGGTGCAGTATGCCCCAGACCTGAAATAACATGACTAGGCAAAATCGTAATGCCTGCTGCGGCAATGGCTGAATTTTTAATGAAACTCCGCCTTGTGAAGCTGCTTTTGTTCTCTTTTTCCATAGATTTCTGTTTTAGATGAAATTGATTAAAGATTTAAATCTCAAAAGTTGCAAACTGTTTTGTTCCCTAATAGAACATTTCAGATATTTTCTTTTTAATCAGGATTATTATCCATGAATCCACTCCGAAAACTTGTTTTCGGCAAATCTGTGTTTATTTTCATTTTTTTAACACATTGATTATCAGGATTTAGCATCTGTGTAAATCTGTGTAATCTGTGGATAATTTACTTTTCAGAGTGGACTCATCCATAAAGCTTCATTATTATATATAATTGTTCTTAGCGCAAAGGATTGCGTCATCTTTTCTTAAAATCAAAGGTTGCTGCTCTATTAACGGCAAAAATACGATTTTAGGATAATTTTTTTGATGAATGATGACTTTTTTGGGTTTTTTACATGTTAGGTTTTTGTTTAACCATCTATGAAATTTTTGGATGCAAGTGTGTTGATCAGATAAAAAAAAACTGCACGGCAAAACCGTGCAGTCGTTGTTGTGGTTATTATGGTGGTTAAGTTTTTGTGGTTTATAACTTTCAGGAAAAGTTGTGCATCATTACAGTTCTCACAACAAATATTCGGATATCATCTGATATTTCTGATATAAAACCGCTTTTTTGCTGTTTTAGAAATGATTGCATATATGTGCGATCATTCCTGAAAAGTCTTATGGTTTTTTGTTTGCCATCATTAGTTGTAAACGCTTTCACCATGCTCATAAACATCCAGGCCTTCTTCTTCAATTCTTTTGGATACTCTCAGGTTTCCAGTGGCTTTGAGAATGGAGAAAAGAATGAGCCCCATTATGAATGCCCAGAGTCCGATAGAAACTACCCCAATGGCCTGAACACCGAGCAATGACCATCCGCCGCCGTGGATCAAACCACCATCAATGGCAAAAACGCCTACCAGCAGAGTTCCGAGGGCTCCGCAAACGCCATGAACAGATACTGCTCCAACCGGGTCGTCTACTTTAAAGTACTGATCAAACATTTCAACACTCAAAACAAGCACAACACCTGCAAGTAATCCTATTATAACAGCGCTGCCGGGTGATACGGCATCTGCACCAGCGGTAATGGCTACCAAACCAGCGAGGGCACCGTTGAGTGAAAGGCTCAAAGAAGGTCTTTTATAGCGCAGAGAAGATGTAAACATTGCTGCTAGGGCACCTGCCGCTGCTGCCAGATTGGTTGTAAGCGCAATGTGACCTATAGCCAATGTGTTGTCATTGCCTGCTGCACCCAACTGACTTCCGGCATTAAACCCAAACCATCCGAACCAAAGAATGAAAACACCCAGTGCTCCAAAAGCAAGATTATGACCAGGAATGGCAGTGGGTTTTCCGTTGGTGTATTTACCCAACCGGGGACCAATTATGATTGCCCCTGCAAGTCCTACCCATGCACCTACCGAGTGAACAAGTGTTGATCCGGCAAAATCCATGAATCCGAGTTCATCTAACCATCCGCCACCCCATTTCCAATGTCCGGCTATTGGATAAATAATGAGGGTAATCACAACTGTAAAAATCAGGTAAGCATGAAACTTTGTTCTTTCAGCCATAGCACCCGAGACAATGGTTGCTGCTGTGGCAGCAAAAACGGTTTGAAACAGAATGTCGGTTTTATCGGCATAATCTCCTATGCCGTCACTGTTAAAGAAAAGATAAGGCTTTCCTATTAATCCGCCCAACATCGATTCTCCATACATAATTGAGTATCCTACGATCCAGAAGATCAGGGCTCCGAAAGAAAAATCCATAAGATTCTTCATGAGAATATTGGCAGTGTTCTTTTTGCGTGTAAAGCCTGACTCAACCATTGCAAATCCAGGCTGCATGAACATGACCAGAATCGCTGCTATCAGTACCCATACATTGTTTATGGATACAGATAATTCTTCTAATAATGCTGTCGATATTTCTGTGTTTGTAATTGTTTCTTCCATTTTGTATACTTTTTAATGAACGACAAATAGTTTATTCTTTAATATAAAGACTATCATCTCCTTTTTCTTCTGTTCTGATCCGGTAGGATTCTTCGATGTCGGAGACAAATATTTTACCATCACCAACTTCACCGGTTTTGGCAGAATTTAAGATTGTCTGGATCGTACGATCCAGATTGATGTCGCGTACGACAATGGATAGCAACAGTCTTTCTATAGATCCTGTATCGTAGGAGATACCTCTGTAAACTCTGCTTTCCCGGGCTTTGCCAATTCCGGTTACTTCCCAAAATGAGAAGAAATCAATTCCCGAGTCATGCAGCGCTTTTTTAACCTCATCAAATTTTGATTTTCTAATGATTGCTTCAATTCTTTTCATGACATTTCTTTTTTTGTTAAATTAAAAAATTCACTGGGCTATGATTAGAATGAAATGGTTCCAACAATATAGAATTGCTCTTTATCAGGATTCCATATAGCAGCTACACCTAAAGGTAAAGAATAAGTATCAGAAATAGGAATTTCCTTGGATGAAGCAACTCCAATATTTACCAGAGCAAATTCCCCATCACTGGAATGCCACCCATCACCTGCTCCAACAAATATTTCCAGGTCCTTAAATCCATATCCCAGTTCAAAATACATATCTCCACCTGCGGATCCTGCACCTAGCCCTTCGTCAGAAATTTTTGCTTCATTAAAAATGTAATTTGCCCCAATGCTAAATCCACTAATTTCATATCCAAGATTTAGTTCAAGGGCATGTGCACCTATGGTATCGCTAAACTCTAAATATGGAGTACCAGGATAATAATAGTCCGTAATTCCGATGCTAAGACCAAAATCAAAAGCATAAGCAGCATAGAGGTCAGCTTCGGCAAAAGACCCGACAAAATCAAATGATCCCCAGGCTCCCAAACTAAAACCACCACTGCTAAATTCAATAGATGGTTGAAAAGCAGATCCGGAAAAGAGAGTACCTCTCCATACGTAGCTACTTACCACATCAGCTCCAACACTGAACTCGGATGAACTGCCTTCATCTTCCTGTGCAAATACGCCGGATAATGGGGTCATTAATAATGCCATAACGCATACTAATAGAAAGTTTTGTTTTCTCATAATTAAAATAGTTTTTGTGGTTATAAATTTTTAATTGACAGGCAAAAGTATACATTATTTTTAATACACCCCTAAAAAAATTCAATAATGTTTAAAAAAGTAACAAAAAAACGAATTGAGGTTAAAAAAAGAGGGGGTGGTAGTGAAAAAAAGATTTTTATTTTTGATGGAGTGTATTTAGTTTTCTTTTTATAGGACATTTTATGTCTGCTTTTTCAAATCCCGATTCACCTTGCAGGTTTGCAAAAAAAAACCGCTTGTTTTGATTACAAGCGGTTTTGAAAAAAATGAAGATTGTTGCGGATCGTTTCAATACTTCAGAATCTGAGATTCAATCC
Organism: uncultured Bacteroidales bacterium; assembly: GCA_964589855.1. Classification (GTDB taxonomy): domain Bacteria; phylum Bacteroidota; class Bacteroidia; order Bacteroidales; family UBA7960; genus SKVR01. The sequence goes on from CAZPVB010000033.1 coordinate 11,700, forward strand.
TGAGTTGAAGTGAATTCCCGGCATCGGATATCCAAAATTTACAGAATATTGCTGATTTGTTATGTTTTTGCCAGAAGCAAATACTTCCAGGTAATCGTTTATTCTATAACTTAGGGTGGTATTCAGTAAAAAATAATTTTCCGTAATGGACTCATCTCCTGTAAACACATACAACTCGTTGATCTGTTGCATCGACAGGCGCGCGCGAAAATCATGTATCCGATAATTTATTTCGCCAAAGAGGTTATGCCTGGGGGCTGCCAGGCGAGGCTCATCTGTATTGATAAAAGTGTAATTTGCATTGAACTGAATATTTTTTGATGCCCGGTATTTTATTTCTAATTCGATACCCTCGTTTTGAAAAGTTCCTACATTTTGTCGTTTGACGGGTGGGGGAGGTGTATCATTGGGTCTGACCTCTATGATATTGCTTCCCTCAATAAGAAAGAGCATGGCTTCCATGAAAAACTTACCGTTTTGGGTTAAATGACTTACCCCAGCTTCGTAGTTCATCAGTCTTTCAGGTTTGAGATTCTGGTTGGGGGCAAAAAGGTAAAGTTCTATTAATGAAGGACTTCTAAATCCTTTGGAAAATGAACCCTTTAGAGTGGTTAAATCGGTTGCCATCCATGAGACGCCCATTTGTGGTACCCATTCGGCGCCAAACAAATTGTTGTTTTCTAATCTGATGCCGCCGCTTACAATTAAATTTCTGAGCAGGTTTTGCTGCATATAGGCATACCCGGCAATATCGTTTATATTGTGCCGGGTGTCTGCCATGAAACCACTGTTGGCGATACCACCCACATTTTTATAATCGAAACCTACAGTTAGGTTATTGCCTGTAAGGAGTTGCATACCCTGAAAAACACTTATTCCGGCATGATAATCCTCAGACAACCAACCGTCAGAGAATTCATGGTTTCCAAAATTATAGAAAGCGAGCAATCCACCTTCTGTTTTTTCGAATTTGTTTTTGATGGATAAAGAGGCTTTTCCTCTGAGGATATCAATCTCAAAAAACTGAGGGTTAAAATCCTGCCCCGGACTTTCTGAGGTAAAATCAGCAATGCTAACATCTGCATTTACATTCCAAAAATCATTTATTTGGTATCCGAGTTTTAAAAATCCGTTTACGATTTTAAAATCAGAACTATCTCTGTGTCCATCGGTGCGGTCATGGTTAATGGATGCGAATAAACTGAATTTGCCTTTTTTGTATCCTGCACTTCCCATGTATTTCTGTGTGTTGAATGATCCATAGGAAACTCTTGCTTTGCCCGACATACCTTCTGCATTTTGTTCACGTGTAATCAGGTTTATAGCTCCTGCCATGGCATTTGATCCATAAATGATTGAAGCAGGACCTCTGATCACTTCTACTTTCTCAACATCTGAAGAAACATAAGCATCCGGCAATGGATGGGCAAATAACCCCTGAAACTGAGGGTGTCCGTCAATCAGAACCAGTACCTGTGTATTGGGTGCAGTTCCACCTACACCGCGCATACTTATCTGACCGGCCGATCCTGCAGCTACACCAAATCCGGTTACTCCACGCTCGGTTACAAACATTCCGGGTACGTTTTGACTTATCAAGGGGAGTACCTGTGCCTCATTGCTCATTTCAATTGTTTCGCGGCTAATCGATGATACTGTCACGGGCACATTCTTTCTTGCAACCTGCACCCTTGTGCCGGTTACAACCACTTCATTGAGTTGCAGCGTGTCTGTCTTACTCTCTGTATTCTCTTTTGTTTGTGCAAAAGCAGGTTGAACCAGAAGAAAAGGAATGATTAAAAGGGTAATTTTTGCCAAAAAATTCATGTTTTTAGTATTTGTTGATTGTTTTGTTAAAAGGGTATGTTGTTCTTTTCAAGGAAGAATCTTTCAGGAATATTTATAACCACAGAAAGTATTTTAGAAAACTATAAAATCAGCATTTTTTATAAATCAACGATAACGAGATGAGCGTATTCGAATTATATTCAAAATGTTACCAATTTTATTCTTTTTTAATTTCATAACTACTTATTCGTGTTACTATTTATAAAAACGTGTTACTGCAAAGGTAAAAAAATTATCCCATACCTGTTTTCAAAAGGTCGGCATGTTTAATTCCTTTGATGGCTTTCAGTTTGTTGGCCAGGTTTTGTATTCTGTTGGCTTTGCCTTTCAGGGCTATTATTTCCATACGATTGTGATCATCTATGTGTAAATGTTGCCCAGCCAATAAAAGGCAGTGGTATTCGTGCTGCAGGGCGTTGATCTGCTTATGAAGTTCTTTTTTATGATGATCATATACAATTACAACTGTGCCAAGTACAATCTGATCATCCTGCCATTTCTTTTCAACGGCATTTTTTTGAATGAGTGATCTGATGGCCTGCGATCTGCTTGGGAATCTGTTGTTTAAAACGATTTTGTCTAATTCTTGCAGCAATTCGGTTTCAAGTGATACGCCAAATCTTTTGATAGTCATAATTCGTATTTAGAAAAGTTTAAGGGGTTAGCAGGTCTACATCTCTGTCTCTGAATCCCATGAGAAAAAGAATAGCATCCAGACCAATGGTAGAAATTGAATGCTGGGCGTTTTTTTTGACCAGCGGTTTGGCATGAAAGGCAATACCTAAACCTGCTATATTGATCATTGGCAGATCGTTTGATCCATCTCCAACAGCCACAGCCTGCTGCAGATGTATGTCTTCCTTAAAAGCAATTTTTCGCAGAAGGTCTGCTTTTTTTTGCCCATCAACGATCTCACCCAATGTGCGCCCGGTTAATTTGCCATTTTCAATTTCTAAATGATTGGCAAACATATAATCAATATTGAGTTTGTTTTGCAGATATTTTCCGAAATAAGTAAAACCACCCGATAAAATGGCGGTTTTAAAACCATATTGTTTCAATACTTTGAAAAGTCTTTCAGCCCCTTCAGTAATGGGCAGATTTTCTGCAATATCTTTCATCACATTTTCATCTAATCCTTTCAGTAAGGAAACCCTTTTAACGAGACTTTCGGTAAAGTTCAATTCACCTTTCATAGCAGATTCAGTGATCTTGCTTACTTCTTCTCCTTTTCCGGCCCTGTATGCCAGTTCGTCTATCACCTCGGTTTGTATGAGTGTTGAATCCATGTCAAAACAAACCAATCTGCGGGTGCGACGATAAATATTATCTTTTTGAAAAGCAATGTCAACTTCTTGTTTTCGAGAAACTTCCAACAACTGGCTTTTCATTTTATCATCATCGTCTACAGTTCCTCTCACAGAAAATTCTACACAAGCACGTGTTTTCGGAGAGTTGTGATTGAGTCTTACCCGCCCCGACAAGCGTGATATTTTATCTATGTTGAGATGATGGGTGTAAATGATATTGGATACCTCAGCAATTTGTGCAGCGGAAATTTTCCTTCCCAAAAGGGTAATGTTGTATCTTCCTTTTCCCTGGTGATCAACCCAATCATTATAATCTTTTTCCGTGATGGGTCGAAATTCTATTTTGATACCCAACTCATACCCTTTGTACAGAAGGTCTTTTAATATGGGTGATGATTCGGCCTGCGGGGGAACCTCAAATAGGATTCCCAAATCTAAATTGTTGTGAATAACCGCTTGTCCGATGTCGAGAATATTTACGTTGTACGTTGCCAGGATTTTGCTGAGTGAAGAGGTTAATCCTGGTTTATCGGTACCCTGTATGTTTAGTAGAATGATCTCTCTGGATTTGTCTGGTTGTTTGTCAGTCTGAAGGTTTGATTTCTTTTGTGGCATATTATTACTTTTCTTGCGGTTTTTCTTTGGTGTCGTCAAATTTACAACAAAGTATTTATAAAAAGGGCAAATCTACCTTAATTTAAAGCATCTGTTTTTGCCTGTTTGTTATTTGTTTATTTTGAAGTTTTAATTTTTACCCTTTTCGATATTTTTAAGATCCTTATATCCAATGAGTTCAATGTTGTATTTCTCAATGGCATCCAATACTCTTTCGCTGGTAAAAATGCGGGTAACATGCTCACGATCTGTTGCTACATGCTGGTTTCCTTTATGAGAAACTGCTCTCATTTCAGGTTCATCATACGCCGGATGTTCTACAAACATATAGATCCCCGGTTTCAATTCTGATAGATTTTGTATAAATGTATCTGTTTTTTCCTCCAGGGTTTGTTCTTTTTTCCACCCGGGCATTCTTTTTACACCCCAGTAAGAGGGATCTATATGGATGTTATATTCAGTTGCCAGGTTTTTTACCAGATCATCCACATCCTTGTGCATGCTGGTAAATCCCATATGCGTTGTCAGATGGGTAACATTTTTAATGTTCTTCATTGCCAATTCAATCTGTGCCCTTAGTTCCGCTTCAATTTCTTTGATGTCCCAGTCTGCCCCTCTGAGGGTTTCTTCGGGTGGGTAGTTTTCACTGGGCCAAACCATCGGAAAGAAGTATCCGTTTTCATCGGTTATGCTCCTGGCTATTGTAAGAGGTCTCCACTTTATATGGTCCCATTCACTGGTAAGCATTAAATGCACCCCCACATCATATCCCGGGTGCTCATTGAGCAACTTTGCTGCTTCAGGAAACCATGAACAATTGACCATGACTTCCACCGACCTGGATATGCCATTTGTGTAAGAGTCGATACAGGCTCTGTTGGCAGCGTGTGATGATCCGATATCATCGGATCTTATGATAAGTCTTATTTTATTTTCCTCACCGGAATAAGCATGAAGAGCCATTGCCAAAACAAAAATGATGGATAATGTAAGAAATCTAAAACGCTTGCGAAAATTGCTACGTGTCATAATGATTTAAATTTGGTTTCAAATAGATTTTGCAAAATTACCTATTGCTTTTTAATAATTGCCTCCTCAACAGATTTTTCAGGAAACCATACTCAATGTGTTTACGAAAAGTAAACTACCATTTTTCAGGAATCAAAAGACGGGCACCTGAGTTTTCTCATTACATAAACAGAGGTAAAAGATGCGCTATGTGATCATTGTTGCAATTGTTATAAAACACCTTAATCCTATGTATGAATACTCACGCTTAATTGATGATTGTATATAATAAAAATTGATTTTGATGGATTGTATGTTTTTACCATGTGATTTAGTTCCTGAACAATGGTTTTATTCACCATGCAGGATTTATCATTCCTTTTCCTTTTATAAGATTGTAAAAAGATAAAATGATGTAGGACAAAAAAAAATTAAACCCTGAAATGATGGTAGCAAAAACAAAAAGTGAACCCAAAGTTCCCAATACTTTATTTATAGAAGTAGCATAGTTCTCCAGTTTCACATATTGCCACCAGAATCCAAAATGACTGCTTAATCCCGTAGCTTCCAGTCCTAAAATGATCAGATTCAGAATCAGGAAAAAAATGACCAGCGATATCAACCCACCCTTTGCTCCTTTAATATCCAGAGGACTGAGTTGCATATGTGATGCCACACAAACAGAGAGATACAGAAATATCCAGAACTTGTAATCAGAAAAATTTTCTGCACGAAATAAGCTCAAGAGAGTTGTTTGAGTTGTTATCCAAAGCGAACCAAGTAAACCCGTATACTCCCCTCTCACTCCTTTTATCAGACTCTCACTTTGAGATTCTATGTTAGCAAATACTTCCTGTACATTGGGAACAAGATAGTACAATGCGGCATAAAGGACCAATGATCCAAAAATAATTGGACCAACACCAATAAAAAAATTTCCAATTCTCTGGTAAGTGCTGTTGGGGTTGTAAGCATGATTAACATATCCAAGTGTGCCGTCTTCATTGTTGGGGCTATAAAGCTGCATTTTTACGATTTTATGACCGAATAAAACGCAAAAGATAGCATGTCCCAATTCATGAATGGGTGTTCCGATCCAACCCGTAACAACAATATCCATTTTGTATCCGATAGATTTTACATAGGTAATGCGTGTGAAGCGGGCGAAAATGTATAGTAACAACCCAAATACGAATAATAACCCCAGCAACCATATCAGTTGACTGAAAGTTGTGATAACTACCAGTTTCAGGAAATCTAAAAAACTATTGATGTTACTCATACAAGAAAAAAATTAGATATTTAAATATTTTTCATTATAGAATATAAATCTCTATTTCCAGAATGGGAAGTTTCTGTTTTCAATCAAAATATTTAACAAAAATAAAGAATTTGATTTGTAAATAAATAATTTTTTTCAATTTTATTTTTTTCGATTAACTGATTAATCTTATGGCAAATAAATTGTGCATGTAAAGATTATTTTTGTACTTTTGCACCCTTAAATTTTAAAGAATATCATGATAAAAATTACCTTACCAGATAAGAGTGTAAAAGAGTTTCCTGAAGGGGTTACCGGACAGGAAATCGCCAAAAGTATTAGTGAAGGACTGGCGCGCAATGTTTTATCAGTAACAGTGGATGGCAATGTTTTGGATCTCAATCGACCCATTAAACATGATGCAAAGGTTAAATTAAATACATGGGAAGACCCCGAAGGAAAGGCAACCATGTGGCACTCATCTGCACATTTGATGGCTGAAGCGATTGAAGCACTTTATCCCGGGACAAAGTTTGGTATCGGACCTGATGTAGAGAATGGGTTTTATTATGATATTGATTTGGGTGATAAAACCATTTCGAGCAACGATTTTGAGAAAATTGAAAAGAAAATGCTCGAACTGGCCAGGCAAAAGCAGGAGTTTAAAAGAAAGGAAGTCCCCAAAAAAGAGGCACTCGAATATTATTCTCAAAAAGGTGATGAATATAAAGTAGATCTGCTTGAAGACCTGGAGGATGGTACCATAAGCTTTTACGAATCAGGAAACTTTACAGATCTGTGCAGAGGACCTCACCTGATGGATACCAGCCCGATCAAAGCTGTAAAACTTCTGAGTATTGCTGGTGCCTATTGGCGGGGCGATGAATCACGCAAACAGTTAACACGTCTTTATGGCATCACTTTTCCAAAACAAAAGCAGTTGAAAGAGTACCTTGAAATGCTGGAAGAGGCTAAAAAGCGCGACCACCGGAAAATAGGCAAGGAGATGGAACTGTTTGCCTTCTCTCCAAGTGTAGGTCAGGGCTTGCCCCTTTGGCTACCCAAAGGTGCACAGCTGCGCGAAAATCTGGAGAAATTTCTTAAAAACGTGCAAAGAAAAGCTGGATATCTTCCAGTAATAAGCCCTCATATTGGAAATAAAAATTTGTACCAAACCAGCGGGCATTATGAAAAATACGGAAAGGATTCTTTTCAACCCATCCAAACACCTGCAAAGGATGAGGAGTTTCTATTGAAACCTATGAACTGTCCGCATCATTGCGAAATCTACAAAACAAAACCCTATTCCTACAAAGATCTTCCTGTTCGATTTGCTGAATTTGGAACTGTTTACCGGTATGAGCAAAGTGGAGAACTTCATGGATTGACAAGGGTAAGAGGTTTTACACAAGATGATGCCCATATTTTCTGCCGCCCCGATCAGGTTAAAGAGGAATTTGTAAAGGTAATGGATATTATTCTTTATATTTTCAAAGCACTCGATTTTAAAGATTATGGAGTGCAGGTATCTCTGCGCGATCCTGATAATCCTGCAAAATATATTGGCACTGATGAAAATTGGGAAAAAGCAGAGCGCGCTATTATTGAAGCAGTAGAAGAAAAAGGAATTAAGGCAGACATTGAAGAAGGAGAAGCTGCTTTTTATGGTCCTAAGCTCGATTTTATGGTTCGGGATGCATTGGGCCGCAAATGGCAGTTGGGAACCATTCAGGTTGATTATAATTTGCCCGATAGATTTGAACTTGAATATACCGGAAGTGATAACAAAAAGCATCGCCCTGTTATGATTCACAGAGCACCATTCGGTTCTATGGAAAGGTTTGTTGCAGTGCTTATTGAACATTGCGCCGGAAATTTTCCGCTTTGGTTAACACCCGAACAAGCTATTATATTGCCTATCAGTGAGAAGTATGAGCAATATGCAAAAAAAGTTTTAACTTTGCTGAATGATTCCGAAATTCGTACAATCATTGACGAGCGTAGCGAAAAAACAGGTAAAAAGATAAGGGATGCTGAAACAAACAAAATACCTTTTATGATTATTGTTGGTGAAAAAGAGGAATCAGATGGTACTTTATCAGTAAGAAAACACGGGCACGGAGATTTAGGTTCTTTTACCTTAGATGAATTTGTGAAACTTGTTCAAACTGAGATTCGTGAAATGACCGAATTCAATTAATTCATTTTTAATCAGATCAGAACTTTAAAACCGGATTTCCGGTATTGGTATGAAATCAAAGTGAATAGTCTTACTAGTCAATTGTTGAAGGTAAACATAATTCAAATCTTTACGTTAAACAGCAAAAGAGTTTGTAAGTAATTGATATTTTTATTCATACATTTGCATTCTGTTACAAATTAAAGAAAAATAGTTTTTATTCATTAAAATATAAGGAGGAACGAAGTATAGCTACACCATTTAGACCACGGCAACGTAGGGGATTTGTAAAACCCGAAGATCCACATAAGATCAACGAAAAAATTAAAGCTCCGGTGGTAAGAGTTGTGGGAGAAAACATGGAACCTCAGATCTTGCCCATTAAAGATGCATTGGCTGCATCCGAAAAAGAAGGACTAGATCTGGTAGAGATTGCCCCAAAGGCAAATCCGCCAGTTTGTAAAATTCTGGATTATAAGAAATTTCTTTATGATCAGAAGAAAAAACAAAAAGATATCAAAGCCAATGCTGCAAAAGTGGTGCTTAAAGAGATCAGACTTGGACCTAACACCGATGAGCATGATTTTAATTTTAAATTGAAACATGCGCAAAAATTTTTAGAAGAGGGAGCAAAACTGAAAGTCTACGTATTTTTCAAGGGACGCAGTATTATTTATAAAGAACAGGGTGAACTGGTGCTTCTTAGGTTTGCCCAGGAATTGGAGGAGATAGGAAAGGTTGAACAAATGCCCAAACTCGAAGGAAAAAGAATGATCATGCTCGTGGCTCCCAAAAAGAAAAAATAGAATTCGTTTATTTATTCATTATAACCCATAAATTATTTAAAATGCCAAAAATGAAAACCAAATCCGGTGCTAAAAAGCGGTTTTCTCTCACCGCTTCCGGTAAAATTAAACGTAAGCATGCTTATAAAAGCCATATTCTTACCAAAAAGTCAAAAAAGAGAAAAAGAAATCTTACCAAGGTAAGTCTCATTCACAAATCTGATGAAAAGAACGTAAAAGATATGCTTTGCCTCTAATCATCATTCGTTAATTTTTAATTATTTACCCTATGTTTCATCTTTGTTTAGCTTGCAAAGACTCTTCGCTAAAGATAGAGCGCTAAACGAACAAAAAACTTTTAAAAATGCCAAGATCAGTCAATAATGTTGCCTCAAGGCGCAGAAGAAAAAAAATCCTGAAACTTACCAAAGGGTATTTCGGAGCAAGAAAGAATGTATGGACAGTTGCCAAGAATACCTGGGAAAAAGGTCAGACGTATGCATACCGCGACAGAAGAACCAAGAAAAGAAATTTCAGAAAACTTTGGATTATCCGTATCAATGCAGCAACCAGGCAATACGGTATGAGTTATTCAAAATTTATGGGTGAATTATCCAAAAACAATATCGAAATCAACAGAAAAGTGCTTGCAGATTTGGCAATGAACCAACCCGATGCTTTTAAAGCAATTGTTGATAAACTTCCAAAATAAACGATTTATTTCTTAGATTTTTAAAAAATAATAAAGGCGTCTGTATTTGCAGATGCCTTTTTTTTGTGCCATCCAATTGGGTATCAAACAGAATTAAATTAAATCGACTGGTATCTCACGGTAAATATCCCAGAATTTACCATTATGTTTAAACAGCACCAAATAATTAATCGTGAATTTACCCTCAAATTTCCGGTTATGAAATTCATTCCAGGCTTCGTAAAATTTTTTTTCAGACAGGTCGCGGGTAGCGATGGTAATGTGTGGATGAAAACGGTTGCCTATTTGTCTTTCTGTAAGGTTGATTTTATTCTTAAGAACTGGTTTCATCTGCAGATGCAATTCTTGTAAAGGTTCCGGGTTGCTTATCCGGATGAAGATGACCCGGGGTTTGAAACATCCAAACCCAGACAAATTCACATCAAAAGATCTTTGTGATGCTGAAAACTCTTTCAATGCATCCATGATAAAGATCTCATCTGCTGGATCGGCACGAAAGGGCATTTGTAATGTGATATGAGCAGGAGATTTAAGCGCATGCCTGGATTCAAAACGCTCATGCATCTCAATTTTTAGTTTTTTGATACGTTGCTCCATATCCTCACCAGGAATTACACCTATAAAATACAGTTGTTTCTCCATCAGGTTTTATTTGAAATTCGCGGTTCAAATATATGGAAAAAATTTCGTTGTGATGAGTATAAGAAAGGATTTTGGGTAATGCATATATTTGCTGAATTACAATCTGATGTTTGATTGTCAAAAATACTTTTGTTTATTCAAAGAGGAGCAGGGGGTAATGATTGTAACGTGTAATTCCATTTATAGTAAGTTAACTGTCTCGACATATCCTGCCGGAATGGTGTGTGAGGTTTTCCCTGTCAATTCTCTCTGGCAGCTATTGCCCGCAGGACGGCATGCTCGATTGATAAGATAAATCGGGCTAAAAAATTGTCATGGTTTATCAGGGATCGGGGCTGTAGAGGATATTTTGTGCCATCTTCGGGTAAAACGGAAGTGATAGGTTGGTAAACACGTTGTTTACAATATGGGTATACCGCTTAGTGGTTTTTATGCTTTTGTGACCAGGCAGCTCTTATACATAGCGTATATCCTTGCTATCCCGGGCAAGTGGGTAGCAAAACTATACTGTAATATGTGCAGATGTAATTCCATTATTTTAAATAAATCAAAAAAAGTACTTACCCTGACGCTTTCTTGTTGCGGGTTTGGTTTTCGATGATGCTTTTACTCTTCATTTAACCTTGATGTTTAGATGATTGCTGTAATGATTATGCGGTTAAGAAACCTGTTCGTGTTGATAAACTCTTTTACGTTAAATTAATTATTATTTGCATCCGTGTGATGCTGAAAACATCCTTTCATTACTGATAATGAAACCTTTCTGGAATAAAGAGCGTAAAATAAACTATTGAGGTGATAATAATTCTTATTATTTCTCAATAAAATTTCTACAAAAGGTGTTTTAAACACATTTCTGTATATAACTTTGGAAAATATTGTCGTAATCGTTTGCGATGGTATGATATTATAAACGAAATATTTACGCTATGAAAAAAAGAATCAAAGATCTCTTTTTTCTTGTGCTGTTTTGTCTCCCCGTTTCTTTGTTAATAGCACAAAATCAGGAGGATTATCTACTAAACTGGACCGATTTCGACTGGCATGTCGAAGATCAGGGGTATAACCTGAAAACCTCACACCAAAATATTATTTTGGATGTATATTTTGGGAATTTGCCCGTTAGTGCTAAAATGTTGATTAGTCTAAACTCTCCCCAAAGTATTTTGTATGATTATGTATTTGAAGATTTGAGTTATCGCAGTTCTTCAATAAGAGGAAAAACAAAGACTGTGCAGGGTGCAGGCAATTCAGAAAGTTATTTTCTGAATGAAATTGACATTACTGCCGGTGATGAATTGCTGGGCATAGAGAACCTGAGAATCTTCCCGACAAAGAAAGAAGAAAGGAAAAATGATTTTCAGGGGATTCTTGGTTTCGGGATGTTTCACAGAGATAAAAAAATACTTGTAATCGATAATGTTTTCAATCGGTTGGCTGTTGCCGATGCTTTGCCGGCTTATATGGAGGAAAACACACGTTTTGTACCCATGCAGGTTCTTAATGGATTCATCACAATCCCTTTGAGGTTTGATGATAAAGAGATCATGGCTTTCTTTGATGGCACATCTCGTCCGGCCATGGTTGTTTATCATAGCGGTACTTTTAAAAAACTGAGTACCGATCAGGCTGCAGCAGATAAGCTGGCTTTACCGGAAGGTAATTTTGATGTTAAACTCATAGAAGGATTCAAACCTGGTGGTATTATTTACTTTGCTGATCTGCCCCTTAAAAATCATGATATCTATCTCGATAAAATGAAACAACCTGATAAAGTCAGAGCTAGTTTATCACACGCTTTCTTTCTTGATTATGTCATGGTTTTTGATTATAAAAACGGAAGGTTCGGAATAATGGAAACTAAATTTCTATCAGATATCCAAAAGAAAAAATAAAGAAACCAATCATGAGGCGGGTCTAAAAACCCTTTGAGCGGACGAATAATCTCGGAGTGGTTACTAATTATCAATTAATTAGCATTAGTAGAATATAATGTTTTAGCTTTTTAAACTGTATTCAACCATTTCTCTATTCTCTAATCAATAACTTGAAACCTATTGAATCAGGCAAGGATGAGAAACGTTTGCAAGAATTATGGTATAAGGAGGAATATTGTATTTTTATATTTTCTTTGAGAAATATGCAAACAATGATTATTTTTCGTGTTCTGCACATTTATTTTCTTTCAGAAACTTGTTCTGTAAAATCAATGATATGCCTGATAAATTCTTTTCGTATCTGAGGTTTTTCATTTAGTAATTCGTGTCTGCCGTCTAAAAGTACTAATTGTAATTGTTTTCCATTTTGCTTTTTCAACAAGTTGTAAAGTTTTTGAGGGTCATTACCAAAGTCGCCAACAGGGTCATCTTTTCCTGATATGATAAGATAGTGAGTGTTTGTTTCCAGTTTGAGGTTTTTTTCTGCCCTGAACAATTGAAGCGAACCCTTAAATAAATTATGGTAAAACCCCAAAGGCATATCGAAACCACAAAAGGGATCATTTTTGTATTTTGATACCTCCTTCGGATTTGATGATAACCAGTCGAATGGAGTTTTAGCATTGGGTATTTTTTTGTTGAAATTGCTATAGAAGAATTGATTGAGTCTTTTACTTTTATGATTTGCAGGATAGAAAAAACGAAACCCCTTTACCAAAAGCATACCTGCACGTAATAAAACCGGATCAGGGAAATTGGTTCCGGAGATGATCACACCATCGGGAGGTGAATATTGCCCTGCAAGATAGTGACGTGTGAGGAGTGAACCCATGCTGTGCCCCATCATTATTAAAGGTGTGCCCATATGTTCCTTTTTAATGACTTCATGTATTGATTCAATTGTATTGAGCATATGGTCCCATCCTTTTTTTTCTGGTATTATCCCCAATTCATTTTTGTTTGAAACAAATTTTCCGTGTCCGGGATGATCATGTAAATAAACACCAAATCCTTTTTTTACCAAAATATCGGAAAATTGAAGGTAGCGATCCGAGTGCTCAGCCATTCCATGGTTTATTTGAATGATTGCCCTCGGGGTTGTATCCGGCAATAGCGTTCGTAGAAAAATTTTTTGTTTGCCTGTTTCCAGGAATTGCTCTTCTGTTTTCATCTGTTCATAATTTGATTAAATAGGTCAGATGGAGCTCGCCAAAATTCCGGTTTTGTATTTTT
>CAZPVB010000034.1:0-25163 GCA_964589855.1 uncultured Bacteroidales bacterium
CCGGCGCAGGTTTGCGATTCGACTTCACTTTCTTTATTCTTCGCCTCGACCTGGCTTTTCCTCTTGCCATACCCTACAGCGATTCAGATTCCTTTCTTGAATCTCCCAGGTTTTCAGACAGCAAATGGCGCAATCAAAACCTGATCCTTAATCTTGCCATTGGGTATCCTTTCTGAAAACAGATCACCTCCCGACAAGTGCAACGTGTTTCAGAATAGTTTTTGATGATAAATCAAAAGAACAAACAAAATTTTCTGACCGACTACATCAAAGAATCTTTATCTTTTACCTGTTCAAAGTGCGTAATAAGTTCTTTTTCCATTTCATCTACGGTCTCACAAATTTTAAACAATTCCAGGTCATCCGGTTTGATCATGCCCATTTCGGCAAATTTCTCAAAATTTATAACCTGTTCCCAGAATATTTTATCATAAACAAGGATCTTCATATCCTTCTTGATTTTCTCTGTTTGCACAAGGGTGAGTATTTCAGCAAATTCGTCGAGCGTGCCAAAACCACCAGGAAAGATGATGATTGCTTTGGCCATATAGGCAAACCAGAATTTTCTCATGAAGAAATAATGAAACTCGAGATTGAATTCTTCATCCAGATAGGCGTTGCTAAACTGTTCGAAGGGCAAACTTATATTTAATCCCAGCGATTTACCACCTGCAAGATAAGCACCCTTATTGGCAGCTTCCATAGCACCCGGACCTCCACCGGTACATATTACATAGCGCTTTCCATTGTTATAATAATTTTCAATCGACCATTTGGTGATCCGGCGCGATAGCTCGACTGCATCTTCGTAATAACGTGAATTTTTCAATCCGGTTTCGGCCTTTTTCAACTCTGCAGGATCAGGTTTGTTTTGCGATTGTATTTCCTTCATTTTTTTCTCCGCTTGCTCGCGTGAAGGCAAACGGGCAGAACCAAAAAATACTACCGTATCTTTGATGTTGTGCTTTTGAAAACGTGCCTGCGGTTCCAAAAACTCGGATAAAATTCTAATGCTTCGTGCCGAAGGCGACTTCAGAAAGGAAATATTCTCGTATGATTTAGACGGTTTTTTCATTTGTTACGCTTTTTTAGGGTCTTGGGCAGCCAATAAACATGATTGATGATACATATTATAATTCTGAATTCCATCATCCGGGGCATATAATTCCACAATTCTTTCAGAACCGGGTCTATTGCCACGACAGATTTTCTTCATTCGGGTGCAAATTTAGCAGATGTTTTCATTTAAAATGGAAAACAAACGATGGAAGCAATATTTTTCAGCTAATTCTTTGCTTTCCTGCCCGGGTATGTCATAAACAACGCAATTTAATTTGTAATTTTGCATTCAGAGATTTTATCTGGCGAAACCTTATAAAATGTAGCATACGAGTGCAATTGTAAAGGTTTTACTTTACCATACTTTCATTTTTTATGATGTTGAAAAAACGAACCTTATTTATAATTTTAATTTTATTGAGCGCATTTTTGGCGCTCGCTGGTTCATTATATTTTTTTCAACAAAACAAAAACTCTTTTTCTAGTGATCAGTCAACAAAATTACAAAAAGCAGATACGCTTATGGAAATACCTGAAAAACAATCTGCCCAACAGCAAGAGAACTCAGATCATGTATATAAAGTAAGTAAAGCATGCCTGATGGGGAAAATATCACCCTCAAAAGACAGTCTTTTGGTTGAGATCTCTCCCCAATTTGCCAATCGGCGTCAAATGTTTATGCACCACGAAGCTTACCTTGCTTTTCAGGAGATGCACCGCGCAGCAAAAAAAGAAAACATTCAATTGACAATCATATCTGCTTTCAGAAGTTTTGATCACCAAAAAAGGATTTGGGAAAACAAATGGAATGGTATTCAATCACTTACAGGAAACATCAACGCTGCCCGAATTTCCGACCACCGCGAGAGGGCAAAAGAGATTATTAAATTCAGCGCCATGCCATCAACCTCCAGACACCATTGGGGAACAGATATAGACCTGAATAGTTTAAACAATGACTATTTCCGCGCGGGAAAAGGAAAAGAAGAATACGATTGGCTCAAAAAAAATGCCCATAAGTATGGGTTTTGTCAACCTTATACATCAAAAGATAAAACAAGACAAACCGGATATGAAGAAGAAAAATGGCACTGGTCTTACATGCCTGTATCAACCATATATATGGAAAACTTCATGCACAAGATCAACTATTCGGATATTGTAAATTTTGATGGGTGGGAAACTGCTGAACAACTGAATGTTATCAAAAATTATGTTCAAGGCATTAATGAAGCATGCATGCAATGGAAAACAGATATGCAGCAATAACGGATAACAAAAAAACAGTTACTTGAAGTGTAAACCTATTCAGATATAAACAGATGAACCGAGCCATGACAATACTATTGACACACACGAGGATGATTAGATTTCGCAGCATGGATAAAAATACAAAACCGGAGTTTTGGCGAGCTCCATCTGACCGACTTAATCAAATTATAAACAGATGAAAGTTAAACTGGCTTTTTACGTAAGATTTGTGATCATTTTAATGGGATTGGTGGTCATTGTATTTATCATGCGCGAAGCAAAATCAATTCTGGTGCCATTGCTGGTTTCCGGCTTGCTTGCCATCCTGGTTAGTCCCTTTGCTTCATGGCTGGAAAAAATAAAATTTCCCAGGGGACTGGCTGCTGCCATCAGTCTTATTTCTTTACTGGTGCTCATATCTGCTTTGGTGTATTTCTTTTACAACCAAATACTCAGGTTCAGCAGCGATCTTTATTTACTAGAAGCCAGAATTACAGAGTATATTGAAAAATTAAACTTTTTCATAGAGGGAAACCTGGAGGGTGTAGTGCCCATCTCCGTAGAAAGTATGAAAAACTCAGCCTTTCAGTACTTATATGAAAATGCAACGAGTCTTACCCAGGGAGTTATCGCTACAGCAAGCACACTAACCATTGTATTCATTATGCCGATTTACATTTTTCTGTTTATCTATTTCAGAAATTTTTTGATTGAATTTGTAATGATGTCGTTTGATGACAAACACAAAATGAGAGTAAGAAAGGTGATATCAAAAGTGAAACTGGTGGTGCAAAATTATATTACAGGTATGTTTTTAGTCATCTTGGTTTTGGCAGTGCTCAACAGCATTGCATTGGTAAGTCTGGGTATTCGACATGCCTTTCTTTTTGCCGGATTTGCTGCTCTTCTTAATGTCATTCCTTTTCTCGGTCCTTTTATTGGCGCCACTTTACCCATTCTGTATGCTTTTCTTACCAAAGACAGTTTATGGTATACCGTAGGAGTGTTTATGGCCTTTTATGTAATCCAACTTGCAGAAAGCAACTTTTTTACACCTAAAATAGTAGGGGGAAAAGTATCCATGAATCCTTTGATGACCATCATCGCACTTTTCGTGGGAAATTTCATTTGGGGGCTGGCGGGAATGATCCTTTTTATCCCTGGCATGGCCATTTTAAAAGTAATCTTTGAAGAGGTGGAAGGCATGGAATCTTATGCATTTTTGCTGGGTGATACCAATGCCGCCAGGAAAAAGATGAACAGAACATCGCTAAAAGATCAGATTCAAAAGGTGAGAGGTAGATTTAAAGTGTAATGATGATTGCGATTTAATGTTTGTTTTCTTAAAAATCACCCTAAGCTCCTTGTCTGTAATGAAGTACGATCAGATTTCAGTTTTGGTGCTTATTAAGATTGGCAATGATAAAAAGAACCCCAAATAACAAGAAAAAATACCCTGCCAATACCAAAACATGAAACGTTCCCCAGTTTTTGAAGTATACATCTATACCCAAAAACAAAACAACAGAAATGGCAGATAAAATTGCAAAAATAATGGCTACCCACTTGTCAGAAACACCCAGATAAGAAATATGATGGGTCGTATGGTCTTTACCCCCAATAAATGGAGAATTACCCGCTGATATTCTTTTGATAAACACAGTAGTGGTGTCAATGATGGGCAAGGCAAAAACGATGAGCACCGAGAGCAGTTGCTGCATAAAAAGTGCACCGGTAAAACCAAAATCGCCGTTCCATAAAAACTGAATACCCAGAGCTGCCAGTAAAACCCCCAGAAACTGACTACCTGTGTCGCCCATATACATTTTGGAAGGATGCCAGTTATAAAACATAAATCCGGCAAGTGAGGCCATAACACCTAAAATGATGATCAGATAGGGATTTTGAAATTCGGATCCTAAAAAAATGGAAAGCAAAAAAGACAACAATACAGAAATGGATACAATGGTGGTAATGCCATCCATATTGTCGAGCATATTAATGCTGTTCATCATACCCACTACCCAAAAAACAGTAAGGGCATAATTGAAAAAATCAATTTCGAAAAGTTGAATATGAGTGCCTGTGGCAATCAGAATGATACCACACATTATCTGGGTGAAAAATTTGATCCAGGGTTTGGTGTTATAGGCATCATCAAACAAACCCAGTAAAAATCCGATGATAACTGAAATAATCAAACCAAATGTTTGTAAATTAAAGAATTCGCTGTCACCATTGCGAAGAAAGGATACCCAGATCACAGAAAAGAGAAAAACGATGAAAAAAGATATTCCTCCCAGAGAGGGTTTTGATGTAGCACTCCAACGAATAATCGCCTCACCGGTATTTCTGATTCCCAAAGTTTTGGCAAACTTGAGTAAAAATTTATTGATGATGAGGGAAAAGGCAAAAGAAACAACAAACAACCCGATCAACATCAACAACATTTCTCCATCCATCATACTAATATTCAACTACTTGATATTTTGATTCAGATTTTTTTGAATTTACGGACTTTAAAAATTCCTCCTAAAAAGAAAAATAAATTTTAAAACGGACTCTTAAATTCTTTGAATAAGGGTGCCACACGGTCTTTATCGGAAACCATAGGATCCTTGACTCCCCAGTCGATATTCAAATCCGGGTCATTCCATCGTATGGCATCTTCTGATTGTTTGTTGTAAAATTGTGTGCATTTGTAAAAAAACACGGTATTTTCTTCCAGCGTAAGAAAACCATGGGCAAATCCTGGTGGTATCCAGAGCATCTTTTTTTGTTTGGCATCAAGTTCAATCGGAAAATTCTGCCCATAGGTAGGTTCCTGTTTTCTTATGTCCACCACTACATCCAAAACAGCACCGGCCATTACCCGCACCAGTTTTCCCTGCTGCCAGGGTGGCAATTGAAAATGCAAACCGCGCAATACATGTGCCCCCGACATAGATTGATTGTCCTGCACAAAATCGCCGGTTAAACCATGCTCCTTAAACAAATCCTTGTTATAGGATTCAAAAAAATAACCTCTTTTATCTTCAAACACCGATGGTTCAACAATAAAAAGTCCTTTAAATGCTGTTTCTTTTACTTTCACGGTACATAAGTTTATGAGTTGAAACTAAATAATCTTCTTAAAAATGATTTCTTTGGCTTTGTGTGATCTTCGTCGTAGTAACCATAGCCAGCACTATATCCGCCATAATAATAACCATATGAATACCCTTTATCATATCCATAGCTGGAATACTCTTTGTCTACAGCATTCAAAACTACAGAAAGGTTTTTGATATGACTTTCACTGATAAGACGATTGACGTTTTGAATAAACATCCGCTTGGAATAATTGGCTTTGAACAGATAAACAGGGTAATCGGCCATCAGAATACTTTTCATCCCGTCTGTAACAATGCCCACAGGAGGATTATCAACAATCACATAATCGTACCTGCTTTTAAGGTAGGTAATCATCTCATCCATACGGGGGGTAAGAATCAGTTCTGACGGGTTGGGAGGCACCGGACCCGCTGTAATAAATTCCAGGTTTTTGACCTTGGAAGGCTGTATGCAGTCATCTATTTCATCTATTTTTGATAAAATCGTACTCACCCCTTTCACATTCTCAACATTAAATCCCAAATGAATCTTAGGCTTTCGCATGTCAAGATCAATAACAATCACTTTTTTATTGCTGAAAGCCAGAATTCCTGCCAGGTTAATGGCAAAAAATGTTTTGCCTTCACCAGATATGGTAGAGGTAACAGCAACCATTTTAGGTCCGGGATCGTTGTTGATAAACTGCAGGTTGGTACGGATGGCACGCAAAGACTCAGCAATCAATGATTTAGGTTTCTTCAAAACCAGCAATTGATTTGACGGTATTTCACTCTTATACCGCGGAATAACACCAATTACCGATGCCTGGGTATACTTGAGGATGTCGTGAAGCGATGGTATTTCATTGTAAAACAAATACTTTAGAAGAAAAACGCCCAAACCTAAAAAGACTGCTGCCAGCAGACTACTCAAATATATTCCGCGGGGTTTGGGATAGATGGGTTGCCCCGGGGTTTGCGATCTTTCCAGAAGAACACTCTGGGATACATAGCCAGCCCTGGAAATAGAATACTCGGCTTTTTTCTCTACCAATTGATTGTAAAAACGCTCATTAATAGAATGTACCCTTTCCAGCATGCTGTATTCTATCAGACTGTAACGCCCCGATTGCTCTAACAATGCCTCTTCAAATCTATAAATCTTCTGATTAAGTTCTTCTATGCTAGCTTCTATGTTTTGCTTCAGGTTTGTTATGCTCTCTACAAGCATTTTCTTCTGAATTTCTATCTGGTAATTCAGGTATTCGATCTGGCGACTTTCTGGTGTTACTTCGTAAAGCAGTTTCTCCCTTTCTATTAAAAGCTCTTCAAGGGCATTTAACATGCCTGAAATACCTGTCTTGAACTCACTGCCAGATAAAATGGCGATCAACCTGTAAACATCCACATCATCAACATTCAGATTTTTTTCGATTTCAAGCAGGATGTTTTTTTCCAGTTGAAGCGTAATGATTTGATTTTCGAAATCGGCTATACGTCCCTGCAAAGTTGGTGGAGGTGTGAGGGTAATATCATTGATTCCATGCTCTTTTCTGAATTGCTGCAGTTCCATTTCAGATTCAGATAATTTGTCGAAAAGCATATCTAATTGGGCATCGATAAACTCAAGTACATTGTTGGCACTCTCTGCCTTCTTTTCCAGATCATAAATGCTGAACTCATCAGCAATAATATTAACAATATCGGATGCTTTTTGTGCATTGGTACCCTGATAGCCCACCTGAATCGTTTTGGCGGCAGAATTCAATACATTAATTCGTATGTCACCACTGTATGATTTTACCAGGTTATCGGGGTTGTTAAGTATAAAGAAAAACGAATTTTTGCTGAACAGTTTTTGTTGTTCCCGGATGTTATCAAAGTTATGAATGTCAACCTTCACATCCATTTCAGGAAGTTCATTAATACCATTGATGTGCACCTTTCTCTGAATGGACTTTCCCTTTATTTCAAAAGTAAGCGATACATTTTCAGGGTCGATAAAATCAAGATAAATGGGTATGCCATAAATAGAAGGATTTTTTACTACAGCATCGATAGTGAAAGGGGCATTGCGGTACATTTCAAAATTGAGTACGCGTCCTTCTGAGAAATATGATACCTCGAGAGGCAATCGTTGGAGCGCTCTTTTAAGAAAAGTATTGGAGCGCATCAACTCTATCTGCTTTGCCAGATCATCTTCATAGATATTGGTGGTGGGTAGTATTCTGGAGGCTTCACTTTGCGAACCCATTTGTATAACGGCAGAGGTTTGATAAACCGGGGGAGTGTAGCGAATATAAAGCCATGCCCCCAGTAAGGCAATAACAATAAAAACAATAGGGAAAAGGACGTTCCGTTTAGATATGTAAAGAAACAACTTTATATCTAACTCATCGTTTATATTGGATATTTTTTTTACTGTGGGTTCTGTCATTTAATTAATTGAACAAAGAATAAATAATGAGGGCAGAAGATAACAACGAAAGATAAGGACCTATAGTTTCCATAATTCTCTGGGGTACTCTTTCCCGGGGTTCAACATAAATAATATCATTGGCCTGTAAAACCATTTCGGCATTCCTTACCCCTTCAAGGGTAGAGAGATCGATAAGAAATACCTGGGGATCATCCAAATCTCCTCTGATGAGTTTTACTTTACCGGCCCTCCCATCTGCAATACCTCCTGCCATAGCCAGTGCCTCAAAAAGGTTTGTATTGGTATTATCAAGGTATACTACCTGCGAACTGCCGCCCCGTCCGCCGGGAAAAACAATGACCCTGTTGTTGGTAACTTTTAGTTGCACAAACGGGCGATTGTAAAATTCTGAAAATTCTTCTTCTAAAAATGCTTCTGCCTCCCTGAGCGTCATGCCGCCTAAAGCAACCCTTCCCAATACCGGAATTTTCACCTTCCCATCATGTTCAATCATATAAGTGATCTGCCCTGACCTTAATTGCTGCTGCTGACCAGCGTTTACAGGATCCACAAGCCTTTCACCCTCATTGGTAAACAACCGGAAAAGCAATTCATCATTTGGAGCAATACGATATTCTACAATCTCTGGTACTTCACTAAAATCGGCATATTCGTAATCGGCTGGTGTACGAAGCATTCGTTCAGGATTAAGCACCTGGCATGAACTGAAGATCAGCAATCCGAAAAATATGAGAAAAAATTTTTTCACTGTGAGTTTTTATATTTCAGGTAATTATCCTGCATATATTACATTCTGCAAAATTAGTAAAAGCAATCATTTTTCCATCTAATTTCTGTGTTTTTCACCTGATTGTTTTTACAAATACCAGAAAACACAAAACAGCGAATAGCTATAAAACCAAAACACCCATGAGCAATTTTAGTGCTTTTGGAAAAGATAAGAGTAATGAAATTCCTTTTTTTCTTCGTCAATGTCAGTTGGAAAAATCAAAGACATCTGGCTATTTTTTTTAAAATCTAATAAAATAAAATGCACACTTCACAATGAAAAGCACTACAAAACCTATAACCTGTTAAATCCTATAGTTTTAACTTTCAGGAAACAGCATATGTTTTTGAAGTAAGAATCCCCGGGTAGTTCGAATTTTGCAGATGAGTCCGGTATAAGTCTTCCATATCTTCCACCAGTCGGCTATAATGAAACTTTTGTCCTATTTTTTGCCATCCGCTTTCTGAAAAAGATCTCCTGATTTTATCGTTTTCAGCAAGTTTTTGTAAGTTTTCTGCAAATGCTGCTTTATCGCCAGATTCCGAGAGCAATGCTGTAATACCGGGTATCACAACATCCTCAATGCCACCTACCCGCGTACTTACAATGGGTTTTCCGGCTGCCTGTGCTTCAATAAGACTCACCGGTGTGCCTTCATTGTGCGAGGTTAGTGCAATGATATCCAAACCTGCAAATGCAAAATCTATTTCTTTGATCCAGCTGGTAAAGGTGAGTGAAGCGGGTTGATAATCTCCCGATCCATTTACCCAGTTAATACCCAGATCTATTGCATTCTGCTTGATCAGCTCTCTTGATTCTCCATCACCAATAATAAATGCCCTCACCTTTTTGTTTGTTTTCTGCTGAAGAATGCGAAATGCTTCCAAAAACAAACGATGATTCTTTATGGGTACCAACCTACCGATAATGCCAATAGCGATCTCATCGTCGGAAAGCTGAAAACGTTGCCTGAACCGGATTCTTTTCTCATCCATCTTCTCACGAAACCGGGAAAGATCAAACCCCAGAGGTACTACATGTACTTTATCACTTTTGCATATCTTATACTTTTGCGTAAGATCATATTTCTGTTTTTCAGAAAGAGCGATAATACCTGTAGTTTTTCGCCCCAGCCGCCTTTCAACGTTTTTGTAAAACCGGGTTTTCAGGGGATGGAAATAAGCATCGAAAACATGCCCGTGAAAAGTATGAAAGATATGAGGTACTTTCATGACCAGGGCAGCATGCCGCCCAAGTGCACCTGCCTTTGAAGCATGAGTATGCACAATATCGGGTTGATAACTTCGAATGAGTTGTTTGATCTTTTGAAAAGCTTTATAATCATTAGAAGGTGAAATTTCGCGTTTCATTTCAGGAATAATCAAAGGGTCAATGCCCAGTTGCTGAACGATGTATTCAGAGTTTTTTTCACTTGGATCATTGGGACCGCCCACCAAAAGGGTCTCAAATTCATCATCCATATACCTTGTAAGATAGGCCGCATTGTAGGTAGGCCCGCCCAGGTTGAAACGGTTCAATATACGTAAAATCCTTGGCATCTGATTTCTTAAATTACTTCAAAAATAAAAACAGCGGCAATATTACAAAAAAATAAAACCCGGATGATAATAAAACTCTATTATTGACTGTGATATTTCTTGTACCATTGTTGAAAAACGATGATACTCCATACCTGAGCATGAATATCGGCAGGTTTTAACGAAAATAGTTTCTTCTTCAGATTGTTAATAACTTTTAGATCAAAAATGCCCTGTTGTTCAATAAACTCCTCGCTTAACCATTCATTCATGATCTTATCTTTTAGTTCTTTCCTGAACCAGGGCAACAAGGGGACTTCAAAACCCTGCTTTGGCCGGTCGTACAACTCTGCTGGTAATTCTTTCCTGAATGCATCCCGAAGCAGCTTTTTCCGCTGAAAACGATCAATTTTGTATTCGGTGGGCAAAGAGAAAACAAAATCCACCACATCATGATCCAGAAAAGGGACACGAACTTCCAGTGAATTGGCCATCGACATAAGATCTACCTTCGTTAGCATGTCGTTGGGCAAAACGAGTTGCATATCTGTAAGTAATATTTGCTCCAGTCCTTCCCCCACTTCGAAGGCTTTCAGAATACTGTTTTTTCTTTGCTGATATTCAGTGTCACTGCTTTTGTTTCTCAGAAGAGCAACCGGATGTTGTTCGTTGCTGAGCGATGCCCATCTCCAGTATCGTTCGTTGGCTTTCATGTTGGCTCCTTCACCAAATCGGTGCAACTGCCTTATTCTGTTTGCCAGCTGATTGCTTCGGGATTGTGGTGCCAGACCAAGGTACGGATATAGCATTTTGAGCAGTTTCGCTTTCGCGCCTCCGTTATGTGCCATCCAGTGTGCCATATGCTTGTTGTAACCGGCAAACATCTCATCGGCACCATCTCCTGAAAGCGCTACTGTTACCTTTTGACGTGTATGCCGGCTCAGGATATAAACCGCCAGTGCTGATGAATCGGCAAAAGGTTCATCAGTATAATCCAAAACATCATACAAACAATCCAGCAGATCGTTGTTTGTCAGGGAGAAAACGGTATGTTCTGTTTTATGCATGCGTGCAACCATCCTGGCGTACCTTGTTTCATCAAACATGGGTTGATCGCGAAAACCGATGGAAAATGTATTCAGGTTTTTAACATGCCTTGAGGCGAGTGCCACAATAACACTGCTGTCAATCCCTCCACTGAGAAATGCACCCAGGGGTACATCGGAAACCAGCCTTTTTACAACGGATGTCTCCATCTTTTCTCTTAGTATATCCAGTGCACTCTCATAGGATACAAACGATCCGTGGTCGGGGTCTCTTTTTCCTGCAGTGTAGTAAACTTTTTGCCTGACCTCCCCGTTGGCAATTTTCAGAAGCGTGCCTGGCAGCAGTTTAAAAACGTTTTGATATATGCTCCAGGGGGCGGGTATGTAGTTCAGTTGAAAATAAAGCCTCAGGGAAACAAAGTCAATGTTGCGCGGACATTGAAGTGCCATTAAAGCTTTCAACTCTGAAGCAAAAATAAAACGGTTTTGATCCTGGAAAAAATAAAGGGGTTTTATCCCAAACCGGTCGCGGACAACCAATATGGAATGTTCTTGTTGATCATAGAAAACAAAAGCAAAAAATCCGTTAAGTTGGCTGATTCCCTCCTCCCCCTTGTCTATTAACCAATAAAGTAGCACTTCGGTATCAGAGGAGGTTCTGAAAGAATGTCCTTTGTCTGATAATTCTTTCCGCAACTCCCGATAATTATAAATCTCACCGTTAAATACCAGTGTGTAACGACCTGAAGTGTCAGTAAAAGGTTGGTTGGCAGCAACTGAAGTATCAATGATAGAAAGGCGGCTATGTCCGAATGCAGCGGCAGAAAAACAAACGTGATCCTGAATTTCAGGACCACGCTTTTTAAGCAAATTTGTTGCTTTTGGGATCAGTAATTTTGTTTCTTCCGAAGGATCACCAAAAAAATATGCACCACAAATACCGCACATGAAATTAAGTTACATTCATCATCTATTCATAGAAAACTATCATTCGCTTTTTTATTATTCATGCAAAGGATTCCTGCTGTAAGTAAAAGATACGATGAGCAATTACAGGTGAATCACCTCATCATAAGCCGCGGCGGTTGCCTCCATCATTGCCTCACTCATGGTAGGATGCGGATGCACTGATTTGATGATCTCATGACCAGTAGTTTCCAGTTTGCGCGCCACCACAACTTCAGCTATCATTTCGGTTACATTGGTGCCTACCATGTGTGCGCCAAGCAGTTCACCATATTTGGCATCAAAAATAACCTTTACAAAGCCATCTTTCGCGCCTGCTGCACTGGCTTTGCCGGAAGCAGAAAAGGGAAATTTTCCTACTTTTACTTCATAACCGGCCTCTTTGGCGCCTTTTTCGGTATAACCGACAGAAGCCACCTCCGGACTGCTGTAAGTACAGGCAGGTATATTATTGTAATTAATGGGTTCAGGATGCTCGCCTGCAATCTTCTCTACACATATAATCCCTTCTGCAGATGCTACATGGGCCAATGCCTGCCCGGATACTACATCACCAATGGCATAATATCCTTCTACATTGGTGCGATAAAACTCATCTACTACAATTTTGTCTTTTTCGGTTTTTATACCCGTTTCTTCCAGTCCTATATTCTCTGTATTGGTTTTAATACCTACTGCAGACAAAACAACATCGCATTCAACAACTTGCTCTCCTTTGGATGTTTTTATGGTCACTTTACACTTTTCGCCAGAGGTATCAACCGATTCAACTGATGATTTTGTCATGATCTTCATACCTGCTTTTTTAAAAGATCTTTCCAGTTGTTTAGATGCATCTTCATCTTCAAGGGGTACGATGTTGGGCATATACTCCACGAGCGTTACTTTTGTTCCTATGGCATTGTAAAAATACGCAAACTCTGAACCTATGGCACCTGACCCTACTACAACCATAGACTGTGGTTGCTTTTCCAGAACCATGGCTTTTCTGTAACCAATAATCTTTTTTCCATCCTGTTTCAGGTTTGGCAGTTCGCGAGATCTTGCACCGGTAGCAATGATGATATGTTTGGCTGTGTATTCAGTAATTTTTCCATCTTCATCTTTCACTTCCACTTTTTTTCCCGGGAGCACTTTACCAAATCCATTGATATGGTCTATTTTGTTCTTTTTAAACAGGTATTGAACCCCCTTGCTCATTCCATTCGCAACTTCACGGCTCCTTTTCACCATGGCTGGAAAATCTGCTGTGGGTTTTGTATCCAGACTTATTCCGTAATCATTGGCATGATTTATATATTCAAAAACATTGGCACTTTTCAGCAGTGCTTTGGTAGGTATACAACCCCAGTTTAAGCATACTCCGCCCAATTCTTCTTTTTCTACCACACCTGTTTTCATTCCCAGCTGCGAAGCCCTGATGGCTGCCACATAACCTCCTGGACCACTGCCAACAACAATTACATCATAATTCATATTGATAAATATTTAAGTTTGTAATTTTTTTTTGATTGCGAAATTAAAAATTTTAGTGCTTTTTCATCGATAAAACTAAGAATATTTTCCTGTAAAATACCAGGGTGAGAAAAAAAAACCAAAAATAATCAGCATGATCTCCCGGTTTCCCTAATGGGTATAAGTTTTGCTTTTGTTTTGCATATTTCGCTGGTGGCAAATCTTGCCAATCAGATCAGGTTCTTTTTCTAACGCATTTCCCACCACAAGCACATCAGCACCTGCATCCCATAAACCATGGGCAATATTGGCATTGGTAATACCACCGCCTATGATGAGGGGAAGTCTAATATTCTGTTTTACCTTCCTTGCCATATCTTCACTTACGGGTTTGCCTGCCCCGCTGCCAGCATCAATGTAGATCAGTTTCATCCCCAGCATCTCGCCGGCCATGGCAGTACACACTGCAATGTCGGTTTTATCGTGCGGAATGGGCATGGTATTGCTTATGTACTGCACAGAAGTGAGTTTGCCACTTTCTACCAACATATAACCGGTTGAAATGATCTCCAATCCGCTACTCCGCAAAAAAGGCGCTGCTGTTACATGGTTTCCTATTAACAATTCAGGATTTCTGCCGGATATAAGGCTCAACAACAAAATACCATCGGCATGCTTGCTTATTTGAAGGGTACTGCCGGGAAAAAGCACCACAGGTACAAAAAAACGCTCTTTGATAATTCGGAGCGTATGGTTAAAGTGATCCTGGGTTATCAAACTTCCACCTACAAAAACATAATCTACATTGTGTAAATTTACCATATAGGATAGTTGTTCCAAATATTCAGGAGATATTTTATCGGGGTCAATCAATACAGCCAATTGTTTCCAGTTGTTTTGTGCTGCAACTGCTATTTTCTGATAAATACTACTTTGCATGTATGTACCTGTGAAGATTTCTTTATACTGATTTTTTCTATCCGTTCCTCTTTTATCAGCGACCGGCATCCGATGCTCATCCCGATATGATTGCATGAATCTGCATTTTATGCAAGAATTAAAACAGAAAATATAAATAATGTTTCTCGCAAATAAAATTTCATACGGAGAAGATCAATCTGTTATCTCTAAGGAATGAACAGGGAATTTCTACAAAAGTAATAAATTTAGCGGGCAATGGCATAAGCAAGGATATAATCATCAACCATTTGATACTGGATGGGTATGGTTTGTTTTACGTTGTCATGTGAAATGGTGCCATAAACCAACCCTCTGTCCTGACTGGCAAAAGGAGCAATATAAATATGATCCTTAAAAAGTATATCGCGCTTACCGTGCAGTTTAAACAACGTTTCCTTGGCTGCCCAGATAATGTATAATGATTCCAGGGAAAGCTCTCCGTGTGATTCATTGATCTCACGTTCATTCAAAAACTTATGACTGATGCGTTGAATTTTTCCTTCGATCCTTTCTATATCAATGCCCACAGAATATACCGGACTGGCAATCAATGCCGAATATTTGCCACTGTGCGATACCGAGATATGCCGCACACCATTGTTCAGATAGGGCTTTCCGTATTCGTCGTAGGTAATTGCACTTAATTCGTGATCATTGACAAGATAAGGCAGTATTAGCCGGTAACTTAACCAATGTTGCTTGCGGGTGGGGGTTTTGAGGTTGGAAAAGATCTTTTCCTCATCGTTTGACAAATGTATTTTGGAATACAACTCGTCAACGCTTTCGTTGATCTCCCAGATACCAATAGAGGCATCGTGTTCAAATTTTTTTAAAAAAAGACTCATTTCTTTACTTTTCGACTGGATATTGTAAACAGAAAAATCAAAACGAATTCTTCATATCCGGTGGTGAACCATAAATCGATAATTCAGAAATTATATATTTTCAAAGCTTATCAGTAACTTCAGACCTTTTTCAACATGTGTTTAATTTGTAAAGGGCACGCAAAAGTATAAAATAATAATGAACCTTTCAGGTAAAATATCTGATTAATTTTGCATACCAATCAAAAAACCATTTGGTGGTTAAAACATTCTCAGGTAAAAATAATTTACATTGCCAGGTTTTATCTGCCATGTGAATTAGATTTTACATGTAGATTTTATTGATTACAAAATAAAACAAAGGTGAACTTTTTAAATCTTTTATTGTATTGTTACTTGTAATCGTAATCGCTTGCCTTTTAACTGAGCGTCAAATTTAGATAGAAAGTATTACATTTGCAAATCAAATCATTTTAAATCAATAATTCAATGGAAAACGTTTTAACAGAAACAAAATTGCCTTATAAAATTGCCGATATATCGCTGGCTGAATATGGTCGGAAAGAAATTGAAATTGCTGAAAAAGAGATGCCAGGTTTGGTATCGCTGCGCGAAAAATATGGAGCAGAGCAACCGCTAAAAGATGTGCGCATTATGGGTTCGCTTCACATGACCGTGCAAACAGCAGTTTTGATTGAAACTCTTACAGCGCTTGGCGCAGATGTGCGGTGGGCCAGTTGTAATATTTTTTCAACGCAGGATCATGCCGCTGCCGCTATGGCGAAAGCAGGGATTCCGGTTTTCGCCTGGAAAGGTGAAACCCTTGAGGAATACTGGTGGTGTACCGATCAGGCACTCTCCTTCCCCGATGGAAAAGGACCACAACTGATTGTGGACGATGGTGGTGATGCTACCCTGCTAATCCATATGGGATACAAAGCAGAAAATGATCCTTCTACAATTGACAAAAAACCCGGAAGTCGCGAAGAAGCGGAAATACTGAAATTGTTGAAAAAAACCCTCGATACTGATCATGGTAAATGGCACCGTTTTGTAAAAGACTGGAAAGGTGTTTCTGAAGAGACAACCACAGGTGTTCACCGCCTTTATCAAATGTTAGAAAACGGAGAACTTCTCGTACCAGCCATCAACGTAAATGATTCTGTGACAAAATCAAAGTTTGACAACTTATACGGATGTCGTGAATCATTGGCTGATGGTATAAAAAGAGCAACAGATGTAATGATTGCCGGAAAAGTGGTAGTGGTATGTGGATATGGCGATGTAGGAAAAGGTTGTGCAAAAAGTATGAAAGGATATGGTGCAAGAGTTGTGGTTACTGAAATAGACCCTATTTGCGCCTTGCAAGCCGCCATGGAAGGTTTTGAAGTAAAACCGCTGGAAGACACTCTTGACGAAGGAAACATCTTTGTAACCGCTACAGGAAACCGAGACGTGATTACCGTGGAACATATGCAGCAAATGAAAGACCAGGCAATTGTTTGCAATATCGGCCACTTCGACAATGAAATACAGGTTGATAAATTAGACGAGCTACCCGGAGTAGAAAAAATTAATATCAAACCACAGGTAGATAAATATGTTTTTCCGAAAGGAAACGAAATCTTCATGCTTGCAGAGGGTAGATTGGTAAACCTGGGGTGCGCCACCGGACACCCTTCGTTTGTAATGAGCAATTCTTTCACAAATCAGGTTTTGGCACAAATTGATCTTTGGAAAAATGATTATGAGATCGCCGTTTATCGTTTGCCCAAGCATCTCGATGAAGAAGTGGCCAGATTGCACTTAGAAAAAATTGGTGTTAAATTAACCCGTTTATCTTCCGAGCAGGCTGAATATATCGGGGTAAAACCAACCGGACCTTTTAAACCTGAACATTACAGGTATTAAAATCACTTTTACTGCAATTGAAGGGCGATATTGATTATAATATCGCCTTTTTTTATGGCTTCGTTGACAAGTAATTTTCCCACTGAAATCCTCTCTACCCCCTATTATAGCGTAAAGAAATGAAAATATGAATGTAGGCGTATTGAAATAATCTCTTCTTCCGGAAAAAGAGTGTTCACCTAATTTATGAATTGATTATATTTGCCTCTGCTTTTTTGGAAGTGATGCATATTATTTGAAAAGTATCGAACCTCGATTTATTACACCAATAGTTTTTATATTCAAGGGTAAGGATTTATGTCTTTGTTAATAAAATGATATTTATCTGTTTATAAGTTGATTAAACAGGTCAGATGCCTGCCCCGTTCTTTTCTTACGGAGGAGATCGCCAACAATACGGTTTTGTATTTTAAACCGTTTTGCGAAATCTAATGATCCGCGTGTGTGTCAATATTATTGTCATGGCTCGGTTCATATTTTTTTTGTTTATGCATGTTTGTTTAATAATATAAAAATAAGTTCATTTTTTTTATAATCACAATAAAAACAAGTACTTTGGGGCATCATTACAAAACCTATATATTATTTTTCCATGAATTGATTTTACATTGAATCAAAACCATAAAACCAGAAGAAAAATCATGCATTTTCTTTACAATCTGTTTATCAAAATATATTACCTGTCAGCTGTTGTGGTATCTTTTTTTAATAAAAAGACCCAAAAATGGGTTGAGGGCCGCAAAGGGTTGATGGAGCAAATCGCTTTTGAAATTGATCAGGAAGAGCAGCATGTATGGTTTCATTGTGCTTCGCTGGGCGAATTTGAGCAGGGAAGACCTGTTATTGAAAGATTTGGAAAAGATAATCCGGAATACAAGATTGTACTCACCTTTTTCTCACCCAGCGGGTATGAAGTAAGAAAAGACTACCCCGGAGTGGATCATGTCTTCTATCTGCCGTTAGATACTCCTTTGAATGTGAGAAGGTTTATAGAATATGTTTACCCCAAAATGGCGATTTTTGTTAAATATGAATACTGGTTTAATTTTTTACACACACTCCATGATTATAAAATACCGGTGGTTTATGTTTCTGCTATTTTAGGGAAAAAAGACTTTTTCAGCAAATGGTGGGCAAAATGGTTTAGAAACGAATTGAAAAAAGTGACTTATTTCTTTTTACAAAACAAAGAGTCGGCTGATTATCTGTATTCTATGAATATCAGAAATGCCATTGTGAGCGGAGACACCAGATTTGACAGGGTTTCTGCCATCCGCCAAAGTCCTCCTTCATTTCCAAAGGTTGAAAAATTTGTACAAGGTTCCTTAATTTACATAGCGGGTAGCACCTGGCCGGAAGATGACAGACTGCTCATTGAACTTATCAATAAAAAATACAACGACATCAAATTCATCATTGCACCGCATGAAATTGATCAGGAAAACATGAACAAAATCATTTTTGCCGCGCAGGGAAAAGTGGTAAAATATTCGGAATACGACGAGCAAAAATTTAAAGATGCCCAGGTGCTCATCATTGATCGCATTGGTATGCTTTCAGGGTTGTACCAGTATGCATCCGTTGCATACATTGGCGGTGGATTTGGTAATGGTATTCATAACACCCTGGAGGCAGCCACCTTTGGCATGCCCGTATTGTTCGGACCAAACTATCAGAAATTTGGTGAAGCCAAAGACCTGATTCGTTTAGGTGCTGCATTCCCGGTGAAATCGCAGAAAGAACTCATTGATGTTTCTTACAAACTTCTCAGCGACTACACCTTATTGAGCAAATGCTCAAAAATATCCATGAATTACGTAGAACAAAAAAAAGGTGCTACCGATACGATCATGCTTTTTTTAAATGCCATGATCAATCCCGGAAAATACCATACCACGCAGATAGACAATTACATGATGAATTGAATCGGTTAGCAGATACTTATCATTTATGATCATATTTTGTATTTTTCAAAACAACAAAATTCCTTACAGACAATTAAAAATAATTCACTAATTTCGTTTTTGAACGTAAAAAACTAATATTATGGGATTTTTAATAAAAGTATTGGTTACAACCCTGGCGGTTGTTGTTGGATCATATATATTGCCCGGTGTTACAGTGAAAGATTTTACTACTGCTATAGTAGTGGCGTTTGTGCTGGGTATTTTAAACGCAGTTTTGAAACCGATACTGGTTATCCTCACCATTCCGGTCACAATTCTTACCCTTGGACTTTTTCTCCTGGTTATCAATGCACTGATCATCATGCTCACCGCCAATCTTATCGATGGGTTTGATGTAAGCAATTTCTGGATCGCCGTTATATTCAGCATCATTATATCAATTATTTCGGGTTTGCTCACGTTGGGATAAAAAAAAAGCCCTGTTTTTTCAAACAGCGCTTTTCATACATCCTTCCAATGATCAAATCATCAATTTGATCAGCGTATCGTAATCATTTTCAGAGATGGGATAATGCAACCCGTTAACTTTATTCTTAAACATTACACTTTTAATTTTCTCCTTATCATTTTCAGAGGCAATATCGTATCCTGCTTCTTTCATTGTTAGCGGAGCCTGAAGCGATTTGAAGAGATATTCCATTTTGAATATGGTATCTTCAACAGTACCTGCTTCAAACAATGCTGCACCCAGTTGTCTGATCCTTTCAGGTATACGGTCTTTTTGCAGTTTCAACCATGCTGGGTAAGCAAT
This sequence comes from uncultured Bacteroidales bacterium, assembly GCA_964589855.1. Taxonomy (GTDB): domain Bacteria; phylum Bacteroidota; class Bacteroidia; order Bacteroidales; family UBA7960; genus SKVR01. The sequence continues at coordinate 20,030 of CAZPVB010000034.1, forward strand.
TGACAGGGAAGCACCATGGGGTACATCATAAATAACCGATAAACTATGACCAATGAGATGCACACCCCAGTCTCCGGATTTTTTGCCATACACTGTCATGCCATTGAGTGCACAGGTAGCAGCATACATGATACGTGCACGAAGATCATAGTTTTCAAGATCATCGAGCAACATGGGTCCGTATTTCATCGCCTCTTTGATGATAGAAACAATAAACCTGTCGGATAAAGAAGCATCGCCCTGGCCAAACCAAACCTCCAGAGAGTGGGCAATAAGATCAACCACTCCGTAAGCGGTATAATTGAGTGGAACAGTTTGGGTGAAGGTGGGATCAAGGAAACTGTGTTTGGGGTAAATAAGCGGGTTGCCATAACCGATCTTTTTCTGTTCGCAGGTGCTCTGTACCACAGCCACAGGATTCATTTCCGTACCAGTAGCAGCCAGGGTAAGAACGGCAATCAAGGGAACAGCATCTTTGGGTTTATATTTACCGGCAACAATATCCCACGCCCGCCCGTCATATTTCATAGCCAAAGAGATGATCTTGGCACTGTCTATCACACTTCCTCCACCCAGCGCAACAATCACATCAATTTTGTGTTCCCTGGCCATCGTAGCTGCTTCATCAACATTGTCTATCAAGGGGTTTGACTTTATACCACTATATTCAAGTATCTCGCATCCTGCATCATTTAATGAGGCAACAACCTGATCGTAGGCACCACTCTTTTTCACTGAACCTTTTCCGATAACCAGTAATACTTTCTTGCCAAATCCCTGGGTTACTTCCCCTAGCTGATCGGTGACTCCCTTGCCAAAATGAAGTTTGACCGGGTTAAACATAACAAAATTTTCCATAATTGATACTGATAAAAGATTTTACAATAGTGAGTTTTAAAGAACAAAATTACGAATCCTGGGGTTTCTGAAAAATGATTGAATCGCGGTGTACGGAAGAAACCTGAAAAAAACCTTTTGCCCCGTCGCTCAAATTGGTAGGTATATTCGCTGGTGGTGCGCCCGCAAAAGGATTTCCCGAAAGATCGGTCTGGAAGAAGAATATATTATAAAAATTATAATTCTCTTCAGATATACTTCTTATCTCCACTACCACTTTGTCTCCTTCCAAAACCTCTTCTTCATTAAAACCCAAAACCGACAATGACACATAATCCTCCAAAGATTCATCATCCAGTACAAATTTTTGGTTGGGGCGTGAAGTTTTCAGGGTATCTCTTACATACATATTAAACAGATAATGATCTCCCTCTTCTTCAAATTCGTCAAAATGAACATAAACATCATAAAAATCAATTTCACCAAAACCCAGCTGAGAAAAGAAACTTAATTCCACCGTTACCGAATCGAGAAAAGGTACTGGACGAAACTCACTTTGAGCCGTATAAACATTCTCATTATGGTTTATTTCCAGTTGATAAGTTGCGCGGGTAAAAGCATTGCTGATCTGTTCGTTGTAGTAATATCCGGCAAGGGTATCTACTTCACTTTCTGTAAAAGTAAAAGTGTTTTCACCATCTGTTACCTGAACCAAAGCATCGGAAACAGGATTTCCAAAAGAACTTTCATAGTAAGATGACGACTCCGATAACCGTATCCATTGTTTCCTTCCATCGTTGGTTAAATTTGCTTCTACCACCATAAAAGTACCCTCTTTATCGGCAAGATCGAGCACTACGTCTTTCTCGCAGGAAAGAAAAGATGCAAATACGATCAAAAAAGAAAACCATCGGAGTAATTTTTTCTGAAGATTCATAACACACAAAATTAAAAATTAAAATTCCAGGTTACTGCTGGTATGGGTCCGGGAATATAAAAATAAGATGAATTCGGAATCCCGGGTCTTGTTTCATTTTCAGCAAAAGAAATGGAAATAGGATTGGCTCTTCCATAAACATTAAAAACTGAAAAGTTCCAGCTGCTTTGAAAACGGATATTATCACGACGACGAATTTCAGGCGTATAAGTAACAGAAAGATCCAACCGGTGATAATCGGGCATTCTGTTGGCATTTCTTACATCATAGATGGGTGCAAAAGCCCCCTGATAATATATTTTGCCAATGGGAAGGGTAAATGCTCTGCCTGTAGCATAGACAAAACTGATACCGATGTTCCATTTGGGTGTATAATCATAACTACCTGATAAACTCAGATCGTGTCTTCTGTCGTTTGGAGCAAAATAAGGATCTCCCTGGTTGATACCGGGTATTTTTCTTTTTGCCACAGACCATGTGTATCCAAACAGACCATTGATTCTTCCTGTTGGTTTCTGCAACAGAAATTCAGCGCCATAAGCCCAACCTGTTCCGGTGCGCAGTTCTCCTTCAACAAATTCATTTCCCAGAATATCGCCGTTGTCAATTACATCTGTAATGTTTTTAAAATCCTTGTAGTATATTTCTACAGAGGATTCTATCATGTTATCATTGAAATTTCTGAAATAACCCAATGCCAGCTGATCAGCAATCTGGGGTTCTATATTGTTGCTTACGGCAAACCAAACATCATAAGGCGCTACCGACTGTGCACTTTGCGCCTGCTGAAGGTACTGTACCATTCTGTTGTAACTGGCTTTTACCGACGATAATTCATTGATCTTAAAACGCATGCTGGCGCGGGGTTCAAGGTTCAAAAATTGGTCGTAGATTTCACCCCGTTTCAGATCAAGGGTATCGGCAACTTCCCACTGAAGCGGATCATCTTGGTTATACCTGTATTGCGTGCCCGGGCCGATCACCTGGTAGAAAGAGTTTCTTAACCCCACGGCGAAAGAAAGTCTGTTGTCAAAAAGATCTTGTTGGTAATTGACATAAATACCGTGTTCCAGACCATTATTTATAGTGAGGTCGATATTGGTGTCGGCTGCACCTTCAACAGAGGCAGATATAGTACCCGGATCAAGGTTATGATAAATGCTTTGTATGCCAAAGTTTAGGGTACTCTCTTCGGCAGGCAACCAATTAAAATCTGCTTTCAGATTCAGGTTATGAAGAAATGATTTCCACTGAAATTCAGCCGGACCAATTTCTCCTGATATATTGAACTGGTAATTGCTATATAAAAGAGAAATATCAGAAAAGAAATTTTCGTTGAAAAGATGATTCCATCTGAGGCTCATCGTGGTGTTTCCCCAGTCAAAACCAAACAAGTCGCTAAGCATGGTAACATCACGTCCAAAATATCCTGAAAAAAACAATCTGTTCTTCTCATTGATCACATAGTTGGTTTTCCAGTTGAGGTCATAAAAATAGAGTTGCGTTTCTCTTTGGGTCTCATCAGGAGAAAGTTTCAGAAATAAGTCGGCATATGTGCGCCTGCCTGAAACCAAAAAAGAACTTTTTCCACTTTGAATGGGTCCTTCTGCAGTCAGCCTACTGGATATCAAACCTATACCACCATTTACCTTGTACTGATCTTTATTGCCGGTTTTCATATTGATATCAAGTACCGATGATAATCTGCCTCCATATTCGGGAAATATGCCGCCTTTATAAAGTTTTACGTCATTGATTGCATCAGGATTAAAAACAGAAAAGAAATTGAACAGATGAGATGCATTGAAAACTACGGCATCGTCTAACAAAACAAGATTTTGATCGGCATTACCACCACGAACAAAAAACCCGGTATTTCCATCTCCTGCAGATTGCACACCCGGCATCAGCTGTATGGTTCTCAGTACATCTACCTCTCCAAGAAAAGCAGGTATTCTTTTAATGGTTTCAATATCAAGGGTTACAGAACTCATTTCTGTGTTTTCTACATTGCGATTGGTTCTTTCACCTGTTACCAATACCTCATTGAGCCGAAGACCACCATTTTCCATCCTGATATTCAAAACCATATTGGAGGTAAGATCTATTTTTCTTTCCTGACGCTGATATCCCACAAATGAAAATACAAGTGTATGCTCACCTTCGTCAAGGGTTATTTCATATTTTCCATCCAGATCAGAAACAGTACCTTTTTCAAGTTCAGGAACAAATACGTTGACGCCAACCAGCGTTTCACCGGTATTTCCGTCTTTAATTGTGCCTTCTACAGTGTATTTTTGTGCTGTGGTTATGTTTACTGTTACTGTTCCGATAAAGAACAAGAGTACTAAAATGCTTTTTTTCACGAATTATGTGTGGTTATTAAAAATGATTATTGCAGGATTTGTATTTCGTAAACAGGTTATATTTGTATTTGTTTCATTCATTAGGGTTAATTTGGGTTAAATGCTTTAAACAATACCTTTTTTCTCTTGTTTTTGGTTTAGGTTTGACAAATTAAACAGGTCATAAATAAAAACAACAATCGTATTGTTTTTTTTATTAAATTTGGGTTATGCGTAAAAATTTATACCACGTGTTTTTTTCTGTTTGCCTGGCATTGATGTTCACCATTTACGCCAGTGGTATTTCCATTGAACAGCATACCTGTAATTCGTGTGATATTATCACCTACAGCGTTTTCAGTGGTGAAAACGATTCATGTTGCGAGAATTCAGAAACAAGTGCCTGTCAAATAGAAAACAACGCTCCATCCTGTTGTTCCCCCATAACATCCAATCAGGAAGATACGGCATTGAATGGTGAAAAATGCTGCACGTATGATTCTTTTTACCTAACTGTGTCTGATCATTATACAACCGGGCAAACCAGGCAAATTTTGACCGGTTCTCCTGAGTACATCAGTCTGCTGCCAGACCTTTTACTTCAACAAAATGAATTATCTGCCGGAGATGCAATTCCGGATCATATCAATACCCCCTGTTCGCTACCCTCCTCTTCCTCAAGAGGGGTTGAGTTTTTGATCTTCACACATCAACTCAAGATTGACTGTAGCGAAACCTTACTTTCCTAAAGGTCATATAATTACCTAAAATTGCTACACATTCAAAAAGTAAATCACTAAGTCTGACGCTTGCGTGGTAATATGTAGTATTAATTAATCACTGACCAAAAATCATCCATTACTTTACATTGACTTTAATAAGCAATCATTTTTTGGGCTATACTGTGCAAAAATGGTTATGTCTGTTAAAACAAATTTTTAAATTCAAAAAATCTATTCTTATGAAAACAATCAGAATTTTCTCCATAGCTTTAGTTATTTCCCTTATTTCTATT
>CAZPVB010000035.1:0-24873 GCA_964589855.1 uncultured Bacteroidales bacterium
AGTTCCCTGCGCCTGAATGGTAATAATACCATACCGGATTTGAATCCAACTGATCGACCACCCTAAAAATAATCCTAACAGAGCACCGCCAAAACTAATCAGAAAGCCTTCGAGCAGAAAAATGTTTCTGACCAGTTTTTTACTTGCCCCCATGCTCCTGAAAATTTTTATGTCTCTTTGTTTTTCGAGGATAAGCATAGTCAAACTTCCGGTAATATTAAAAGCAGCAATCAATAGAATAAAAGACAAAATAAAAAATATGGCCCATTTTTCTGATTGCATTACTTTATAAAAAAACTCCTGCTGTTGAAAACGATTTTTTACTTCAAATTCACTTCCCAGAATTTGCTGCAAATCATTCTGAATATTTCTCATGTTAGTTCCCGGCGCGATGCCAATCATCACAGAGGTTACCTCTTCTTCACGATTATTCAGTTTTCTTAGCAAAGAAATGGGAGCAAGCACATATTCCATATCAAACTCTGCCTGCACGGAGAAAACGCCTGAGGCATAATTGGAACTGGCGCTAAAAGCCTGTGCAGGCAAAAAACCTGTAACCCTTCCCCGGCGGGGAACATATATAGTTATGGGATGAAGATAATCGTTGATATTAGCACCCAGAACCAGCGCCACACCATGACCCAGAACGAGTTGAGATCGATCTCCCGACTGCAAATGGTATTCTCCTTCTATCATGAGGGTATCAACTCCTGTAATATGCCGGTAGTGTTGGTCAACACCTCGTAACCTCACAATATGTTGCTTATTACGGTATGTGAGCAAAGCCATCTCTTCATAAATTTCTGAAAAATACAGAACGTCAGGATGTCTTTTTATCTCCTCTGCAGGAAACTGTTTGATATCGAAGGTTTTTCCTTCGGAAAGGGTGATTTCAATATCAGGATTAAACGCATTGAACAAAGAAAGTATCAGGTTTTCGAATCCATTAAAAACAGATAGCACAACAATAAGAGCCATGGTTCCAAAACTAACACCTGTTACAGCAACCATGGTTAAAACATTCACTGCTGTTTGTGATTTTTTTGCAAACAAATATCTACGTGCTATGTAAAAAGGAAATTTCAATGTTACAAAACTATTTTTGTGCAATCACCAGTAAACCTGTACCGGTTTTATTTTGCCTGTGAACATCTAAAAAATTAAATAGAAGACAAAAAGGGTAGACAACAAGATAATAAAAAGGTAAAATAATAAAGAATAATTTGCTGTAGCCCAGCAATAAAATAGGATATTTCATAGATAATAACCATGAAATATGTCCCCAGAAACCATAGGTGTAATGTACCTTAACCTTATTAAATCCTGCTTTGACCAGTTTTTGGGTGATCTCATCCTTCCCGTAACCATCTCTTACGTGTTCTTCAATAAAAGATGTATCGTGGTGATGATTAACATCAGAACCTCCCTGATCGGAAGGGGTACTGATAACCAGTTGTCCCTGACTTTTAAGTGATCTGTGAAAATTTGAGAAAACCATCTCATCTTGTTCAATATGTTCCATCACATCCACAGAGAGAATCAGATCATAAGTATCCGGTTTTGAATATTGGGTTAGATCTGCTAAAATAAAACTGGCATTGGATATTCCATCATCAGTGAAAAAGCGGTTACAATCCTCTACTTGCTCTTCCTTTATTTCAATACCGGTAAGTTTCCAATGTGGTTTTTTTTTCATTATATTGTAACTGTATTGGCCAAAGCCACTGCCGGCATCGAGCACTTTTACGGGTTGATCGGGGGGGAAGGAGGCAAATATTCTTCTCAAATGGTGGTGCACATGCCATGCCCTCAGCAACAATAAATCAAGTAAATCATAAAAGACCTTCCTTAAGAAAAGGGATCGATTAAAAAAGTTGCCAAGCGTTTTCTTTATAGGATCGTATTGCATAGAATGCTATAGTTATTTTTTTAAAAGTTTCTCAATGTTTTCTATATAATCTAAACTATCGTCAATAAAAAATTGCAATTCCGGAACATGCCGAAGTTGGTTTTTCACTCTCAAACCCAGTTGTTTTCTAATTTCACTGGTGTGTAACTTCACCTGCTCGATAACTTTGCCGGGATCAGCACCAAAAATGCTTATATATATACGTGCAATGGACAGATCAGAAGTTACTTTTACCTGTGTTACTGTGATCATGGCTCGTAAAAACTTATTGGGTGATTCACGCTGCAAAATCTCACCCAGATCTTTTTGGAGTAATTTATTGATTCTTTTCTGACGTTGTGATTCCATATGTTTCGTTTTTTTACAAAGATACAGTTATTCAAACTTGTTCATAATAGTTTTTTTGGGCGGAGGTTTAATTGCCTGATATAAAATTATTAACGTCTGAAAAAACCGAATGATTTTAGTCCCTGTGTAAAGATCAAATCAAGCGAAAGATTCGTTTATTTGTTTCAATAAGTTTTTATTCAACAATTTCTGATCAGCAAATTCATGACAACTTTATGACCTGAAATGGGTTATTCCAAAAGTCTGTTAGTCTGCAAACTAAATATCTGATTCTTTAAAGCCTAATGAATTAAATTATAAACTAAAAAAATTCACTATAAACAGATCAACCAAAACAAACTTTTAATTTTTAATACTGTTAACAGAACTATAAGAAACAATCTTTTAATCAATCAATAAAAATTTATCATGGCTACAAGAAAAGAAAAGGACTCCCTGGGGTTTATTGATGTACCTGAACAAAAATACTGGGGTGCACAAACCCAACGATCGTTGCAGAACTTTAAAATCGGCACCGAAAAAATGCCTGAAGAGATTATCATGGCTTTTGCCGTTTTAAAAAAAGCGTGTGCGATAACCAATGAAAAGGCTGGTGTACTTCAACCAGAAATTTCCAAAACCATTGTAAATGTTTGTGATGAGATTACAGACAACAAACTGGATGGAAACTTTCCACTTGTGGTATGGCAAACGGGTTCGGGAACGCAATCAAATATGAATTTGAATGAAGTGATCGCCAACAGGGCACATGAATTAATGGGGGGTAAATTAAATGATGCAACAAAAAAAGTGCATCCCAACGATCATGTAAACAAATCACAATCATCAAATGATACGTTTCCTACAGCTATGCATATTGCCGCCTATAAAATGATCGTAGAAAAGACCATTCCCGCTCTGGAAATGCTCAAGTCCTCCTTAGATAAGAAATCTAAATCTTTTAAAGAAATTGTAAAAATCGGCCGCACTCATTTGATGGATGCTACACCGCTAACACTGGGCAATGAATTTTCCGGATACGTGGCACAGATGGATTACGGTATCAAAGCACTGAAAAATAGTTTATCTCATTTGAGTGAACTGGCGCTTGGAGGAACAGCAGTAGGTACAGGGATAAACACACCCGATGGCTTTGCGGTTAATGTTGCCAAAACCATTGCTGAGATCACATCTCTACCTTTTAAAACAGCACCTAACAAATTTGAATCCTTATCGGCACATGATGCTATTGTTGAGACCAGTGGAGCACTAAAGCAAATAGCTGTGAGTTTGATGAAAATTGCCAATGATATTCGTCTACTGGGATCGGGTCCAAGATGTGGTCTGGGAGAACTGCAGCTTCCTGCAAACGAACCAGGTTCTTCAATCATGCCTGGAAAGGTAAACCCAACACAATCAGAAGCCATGACCATGGTGGCGGCTCAGGTAATTGGCAATGACGCAACAATTTCTGTGGGAGGCATGAACGGGCATTTCCAGCTCAATGTTTTTAAACCTGTTATGATCTATAATCTGCTACAGTCGGCAAGATTACTGGCAGATGCATCTGTTTCCTTTACCCTAAATTGTGTTGATGGTATTGAAGCAAATGAAGAAAAAATTAAAGAACACCTGAACAATTCTCTGATGCTTGTTACGGCACTCAATACCCATATCGGATATGATAATGCCGCCATGATCGCTAAAAAAGCACACCAGGAAAACCTTACGCTCAGAGAATCGGCGGTACAATCAGGACTGATCACCGCAGAGCAATTTGATGAATGGGTAGACCCCAAAAAAATGATCTGAGCAGTCTACTGCACACAATCGAAACCGGATATAAAAAGAATTTTGTATCAAAAGAAAAAGGGTGTCAAATGATTTGACACCCTTTTCGGCATTCATCAGTGTTAACAATAATAGCAGTGAAAGGTCTAGTATTCCCAAAGATCTAATTCGTAATTGCGAATTTCTTCTTTTATTTTCTCAGCTTCCAGAAGTTGATCTAACCCATACGTATTATACTCCTGAATAAGTCGGTCGTAAACGTTACTCTCTTTATAAATATAACTATTAAACATACGACGCATAAATAAGTCATCAAAAGACATCCTTTTGGCATCGTTGTGCCTGTTATATGCTTCAGCATTTACCAGTATATTTCTTGCTTCGTTAAAATATACCCAGAAAAGTGGCTGATCACCCAAACTTTCTCTTGTATCAGGATCAATTCTTTCCCTTACAGGACATATACCAATGATTCTTACATCTAACACGGAACGTTTGCTATCGAAAAACCATTCCTCTTTTACCCGGAATTTGGTAACTTCATCTGAGCTCAATTCAATTACAATGGTAGAATCATATTCATCGTATGGAGGATCCGGTCTTACGAAAGTTCTTACCTCCTCTCTTGAATACTTGGTACTAATTTCTTCAGGAGTAAGTAACATGGTAAATTCATCGTTGTCAAAAGCCCGTATAGACCCTTCGTTTACAGCGCCCATCAAAACCTGCATCAGGCTTTGCCGGTCGTCAATGGTTGTATTAGGAAAATAAAGGGGATGGTTAATTTTTTCTCTCAGGTCTATTACCTGCCATACTCTTTTAGACCATAGCACATCTGCTTCTCTGACATGCGCAAGAGGAATGGGTTTTTTTTCCTCGATCCAAACTTTTTCATAAATACCATCAGGGGGAGTTGCCCCTTCAATTACCTGTGCATTGATGCCTGTAGAAAAGAGAAGCGCAACAAGTGATGTAACGAATAAAAATTTAATTTTGGTCATAGCGAAACCTCCGATATTTTGTTTTTAATGTTAATTTACTGAATTCTGAATACCATTGGCGGTAGATTACGTTCTCTGCCATCATCGCCAACAGCTTTTATATTTTCAAAAGAGAATCTTTGTCCTCTGTTAGATCTCCTGATAGCTTGTTCCATTTCTTCTGTTTGAAGGTTGGAACCAGATCTCCACTCCTGAAAATCTCCTGCCACTGTAGTATTCATGGTGAAACTGGTGATTCTAAAATCCATTTGAAAGTCAAAATCCTGCATCCGGGGAATGATGGGTTGTCCGGCAAGTACATCTTTGGGTATATTACCTTCCTTTTGTCCTGCAATCTCCGGATATGGATCGGGCACAACTCGTACCCTGAAAGTAGAAGCACCCATATTTCTCAATTCGTCATTCATCCTGGCAAAAAGGGTGATGGTAACATTTTGATTTACATTATGGTTTTGACTCAATCTGACATTGTAACCACCGCCGGCTTTAGGTATCAATCTGTTTCCTGCTCCACTGATCCGTGGCTCAATATTTCCACTTGGTATACCTGGTACGGAAACTGAAACAGGATTGTCAACACCCATATAAAATACGTTCATAGCGTCGGCACTAACGGTGGCGGAAGGGCGTTGCACAACAAAGTCACCCTCAAAATCATAGGTGGTAACCCCGGCAGGACCAACAACACTTACTTGTCCACTATAGTTCTGAAGACCTTCGGAGTTGGCTGGTATGCGCAGTTTTCCGTCTTCCACTGCTTGTCCGTTGACTGTAACGTTGGGTTTTTGTTTCGAATCAAAGGCTGCTACAATCACTTCTGCTTCAAAATAATCACCCAGCAGAACCAACTTACTTTCGGGTATAACAGCAGCATTAATTGTATCGAAAGTGTAATCTTCTGCTGTGATGGCAGCATACAATAGATTTACTACATCAAATTCAGCATTTTTAACTTCTGTAACCATCCGGGTCAGGTTGGTAGCTGCCGCAACCGGTATCTGATGATCGAACATAGCGGTTTGCCAATTTACTTCCAATCCGTTTTTATCATAAAACGGACCTTCGGTATCCAGCCCCAGCTGTATATTATCTCTGAATAATTCAGGAGTTCTTTCGCGCATTGCCGCTTTGTATTCTTCTATCATTTGCTTCAATTGGTAGGCTCTGGTTCCTTCCGCTCCCGGATTAGCAACAGGGCCCGTTCCTTCCAGGGGTGTGAGCATCCAGAAAGCGGTGGACGCACTGTAATTATCTTTGGATGCAAGATTAATTAGACTGAGGGTATCTGCCTCTTCTTTGGTCAAACCATCAACAAAAGCGATCATTTCTGAACGAGAATCAAGAATGTGGTTTACCAGTTCTTCAGAATATTCCCTTACCTCTTGTGCCTGCGAATAAAAAGGCTCTACTCTATTGGGGGCCAATGCTTTTTGTTGTTCAAAATCCTGGTAGACCATTTCAACCTTTTGACCAAAATTCCGGTTTGTTTGTTGCAACCCGTCGTCAACCATAATAAATGCATTCAGTACTTCTTTTGACACATTCAATGCCAAAAGTGCTGTAAGAACCAGATACATCATTCCGATCATTTTTTGTCTCGGGGTTTGCTTTCCTCCTGCCATATTAATTCAGTAATATTGGGTGTTATTAAACTCTAGTGTGCTTTATGATTAGATAAAAAATGGCCTGAAAAGGGATGTTTTCAAGTCAGATGTTTATGACCATTACTTTCCTCCATTGAAATTCATGGCCGTTAGCATATTGCCATAAACACTGTTGAGTGAAGCAATATTTTTGGTCAGGGCATTCATTTGCTCTTTGTATTCCTGAGTACTTCCTACTGTTTGATTCAGATTTTCTACAAGTTTACTAACGGACTCCTGCATTTTTTCGGTATTTTGAAATTGTGCATCCGATGCCTGCAACTGCAGTTCATATACTGCATTGAGGGCCTCGAGATTCTGAGAGGTCTTCTGAAGTTGATCAGTATATTGTGATCCTTGCTTTGCACTGTTCTCAAGTGCTTCAACAGTTTTTACAAGCAACTCTGAACTTCTTCCATAATTGGAGACCAATTCACTGGTATATCCGGTAAGGTTTAGCAAACTGTCATTATATTGTTTAGATGCACCCAGGTTATCTTTCATCTGCCCGGCAGTTTCCTTATAGCCAACGTTGAGTTCATCCAATGATTCTTTTGCATTTCTAAGGCTTCCTGCAAACTCTTCGGAGAGACTGATGTCGTGTTTCAGATACTCATTGGTGTTTTTGTAAGACTGACTCAGTTCAAGAACTGATTGTGACGCCGCTTCCATATTTTTAATATAATCTTGCGTGGTCAGAGCAGCATTAGATATATCTGCCAATTTCGAAGCATTATCTGATAAATTTTTTAATCCTGCACCCAAATTTTCAATCAGTTCAGGACCAATATTGGCTTCTTCAAGCATTTTATCCAAATTGGTTGAGAGCGTAATGCTCTGAACATTATTGGTAGTAGCTGCCGCAGGTAGATTTTTATTTCTACGACCAGCTTTTTCTGGCAATTGCGGGTTATCCTCTTCATCCTCCACATCAGTATCAATACCTGCAAGCTCAGGATATACCAGGGTCCAGTCCGGTTCTTCATGGGGCTTTTCAAATGCAGAAACGAAGAAAATAAGTGCTTCAACTCCTAAACCAATGGTGAGCATAACACCTGCTCCAGGCCAGTGCTGAATTTTAAACAAGGCACCAACGATCACTACTGCTGCACCCCAGCCGTAGAGCTTAGACATGAAATTTTTAAACGCTTTGGATTCCAGCCACTTCATAAATTCTAAATTAAAGAGAGATTAGTATTATTTTAAATGCGAATATCAGTCAATTATCAGATATTGCTATAAAAACAAAACTGATAAAAGATTTAATTATTATTTCAAAGGTTTTTTTTAATAAACATTAGATGCTCCACCACCATCAATACGGTCACGACCAGGATAAGTTTGTACACATCTGAAACCTACATAAGATTTGGCGGAATCCTGATATTCATAGCTTCGTGTTCCCACCTGCAGCATAAAACCAACGTCTTTCCATGATCCTCCACGTATTGCTTTGCGCTTAAGTGTGATAGGATCATCTGGTTTTGCTTCATAGTGGTAGTGCATGTTCATATCATGTCCGAAGTTGTAAAATGATTCATCAAAGGCATTGATGGTCCACTCAGCAACATTACCAGACATATCATATAAACCATAATCATTGGGTGGGTAGTGTCCTACAATAACAGTCTGAAATCCACCGTCATCTACATAATTACCCCTAAGAGGTTTAAAATTGGCGAGAAAACAACCGTCGAGATTTCTGGTGTAAGGTCCGCCCCATGGATAGGGGTTAAGATCAAGACCTCCGCGAGCGGCATACTCCCATTCTGCTTCGGTGGGCAATCTGAATTCCTGTGCAAAAGGACGACTTTCAGAAGCGAGATAACTGTTCAGAAAATTGGTCCTCCAAATGGTGAAGGCACGTGCCTGTGACCAGTTTACACCTACTACAGGATAATGGTCATAGGTAGGATGCCAGAAATATTGCTGTGTCATAGGTTCGTTGTAAGCGTAACTAAAATCATGAATCCAGGCAAGGGTATCAGGATATACAGGCGTTTCATATTCTACAACAAACTCGTTACGCGGTGTATCTCTTTCTGATCTTTTGGCAGCTCTGTTGATATCAATGATATGATACCGGTAGATCAATTTTCTGGTATCAATTTCGCGGCGACGGAAAAAACGCTCATGCTCAGGTAGAAACAACTCATTGAGTATATCTCTTTCTTCTTCTCCATCCCAGTTAATATTGTACCTCCAGTTGATAAGTGGCGGATCTATGTCCATACCAAATTCATCCATCATGATAAGATGTTCTTCGTCAATGTCTGCTAAAAGCATATGAGCCAAAGAATCTCTTACCCAATGTACGAATTGCCTGTACTGGTTATTGGTAATCTCCGTTTCATCCATATAAAATGCTGGTAATGAAACAGTTTTACTCATCGCATTTTGCGAATAAGCAATATCCTCATCTGAAGGACCCATGTTGAAGCTTCCCATGGGTATGTAAACCATGCCGGGAGGATCAGCATAAAACCCGTCAGGGCGATTTTGTACACCAGTGAGATGACCGCTGCCTGAACGATCACAACTGGCAAAAATGATAACTAACGATGCAATAAACATTAACCTTTTCATGTTAACTCCTGATTTTATGACCACTATTATTTTTATTACTCTGATTTGATACTTATTTTAACGAACTGTCTTAGATTAGGTTTCACAAAAAAATATTTGAGAAATTATAAAAATCTGACATTCCTGTTTATTTCATTTATTCTTTCAATATCCAATTCAAAACAATATTGAACCATTATTTCATGACTCCCGAAACTCCGACCATTCCTGCCTAAAGGAGTTGTAGAAATATCATAGGAATATCCAATACGGATTTGCTCGATATTCAACCCCAAAAATACAGCTATTGCGTCCTGAATTCTGTAACTAACGCCACCCCATACTTTGTTATTGTAAGTAACCAATGTATTAAAATCACTTTGAAAGGATGCCAAATCTGTTTTGAAGAGAAATGATGGCGACAAAACAAGATTGTTGTTTCCAGGTAAAGGGTAATTATAACCGCCACTCAGGTAAAACTGTCTTTTTAACTGGAAATCTGCGTTGGCAATCTCACGTGTAGGTTGCGCAAACTGGTTGACAGAAAGACCCGCCCAAAACACTTCGCTTGCATAAAACCCTCCAAGAGAAAAATCGATGAACATCCGGGATTCTTCTTCGCTTCCACTAAGTGCCGGATCGCCTTCATTGAGTGGGTTAAAACCAGAGAAATCAATTCTTTTATCAATAAAACCAATTTGACCACCCAATCCTAATTTTCCATCCGTTAAGTCAAGATGATATGCATAAGCAAGTTTAACACCGAGTGCAGTTTCAAATCCCAACTGATCCTGCATAAAAGATAAACCCAAACCTCCTCTTATTAAATTTATGGGAGCATCTACACTAAAACTGTAGGTTTCAGGATTTAAACTCTGGTCTTCTTCATCAACAAATCCAACCCATTGCTGGCGGGCAAGTGCCGTTGCACATATGGCAGGGCGTAAACCTGCATAACCAGGATTAAACGCCATAGTATTAAACATATTATGACTGAATTGTGCATCCTGCTGTGCCCATCCATCATCAGTACAATAAACAAAAATACATGCGAGTATAATGGAAATGTTGATTGACCTGAACCTTATCATTCAATATTAATTTTGGTTTTATTGTTTACCACTTTTTCCTTAACGCAAATCTGTGGAAAAAATTGAATACTTTTTGGATTTCAACCTTTAGAAACACCAAAAAATTTCGAAGCCGGTAAAATTACAATAATTTTTTATCAACAGGGCATTGTTAATAATTTTCGGGATCAAGAATTCAAAGAACTATTTGTATTTCAATTTGTTATATAACTAAAACTATTACTTTCACGATTACAAATATACAGAGTTGTTTTTATAATAATATCAGTAATTCTACTCGTTTTCGGGCCGAAGAAATTACAGGCGGATTTTTCCTGCTTTATGGAAATAAAAGTACAATTTTTCAATGAAACCAAGGTTTTATATCACCCCCAAGCACCCTTTGTTTTGCAGTAAAATTAAATTTGTTAGATGAAAAAGGAAAAAGTGAAAATTGAAGGATAGAAAAGTGCTACGATAATTATAAAAATTTTTGGTAAACCTGCCACCATTTTTCAGGTAGTTCCTCCTGGCATGCGTCCTGGTAGTCTTTATAGGAGCAAGGGACAAGAAACTGCCGTTCGTATTTTGAGTGCAAACCCTGAAAAGGGACTTCCATCCACCAGCGGTCACTGGCCTTGCTTTTATAAAAGATGATTTCATTTTTGAACTCTTTCATCGGAACTACATATTTCATGTAACCACCAGAGTCCTTTCTTTTGCGATCGGGGAAATCATTTTTACGATTGTAAAAACCATCAATAAAGTACCAGATCATTTGTGCTATCAGATGTGCGGTTTGCTCACCATTGTCAAAAGCAGGGTTGAGTTCGTAAAAACCTAAAGAAGACAATTTATCGCTTAACCCGGCATACCTGGCTATCTGGCAAGCCTCTTCTCCATAAAATCCATTGGGAGATGCATTTGCGTTACCCGGAGCATCTGACTGCCTGATGCTACTTACATCAAAGCTGAGCAGATCTGCATTCCGTACAATTGGCTCTACCTCTTCCAGGTTATTTCTTACTATTCCCAACCTGTGTACATCAAAATAGAGCTTTTGCATCAACTCAATGGCATCCTGATCAACAAAATAGGTTTGATAACCAATGTTGGTATAGTTGAAAAGAAAATTGGGCTGATGCGTTAAAATCTTATTGAGAAAATTATGACTACTGATTTTTTCCTGATTCAACCCAAGATCAAAAGAAGAATCAACGGAAACGATATTGATGATCTGACCAAGGGTTTCGTAAGCCATATAATTGGCATAGGTAAGATCCTGTGAACCTCCCATAATTATGGGAACAATTTTATTCTGCAACAGTTCTGACAACACGGTTTTCAGGGCAAAGTAGCTATCTTCCACCGTTTCCCCTTTTTTTATATTACCAAGGTCAATAATATTGGTTTTGAAGGGTCCCTGAAAAAGATTGTACAAGTATTTCCTTATATAATCAGGTGCAAAGGCAGTGCCTTCATTGGTAGGTGCATTACGATCTTCTTTGATACCCAGCAGGGCAATATCTGCATTGTTTGTATCTGGAAAATGATCTTCCCTGGAATAACTTCTGATCATATTTCCCAGAAGTAATGGGTGCGATTTATGGGAAACTGTTAGTTTTTGAGTTTCTACCGGTACGAAGAAATCGGCAATTTCCATGTTCAGTTAAAAAGTTATGTTTTTTTTCTGGGTTTTGCTGTTTTCTTCGTTGTACGTGTTTTTTTGGATGAGGTTCCCTGTTCAGCAATTTTTAAGCACTCCTCCAGGGTAAAATCCTGCGGATCTTTATCTTTGGGGAGTTTATAATTTTTCCCTTCAATGGTCAGATAGGGTCCCCATCTTCCTTTCAGAATTTTTACATTATCATTCCATTCTCTGATAATCTTCTGTCTGTCTTTTTCTCTTTTGTCTTCTATGATCTCGATGCTTTTGTCTTGTTCAATCGTGAGAGGATCCTCCTCTTTGGGTAAAGAATAAAATTTGCCATCATGTCTTAAGTAAGGTCCGAACCTACCCACTGAAGCAACTATTTCTTTATCTTCATATATACCAACCTTACGGGGAAGTTTAAACAAATCGAGTGCCTGCTCCAGGGTAATGCTTTCAAGACTCTGGTCTTTTCTCAAACCAGCAAACTTTGGTTTTTCTTCATCTTCGGCACTACCAATCTGTACCATAGGGCCAAACCTGCCAATACGCGCCAATACATCCTTTCCTGATTTAGGATCTTTGCCCAAAACCCGTTCTCCGCTAAATTTTTCTGCTGTTTGCAGTGTTTCATCAACTTTGTCATGAAAAGGATAATAAAACTCGTGCAAAACTTTTGTCCATTGTTTCAATCCCTGTGCAATCTCGTCAAATTCTTTTTCTACACTGGCGGTAAAATTATAGTCCATGATATCTTTAAAATATTCCATCAGGAAATTATTGACCACAATACCTATGTCGGTAGGGAAAAGTTTATTTTTTTCGGCACCGGTGATCTCAGATTTTTGTGAAGTTTCAATTTTTCCTTTTTTCAAAAGCAAATAATCATACATCCGTTTTTCACCTTCACGATTTTCTTTCACCACATATTCTCTTTTCTGAATAACTGAAATGGTAGGTGCATAAGTTGAAGGACGTCCAATACCCAACTCTTCGAGTTTTTTCACCAAACTGGCTTCTGTATAACGCGGTGGGTGTTTTGAGAAACGTTCCTGAGCCACCATTTCATCCAAATCAAGTTGCTGATTTATCTCTAATGGAGGCAAAATTCCTTTCTGCACTTCATCATCCTCATCGTCGGTGGATTCAAGGTATACCTTCAGAAAACCATCAAATTTAAGCACTTCACCGGACGCTATGAGTTTTTCGCTGGTGGTGGATATGCCTATAGAAATATTTGTTTTTTCCAGCAATGCTTCGCTCATCTGAGAAGCAATGGTTCTCTTCCATATAAGTTCGTAAAGCCTTTGCTCTGATGCATCTGATCCGGCATTTTCAACATTCATATAAGTAGGTCTGATGGCTTCATGTGCCTCCTGCGCTCCTTTTGATTTGGTTGAAAACTTGCGGGTTTTCAGGTATTCCTTCCCAAAGTTTTTGAGGATTACCTCTTTTGCCATCCCCACGGCAGTATCAGAAAGGTTAACCGAATCGGTTCGCATATAGGTAATCTTACCTGATTCGTATAATTTCTGAGCAAGCAGCATGGTGCGTGAAACAGAGAATCCTAATTTGCGACTGGCCTCTTGCTGAAGCGTTGAGGTGGTGAAAGGTGCGGCGGGAGATTTTTTGGCAGGCTTGGTCTCTATATTTTCTACGAAAAACGATGCGTCTTTACATTTTTCTAAAAATTCGAGTGCACTCTCTTTCTCAGTAAAACGTTTGGGAAGTTCTGCCTTCACCAACATTTTCTCTCCTTTATGTGTAACAGTAAATATGGCAGATAATCGAAATGAATTGGAGGTTTTGAAATTTTGTATCTCTTTTTCTCTTTCTACAATTAAACGCACTGCTACAGATTGCACCCGTCCGGCTGATAAAGAGGGCTTTACTTTTTTCCATAAAAGTGGTGATAACTCAAAACCTACAAGGCGATCAAGTACACGTCTGGCCTGTTGGGCATCCACCAAATTGATATCAATACTTCTTGGATGGCTAATGGCATGCTGGATGGCAGATTTTGTAATTTCATGAAAAACAATCCGTTTCGATTTTTTGGCATCTAACTTTAAACTTTCTGACAAGTGCCACGAAATCGCTTCTCCTTCCCTGTCTTCATCTGTGGCAAGCCAGATCACCTCAGCCTCTTTGGATAGTTTTTTCAACTCACTGACAACATTTTTTTTATCGGGAGATATTTCATAAACAGGATTAAAATCGTTTTCGATCTCAACCCCAAGCTTTGACTTTGCGAGGTCACGTACATGTCCAAAACTGGATTTTACCAAAAATTCTTTTCCTAAAAATCCTTCGATCGTTTTTGCTTTGGCAGGCGACTCAACAATCACTAAATTCTTTACCATATCTATATGTTTGGTATTTGTTGTGGTGAAAATGGATACAAAACTAATTATTAAAAATGAAAGATTCACAAGAACTTTCATCCGTAAATAATTTTATTAAATAGGTCGGATGGAGCTCCATGTTGGCTGTTTTCTATGGTAGAAATATTTCATTCGCAAACATGTTCGGTTCATCCGTAAATAATTTTATTAAACAGGTCGGATGGAGCTCCATGTTGGCTGTTTTCTATGGTAGAAATATTTCATTCGCAAACATGTTCGGTTCATCCGTAAATAATTTTATTAAACAGGTCGGATGGAGCTCCATGTTGGCTGTTTTTAATGCTACTGGTGTTTAAATAACAAACACACCAACCTGACTACATAAAGTTAGTAAAACTATGGGAAAGATGAGGAAAAAAGGAATTTCGATGGATGAGTAATACAACAAGTATCTGATAAACTGAATGATGCATATACTTTTTTGATCGGGGGTTACCCGTAAAAAAAATATATAATTTATGAATCTGGTCTAATAAACTTGTTTTTAGACGTTGGTGATCATTTTTCACTTTGCCATAAATCTGAATATCAGATTATTAAGATCGTGATCATTCGTGAAATTAGTGGACAATAACCTTTTTATACTGCACTCAGTTATAATTAGTGCTTGCAAGAAAACGCCAATTGCTGCGTTATGCTCGCCTTCAAAACAGTCATTTACGTGAAGTAAACTCGGATTTTTCAGTCATCGCAAGCCTTGTACTTGTCGCTTTCTTATCAAACACATGAAAAAATAATGCGTTTTATTGCTGAGACTAATTCATACGGTATCCGGGAATGCTATTGATCAAGGAAACGATTCAAAAGAAAACCAACCAATTCGTATCCTTGTTCATTAAAGTGTATTCCATCTCTGGATAATTCATCGTAAATTGGCATTATTGCTGAATGCAGATCAATATAGCGAATTTGTCTTTGTGATGCTACTTTACGAAATTCATTGTTCAGGTATAAAATCCGTTTGGCACCCCCGTGATATTTTTCCTTCAGACGATCATCATTTGCAATGGGAGGAGGAGATATCATGATCACTTCGGGTGTTTTGCCCTGGGCATAATAGGTTTCTATTGAATCAATCAGTTGGTTATAAAAACCTGGCACCTCATTCAACCGGTCATGAAAAACTGCTTTAGCATCGTTGGTTCCTAATAAAATAAGTATTTTAGTCAAATGGTTTTTTTCAGGATCGTAACGGGTAAGATGCTGGCGGATATTTTTCAAAGTATTTTTTGATTCTTGTCCGTTGTTATCGAATCCAATGGTATTACCTGATATACTAGTATTATAAAAAACATCATGAAATCTTTCGTGCCGCAATCTGTCTACCCATCCACCTTTGTTTTGACCGTTTGAATCACCAATCGCCAGTATGATTTCAGAATCAACATGATCAAGAGCAATTTCAGAGAGCATTTCATGTCCACCCTCAAAAATGACAATCTTCACTTTGTTCTCATATTGACGGGTATAATGAATATCGCGACCTGCGATTTGAGCCTTTCTCTCACCGGGAATAGTTCTGGACACTACTATTTGCCGGATCATACTTTCTGGTATCAGGGATTCTGCCGACCGGGGGTTAAAATCTGCAACCACCTTGTTGTACATTTCCAATGAGTGGGTAATGGGTACTGAACCATTGTAACCATCATGGATTCCGGCATAAATATATAATTTACTGTTTTTTCTTTTTTCCACAGGCGTATGCATCCAAAGCGGTGATCGATTTTTGGCTTCCTGCACATCAATTTTGTTTTTATTTCCTGTTGTTGCTAATGCAATATGCTCTGCATATTTTCTCTGGCGACCAATGGATTCGTCATACCATTTTGCAAGATCAGTTATGGGAACCCAGGCAGAGAATGAACGGATCGAATACTTTGACTGCATATAGGCAATTAAAGTAGCATGCCCACCTCCACTTACACCTATCACATGAATGTGCTTGGGGTCTGCATTGCTGTTTTTTAATGCATATTCGATGGCATCATCAATATCTGAGGCTACAAGCGGACTTCCACATGCTTCCTGTGTATTGTTGGGTCCACGAAAATCAGGACGGATGTAGTTTACATCACGCGATAGAATTTCCCCAATCAAAGGGTCTTTTTGTTGGTAATTATTGCTCCAGGTGTGCAGACTTACAATAAGAGGCTGGGGTTGTTCTTGCTGAGAGGTATAAAAGTAGGCCATTTGTATTTTACCATCTGCCGAAGATGGAATCATAACCTCTTCAAAAGGTTCGGGCCAGTCAGATCTGCTGGTATCATCCCATTCGGGATCCTGGGCTACAGCAGCAGAAATGCAAAAATTCAGAAGAAGGATAATGCTGGTCTTAGGGTTCATATGTGCAGATATTATAAAATTGTTGATGTTGATATTATTGCCTGATAATCGAATAAAGCAAATCATTAATGCTTATTACAAATAACTTATATTTTAAGAAGACAACCCTAATGATTCTCACAGTAATTGCTTGCATTTACTGAAAAATTTATGAATCCACCCCAAAAACTCATTTTCGGAGAATTCGTGAGAATGTAATATTGTTAATTATCTGAATTTCTAAAAAATAATATCAATTTGTGTGATTTGTGGGTAATCTCCTTTTTGGAGCAAACTCAATTATTGGTTTTCATCTGTTTATAATTTGTTTCTCTTTGATATTGAGTGGTTTGCGATTTTGCTTGTAAGTTGCCCTTTCAGGGCGCCGGAGGGCATCGGTTGCAATTACCCAGGGCGTTGCCACTGGGTTGAATTGATTTGCCCCTATCAGGGCGATCCACTTCCAGCACCAATAATCATCCGCGTGTTTGTCAATAGTATTGTCATGGCTCGGTTCATGAAAAAAGACTACTACTTTGTGCCTGTAGAGGCATATTTTCCTGACGCAAAGTATCCTGATGTTTAAAGATCAGGTAGTGTAATTTCAGAAAATGAAGGCCATCCTGTTTTGGTTATAAAATCTATGTAGGTTTTCGCCCTATCCAGATCGCTCATCTTTACACTCATCCTTGCTTTGGGTTCATGCCATGTCCATTGTCCACTAGGTACTTCATAAGGATATTCTTCTATTTCTTTTATCGATGCGCGTAATTCCTGCATACCCTCGGCAATAACAGGTACAATGGTCTCTTTGTAAAGGGTTGTGTCCTGCACATATATGCGATATCCAAAATATATTTTATGTGTTGCACGGTGAAGTTTTGCTGTAATAAGGGTTCTGTTAAAGGTTTCATACAGGTCTTTGAAAGCATTTTGATCTTCTACAAATGGTTCAGATTTTTCAATGCTCTCAAGCGCATTTTTGGCTGTTTCAACAGCAAAATCCTTTTCGGTGAGGATATATTCAAGGTAGGTGGTATCCATTTTTTCTTCATAACTCACCCAGTTTTTTTCAAAAACTTCAGGGTTTTCACCATAAAAGCGCCCTCCAATATTTTTATATTTTTTGGGCGAAAGATGTTCGACCACATCTTTAAAATAATGAAACTCCTTATTCACATTGTGCCCGATATACACAAGTGGAGGATCGTACCATCTGCCGGCAACGAACCGGTTATAACTACTGATATAATCAATATTTAATGCTGAGTGGTCGGTAGTGTTTGTACCGAGGGTATAAAAGCTGGAATTATTAATATCTATTGCTGCCTTAAATGCTGGTTTTATAAATGGAATGCTTTGTTTTCCATATTTTTTCCCAATAAACTCATCGAGGACCTGATCTTCAGTAATGGTAGTATCTTCTGCTGCACGGTGAAGGGCATAGAGCAAAACCTCAGATGGGCGGTTGATGATTTTTGTAGTTCCATACCGGTCGGTTCGGGCCACATATCCTATAACATTATCATATTGCATATAATATTTCCAGCGATCCAGTATGAGCTGCGTAAAGGTATTGGCAACAATGCCCTGACCATTATATTCATGGGCTGCATCAAATTCTATTATAACAGGGTATTTAAGATCTGCAACATAATCCTGCATCGGATGAAAATTAAAAAAATCATGAGGCGTTTCTTTCACCATAATCTTCAAATCAGGATTATTGATGTAATTTAAAGACCCCAGGATAACATCTTTATCCCATTGATCGTGTATAAACGTTCGGATATGCATCTTTTTCCCCAGTTCATTGATCACAATATCCGCTACTGTATCTACCACCATTGCCATTTTCTGGTAATCGTTTAAATTTTCAGCAAACTGATCCCTGATACGGGAACCCGTTTCAATAAAAGTGAATACAATGCCATCAACATTGGGTATCAGGGCAAACATTTCCCTGTAATCTTCTCTGAACCATTTCCAAAACTCCGGATCATCCAGGTTCAGTCTTCTGTCATGAACAGAATCAACCATAAACCTTCCCGGATAGTAACTTTTTTGATAAAAAGCCCGATCCCAAACAAAAACATCTTTTACGCCTGCTCTGTGCGCACTATCAATCAGCTGATTTGTTTTTTCTCTTAACCATTCTGTTTTTACATGTTGCAAATCCATGATCAAATGATGCGAAAGTTCCAGATGATTGATCTGATAGTCTTTACTGGCATCAATCACTTCTACTGCATTGTCAAAATGATCAGATAGAATATTCCAACCTCTTACTTCAATGGGGCGCTGATGATCTTCTGAACAAGACGTAAATAAAAATAAAAAGGCAATAATGGGCAACAATACAATTCTTTTCATACTCTGGTAATTATTCGTTATACACTTATTATTCTTTCGTTTTTGCTTGATAATGAAGATAATAATTACTTAAAATCAGGTATTGCCAAATTTACTTTGCTGATAATTTGGTATTTGAGAATCAAACATATACAAAACACAAAGCAACAAATTGATTCTCCCTAAGATATATAAATACGAAACATTTATAGAAACACAGGTGTGTTAGAAATTCAGTCAAAAATAAAAATACTATTTGTGGATAAAGTGAAATATAATCTCAAATCAGGTGTTTCCCTATTTAATTAGCACCTCAAAATTAATGGATGTTTCTGCATTCACGATTTATTATCCTGTTCTCTGAGACTTTTATTCATAAGCCATCATGAAGGTGAGAAATAAAAATTTGTATCACATGATAAATCTGTTGCTAAATTCCGGGATCAAAGGTCAAAAATATAAGTATTTTTGTACCTGATTGCTTTCTGATGGTCTGCAAACAGATTCATTGATCAATGAATCTGTTTTGATTAACAATAAAAAAACAACTTTCAAATATTTAATCACAAGAAATGCCTAAAAAAAATATATATATAGAAACATACGGGTGCCAGATGAATTTCTCTGATAGTGAGATTGTGGCATCAATCATGACCGACAACAATTACCAAACCACCCAAAACGCAGAAGGTGCCGATGTGATTTTTCTCAATACATGCTCCATACGGGAAAATGCCGAACAAAAAGTATTGAACCGCCTGAAACAACTTCAGGTATTACGTAAAAAAAAACCTGATCTCATTATTGGGTTGCTTGGTTGTATGGCAGAAAGGCTCAAAAGTTCGTTGCTCGAAGAAGATCAAAAGGGATTAAGACTTGAGATGGTTGTGGGACCTGACGCCTATCGCGAGTTACCCGGGTTGCTTTCTGATGTGGAGAGTGGTCAGAAAGCAGTAAATGTTCTTTTATCGGCCGAAGAAACCTATGCAGATATTGCTCCGGTGAGGTATTCCGGAAACGGTATTTCCGCTTTCATTTCCATCATGAGAGGATGCGAAAACTTTTGCACCTATTGTGTAGTGCCCTATACCAGAGGGAAGGAAAGAAGCCGCAACCCCGAAAGCATTATTAGCGAAGCAGTGCAATTGTTTGAAAACGGATATCGCGAAATAACACTCCTGGGTCAAAATGTAAATTCGTATCAATGGAACAACAAAAACACAGCATGGAGTTTTCCTGATCTGTTAAGAGAGGTGGCTAACATAAACTCCAAACTAAGGGTCAGATTTGCCACATCTCACCCGAAAGATATGTCGGATCAATTGCTCCAAACTATTGCAGAACATCCGAATATTTGCCGGGCCATACATTTGCCCGTTCAGTCGGGGAGTAGTTCAGTGCTGAAACGTATGAACCGCAAATACACAAAAGAAATTTACATGGACCGCATCCGATCCATAAGAAATTACATACCCGATTGTGCCATCAGTACTGATATCATTGCAGGTTTTTGTGGCGAAAGCGAAGAGGAGCATCAGGAAACCATCCGTTTGATGAAATGGGCACAATACGATTTCGCCTTCATGTTTAAATATTCAGAAAGACCGGGAACCCCTGCTGCCAAAAGGTTTAAAGACGATGTGGACGAAAAAGTTAAAAGCAAAAGGCTTCAGGAAATTATTCATCTTCAAAACGAACTATCGCTCCAAAGCAATCAAAAAGATATTGGAAAAGAATTTGAGGTTTTGGTGGAAGGAAGATCGAAAAAATCTTCAGAAATGGTTTCAGGTCGCAATTCTCAAAACAAAGTAGTGGTTTTCCCTAACAATGGTTTTAATCCAGGAGATTATGTAAACGTAAAAATAACAGACTGCACTTCGGCAACACTCAAGGGTGAATCATTATAACCGATGAATCATCAAATATCATCCTGTTTGTTTCCTATGCTGTAAAAGTGCTTCCGCTAAAAACAAATCGTCTGGGGATGTGATTTTGATGTTTTCTGTATTTCCCTCAGAGAGGTAAATACGTTCCCCCGAATTTTCGAGTACCGAAGCATCATCAGTGAAGGTTTCGCGATACTGAACATTATAGGCTTTTTTAATCATATCGGCACGAAAACACTGAGGAGTTTGTACAATTTTAACTTGATCCCGGTTGATGGGTTTATTAAAAGCATTTTCAACCCATCTTACAGATTCATTCATACTGATAACGGGGATGGCATTGCCAAAAAACCTGGCTGTTCGAAAAGCTTCACTGATGGTTTTTTGAGAAACAAGAGGACGTACACCATCATGTATGGCAACCAAAGATTGATCATCAACCAGTTGCAGACCATTTTTTACGGAATGAAAACGGGTGGGACCCCCTGTAACCTTTTTAACAGGCAGCGGTAATTTGTATTGCTCTGTGATCTGATCCCAAAATTGTTCTTGCCTGGCAGGTAATACTAATACAACCCCTATTTGGGAATCAAATTGACGAAAAGCCTCGATCGTATGAAGCAAAATAGGTTTACCATTCAACAGCAAAAACTGCTTGGGTGTAGAGCTTTGCATACGCAAACCAGATCCACCGGCTGTTATGATTACATATCGTTCAAATTCTGACATTTATTGGATTCTGTTGAAAGCATCTAAATCACATGCACCTGATATACATTCGCTTATACATACCCAAGCAAAACACTTTCGGTATATTTCAGTGCCATAAAAATCAGATGACGAGCATAGCATCGCCATAAGTAAAGAACTTATATTTCTCTTTAACGGCTGTTTTGTAAACCTTCATCAACAGATCGAATCCTGTAAATCCCGCCACCATCATCATGAGAGTGGACTGTGGTAAATGAAAGTTTGAGATCATAGAATCGGCAACACTGAAATCATAAGGTGGATAGATAAATTTATTCGTCCATCCTTCAAAGGGTTTTACTTGTCCGTAAATGCTTACTGAAGATTCAAGCGCTCTCATGGTAGTGGTACCAACCGAGCAAACCCTGTTTCTTCTTTCCTTGGCAGCGTTGATCGTGTTGGCTGTAGCAGGTTCAATAATAAATTGCTCAGAATCCATTTTATGCTTGCTCAAATCTTCTACATCTACGCTTCTGAAGTTACCCAGACCGGCATGCAAGGTAAGTTCAGCAAAGGTAATCCCTTTTAATTCGAGCCTTTTGATCAGTTCGCGGCTAAAATGCATGCCTGCAGTTGGTGCAGCAACTGCACCTTCCCTTTTGGCAAAAACAGTCTGGTATCTTTCTTTATCTTCGGGTTCAACAGCACGTTGAATAAGTTTTGGAAGAGGGGTTTCTCCTAAAGATTCCACCGTTTTTTTAAATTCATCATAAGTACCATCAAACAAAAACCTGAGCGTTCGACCACGTGAGGTCGTATTATCAATCACTTCAGCAACCAGGTTATCATCATCTCCAAAATATAATTTATTGCCAATCCGAATCTTTCTGGCAGGATCTACAAGTACATCCCACAATTTGGCTTCGCGATTGAGTTCTCTTAAAAGAAATACTTCAATTTGGGCACCCGTTTTTTCTTTGGTTCCATAAAGGCGGGCAGGGAAAACTTTAGTATTATTCACCACCATCACATCACCATCATTGAAATAACCCAGAACATCTCTAAACATTTTATGTTCTATTTCTCCCGTTTTTTTGTGCACAACCATAAGTCTTGATTCGTCTCTGTTTTCCGATGGATGCGATGCGATCAGTTCGCCCGGAAGATTAAATTTAAAATCCGATAACTTCATAATAAAAAATTTTAGGTGTTGGATTTATGATTCTAAAAATGCTCAGCAATGCCGAAAATCTAAAAGTCCCTTTTGACCCCTTTATAAATTGATTCATTGACTATAAAAATTCGGATGCAAAAGTCCTGCATGTCAGATAAAAGGAGTGCAAAGATAATACATCAAAAAAGCCAAGTCAACAAATTTGTTCAAAAAAAAACAAATAAAAAAGTGCTGATGTTACCTGCATGCATGTATACTATTCTTTTGGTTCACCTGTAGGTTGAGGTTCAAGAGCGTCGAACCAGTTTTTCATATCCTCTACCGACCATGCATTTTTTACATGAAAATCACCTATTTGTGTTCTTCTGAGTTCCTTTAAATATGCACCGGTGTGCAATGCTTTGCCATAATCCCGGGCCAGTGAACGGATGTAGGTTCCTTTACTGCAATCGACCAAAAAATCAACCTCAGGCAATCTTATATTGGTGATCTCGAAATTATGAATGGTAACGGTATTGGCCTCCAGCAATGTTTCCTGCCCACGGCGCGCATGATGATAAGCTCTCTCGCCCTGAATTTTCTTTGCTGAAAATAAAGGTGGTACTTGTTCAACCTGCCCTTTAAAGAGCAACGTTGCTGCCACTATTTTTTCAGGTGTTATATGATCTATGGGGAAAAAAATGTCGGGATCAGTTTCAAGATCGGAGGAGGGTGTTGAAGCGCCAAGGAAAAATGTGCCGCTGTATTGCTTGGGTTGACTTTGATAGGTTTCAATGGATTTGGTCATTTTTCCGGTACAAATGATCAACAGACCGCTGGCAAGGGGATCCAATGTACCGGCATGACCCACTTTAATCTTTTTTAAACCCAAACGGTGCCGAAGCAATGCTTTTACTTTTTTTACAATATCAAAGGAGGTCCATTCAACAGGTTTATCTATGAGAAGGGTTTTACCTTCGAGAAATTCGGCACTCAATTGCTCTTTTTTAGTCAAAATTGTGGTTATAAATTCTGGTAAGGGAGTGGATGAGAGATTCTCTTACCTGGTTATAAATTAAAAATATTTTTGGTTAACAATCATGCAAAACAGATATTCACCCTGCCATTCCGGTAATGATAGCAATGATTCCGACTACTACACAATATATTGAGAAATAATATAATTTGCCTTTTCTCACAATACTAAGCATCCAGCTGGCAGCCAGCAAACCAGAAAGAAATGCTGCCAGGGTACCTGCTACAAGGGCAGAAACTGATATCCGGGAAGCTTGGGTAGATGAGGCCACATCAATTAATTCCAGCAAAGAAGCACCGAAAATTGGGATAAGAACCATCAGAAAGGAGAACCTTGTGGCTTTCACTTTATCGA
Source organism: uncultured Bacteroidales bacterium (assembly GCA_964589855.1). GTDB lineage: Bacteria > Bacteroidota > Bacteroidia > Bacteroidales > UBA7960 > SKVR01. The sequence goes on from CAZPVB010000035.1 coordinate 24,159, forward strand.
TCCCCAAATACAAAGCGGTACTGATGGTGGCGCCACTTCGACTGATCCCCGGCAAAACAGCCAATGTTTGTGCCAGCCCAATGATCAGGGCACTTTTCAATGTAATACTTTTTGTACCATGGGGAGCAAATCGGGTTAAAAATAATAAGGTAGCGGTAATGAGCAGCATAGAACCGACAAAAACAATGTTTCCTTCAAAAAGTTGCTCAAGTTGGTCTTTAAAAACAAAACCAACCACCGCAACAGGAACAGCAGAGATGATAAGCAAAGCGATGAACTGCGTTTCTATATTCCATTGAAACCGGAATAATTCCCTTATCAAATGTATAATATCTTTTCTGAATACCACCACAACACTTAAAAAAGTAGCACCATGCACAAGTATGTTAAAAGTGAGGTTCTCTCCTTCTGTAAACCCAAAATAGGCCATCCCGAGTTCAAGGTGACCACTGCTGCTTACGGGTAAAAATTCGGTTAAACCCTGCAGTAAACCTAAGATCAATGCTTCTATCCAGTTCATTTTTATATAATTTGATTAAATTTGCCAAAGCAATATGGCACGTTTTTCTATGTTTTTTACCTTTGAGAACCCCCTCCAAAGAGAAATAACCACAGTTAATTTTGTAATTCGTGCCTGCAACAAAACGACAATTGCTGCGCTATGCTCGCCTTCAAAACAGTCATTTACGAAAAGCAAACTCCTGTTTTTCAGTCA
>CAZPVB010000036.1:0-24108 GCA_964589855.1 uncultured Bacteroidales bacterium
CAGGATGCAGAAGAATTTAAATCATATCTGAACCGGATATAGTTTTCATCTGTTTTTAAATTTGATTAAGTCGGTCAGATGCCAGCCCCGTTCTTTTCTTACGGGGGAGCTCGCCAAAACTCCGGTTTTGTGTTTTTGCCCATGCCACGAATTATAACCATCCTCGTGTGTGTCAAAAATTTTGTCATGGCTCGGTTTATATCCTCATTTGCAGATCATAGTGACTGAATTGATATTTTTAGATACAAACCGCAACCAGTTTCAACTTTACTCCCCTCCGAACCCAACTGAGCGTTTACCTATATCAGTTGATTTTATAAAAAATTCTTATGATTTCAAAGATTTAGAGCAAATTCAAGGAACCAACAAATAAAAGACGATCCAGTATCAATATTTTTATGCAATTAAAGTGGATCATCACCGGCAAAATACATGAGTAAAATAATTTTGACATGCCTCTTACGTATATTATCGACATTTCTTTATCATTTATCAATTTCCCCATTGCTATAATGCTCTTTCAGACTACTGAGCAATTGCCTGAGTTCTTGCAGAGGTTTTCCATACATAACATGAACATATATTTGAAGTAACCACGAAATACCTCCCAGGAGGAGCGCTGCAGTTAAGAGTTTCAACCAATCTTCCGTCAGTTTAAATCCGCTGATGCCATTTCCACCACTGAAAAGTCCAAAAGCAAAACCAACAAGCAGACCAAAAACAACCAAAATATACTGCCACAGTACGAAACGTGAAAGCGTTTCTTCCTTGCGCTGCAATGCATCAATGATATTATGCTGTTGAATATTTTTCAATTTAGTAAGAAAACTCATGTAAAACCAGATTGTAAGACCAATAATAACGATTAGGATAATAGATACGATCCAAAAAACATCCCCTTCACTGAAAAACATCCAGGGAATAGCCAGGGCAATAATGCCAGATAACCATAATTCGATAATGGCTTTTCTGTATATGCGATTGAATAGATCATTAGAAGTGCTTTTTGCTTTTTCAATCAGGTTCTTTTCAATGCTGCTATAATAATCAGAAGATTTTTTTTCAGATTCTTTCCACAGATTTTTTAAATAATTATTTTCCATTATCTTACCTTTTTAGCAAGTTATACAATTTCTTTTTGATCCTGTTTATTTTTACTCCAACATTAGAAGTTGTCAGTCCAAGGATATCAGCCATCTCCTCATAGCTTTTTTCATCGAGATACAAAAGGATTACCGAACGTTCCTCCTTTTTCAATTGCTTGATAGCAAAATACAACCGCTGAATTTCCCGTTCCCTGACACCTGCATCCTCATCATTTGCACTCCAGGTGTTTAGGAAGTTTTCGAAATCAACTGATTCAGAATGCTTTCTACGCTTATTTCTTTTATAAGTAAGTGCTGTATTGAGTGTTACCCTGTAAATCCAGGTACTAAGTTTTGAATCGCCTCTGAAATTTGGCAAACTTTTCCAGAGATTGATTAACATTTCCTGATAAAGATCCTCAAAATCTTCTTGATCGGCATAAGCACGTCCTATTTTGTAAAGTATGGGATGGTGTACATCCATGACCTCTTTAAAATCACGCATGATCTAAATTTACATTTATCATTACTTGAACACCCAGAAATATCAATAATGCCCTGAGAAATTTTCCAATGAATTGAAGACAAGAACCCTCACTCCACTTTTTTTGCGTTCGCAACGAAATATTCATTATCAATGTTCCATGAATTGGATGGTTACCATTGAATTCAACACCGAAGATCACCTTCTGACAAAAGAACATTAGTGCTATCAATTCAAATGCAATAAAAATACTAAAACTAATAAGCGAATACAGAAGATTTGTCATACAATAATAGTATCCCATAAAAATAATTTCTTACAAAAAAATCTTACGAGAACGTAAGAAAAAAGAATACCCGGATACAAACCTTATATATTACAATAATTCGTTCATTTTTACACATCAAATTAAATTATTAAAAATCATGAAACAACAAATTTCATTTTACAGCAATGAACCGGAAGTTATTTTGTTTTCGAAACCGAAAACAACAAACAAAAGTAGCCTAAACAGTGTATTTATTTTTCTTCTTTTGTGGATCACATTCACAATCAATCTGTTTGGCGAAATAACTACAAGAGAATCATCGCTCTTATGGAAAATAGAGGGAGACGACATTCAAACCAGCTACATTTTTGGTACTTTTCATATGATCTCCAAAAATGATTTTATACTCAGAGATGAAGTTAAAAAGGCCTTGAAAGGATCTGACGTACTCATTCTGGAATTAGACATGGATGATCCTGCTATGGGAAGAGAGATGATGAAAACAGTGCAAATGAAAGATGGTGAATCATTGAAAAATTTGCTTGATAAAAAAACTTACAAGGCAGTAGATTCTATGCTAAGGGTAACGGCAGGACAAAAATTAAAGAGGATGAAAACCTTTAAACCTTTTTTTGTTTCCTCTATGCTTATTCCTGCATTTATTGACGGCACTATGATAAGCTATGAAATAGAACTTATGACACTTGCCAGGGAAGAAAACAAAGAGGTTTTGGGTTTAGAAACTGTAGAAGAACAAATGGCAGTATTCGATTCTATTCCTTATCAGCAACAAGCCAATGAACTGGCAGAAATGGTATTGGAAAATGAAAAGACACATAAGGACTTCCAAAATATGACCAAACTATACAAAGCTGAGGACATTGAGGGTTTATACAAGACCATTGATGATTATCATGACTCAAAAAAGCAGATTGACTGGATACTGCACAACCGCAACATAAACTGGCAATCCCGCATACCGGAAATGATCAGAGATCAGTCAGCATTTATAGGTGTAGGTGCAGGACATCTGGGAGGAGAAAAAGGAATTGTACAACTTCTTCGCAATGCAGGATATAGTGTGACGGCGGTGAAATAAAGAGTGCAGGCAAGAAAGTTTATTTTTTCAGGAAAGAATTGATAGGAAAGCGTTAATTGCATGGCTTGCTAAGGACGAAAAACAGAAAGTTTACTTTTCAGTTTTACAGATTAGCAAAACACTGTAATGGACGCTTTTCTGCCATTACTCATTATAATACATCAATAGTATCCGGTTAATTTTCGAAGACCTCGCTGTAACGCTTTAATGAATTGCAATACAAGAGATTTTATGTTTTTTCGACTTGAAATTAAATTCCATATATAATACTTGATTTTTTAGATTGGTAATATTACACAGAGAAACAGTGACTTGCAAATCAATTATTATCGATTCAGATATGAATTGAATTTAACCGGACAGTAGTGATAAAATATCATTAAAAAGTTTTTCCGATATCCAGAATTGGTAAAATTCCATTTCTAAAGTTATCATCAAAATTGTCTTCGAAGAATTTTTTAAATCAAAAAGCATTTCCTGTAAATAATGACACAGATACACACTTTACGTGGGGAAAAAAATGCACACAACAATAAACAACCCCTCCAAAAAAACAATTACTATCTGTATATCTGCACATTACAAAACACACACGAAAACATTTCAGTCCGGCACAGCTTTTGAATTTATGAAAACGATCAAACACACGGGTTAAGGATTGTCATGATGCTGGTTATCAACGCCTATAGGAAACAGACCAACAATTAAAATTAAAAACCCTATACAAAACAGCAATTTGTTTTCCTATTTTTAGTTAACTTTTATCACAACGTACGTTAACGGTGTTAAATGACCAATTTTTAGCTGTACATTTATTTAACGAAATTAATTAAACAAAAAGAAACCAATCATGATTACAAAAAAGGTATTCACTTTCTTAATTAAAAACTACAAACGCCAGTTTTTACGCTACAAACAGGATTATTTAAGAAACTTGCCTTGTTAAATAAATACAAAACGCTTGACAATTCATTTTTTGTGTTTAACTTTGTACAGAATTAATTAAACAGAAACCTTAAAACTCTACAGATATGACAGCAATTGAATTCGATCACAAATTATTAGGATTACAGAAGAACCTGAAGTATTTTGCTTATACATTAACTTCTAACTATGAAGATGCTCAGGATCTTGTTCAGGAAACATTTGTAAAAGCACTAACAAACCGCGACAAGTTTACAGCGGATACAAATCTAAAGGCCTGGACTTTCACCATTATGAAAAATACATTCATCAACAACTATCGGCAGAATGTAAGAAACAACACAATTCTTGATAAAACAGACGATCTGTTTTACCTGAACTTATCAAAGGAGAGCAACATTGGTCTACCCGATTCAGCTTACAGAGTAAAAGAGATAGAAAAAGAAATCAAAAAGGTAGACAAAGATCAGCGAAAACCTTTCGAGATGTACAACTCCGGTTATAAATACAAAGAGATAGCTGACAAATTAGACCTTTCTATAGGCACAGTAAAAAGTCGCATCTTTTTCACTCGGAAAAAATTGATGGAATCCATCAAAGAAAGATAATATTTCCCCCTATATATACTCCTGTTCTTTTCGTAACCCTGACTTTCCCAAGTCAGGGTTTTTTAATACCTTTGCTTACAACACAAGTCCCCCAATTGGTTAATCAACATCCCAAAAACACAACACCAGCAATATGAAGGTTTACAAATTTGGTGGTGCATCCGTAAAAAATGCAGCAGCGGTGAAAAACATGGCCGAAATCATTCGAAAACAGGGGTCAGAACCCCTGATTGTGGTGATATCGGCTATGGGCAAAACCACCAATGCTCTTGAAAGATTGGTGGAATCTTATTTTCATGGCAAAGATGAAACCAAAAAGAAACTTTTTGAGCATGTAAAAACTTATCACTACCAGATCATTAACGAACTTTTTGATGATAAAAATCACGATATTTATTTGGCTGTAGACCAGATTTTTTATCATCTTTATTATTACCTGAAGGAAGCACCTGGCAGGAACTATAACTTTGAATACGACAGAATTGTTTCAACCGGCGAGGTTCTCTCTACCAGAATTATATCTGCTTATTTGAAAACAACGGGTATTGAAAATCGGTGGTTTGACGCCCGGCAACTGATCATTACCGACTCAAACTATCGCGATGCCGCTGTAGATTGGTTAAAAACAGAAAACCTGATCCAGGATAAAATTTCGGGATACATTGCAAAAAGAAAATCAAAAGGTTTATCTGCTGTTGGCATTACACAAGGATTTCTGGGAGGCACAACCCAGGGATTTGCAACTACACTGGGGCGGGAAGGATCAGATTATACGGCTGCTATCATAGCATATGCTTTGAAAGCACAAGAGGTGGTAATTTGGAAGGATGTAGCGGGTGTATTGAATGCAGACCCCAAGTTTTTTAAAACAACAAGTCTTCTTCGCAACATATCATACCAGGAGGCTATTGAATTATCTTACTATGGTGCAACTGTCATTCATCCTAAAACACTAAAACCCTTGCTAAAAAAGGGTATCCCTCTGAAAGTAAGATCTTTTTATCATCCGGAAAATGAAGGAAGTATTATCAATCATGAAACAACGGATGACAGTTCACTCCCTTCCTACATTATCAAGTTCAACCAGGTGCTTTTATCTGTTTTCCCCAAGGATTTCAGCTTTATTGCCGAAAAAAATCTTTCCAGAATATTTTCCGAATGTGCCAAAAATAGCATTAAGATAAATCTCATGCAAAATTCGGCGTTAAGTTTTTCAATCTGTTTTGATGAAGACAAAATCAAAACCCCCAACCTATTGAAAAGCCTTGGCAAAATTTACACGGTTAAATACAATACTAATGTGCAGTTAATTACCATCAGGCATTACGAGAAAGCAAATTTGGAAGAACTGCTTCATGGTAAAAACATCCTGATCGAACAAAAAAACCGGACAACGCTTCAGTGGGTAGTAAAAGAATCAGATGAGCATATAAAATAGCACCTGTTCTGGTTTGCATCAATAAAAAAACGATGATCAGTGAAGGTTTATTGATTTAAGATTTCAGGATGTCTGCCATAAAAATCATCCAGGAAACTTTCATCTGCATTTTGACATCTGTTACCGGTTTTTTCCAGAGAGAACTCCTGGTGGAAGTCGGGATTCAGTTCACTGTCAGAAGAATATAACAAGGGAATGGTGATTCTGCTACCGGCAACAGGATTATCGTCTTTATCAAGCTTCCCGGAATTATCGGGATGATTTTTTATAAACCAGGAACAAACCCTGAACCTTGCGTAAATATTGCTCCATGTATCTCCTGATCTTACAAGATAAGCAGTTTCGTTGGGCAAGGTAAATTTATCCTCCTCCTGCTCCGTTTCCTTTTTCACTTCCTGATTCGGCTCATCCTGGATAATCTCATCTTCTGTTAAGGTGGTATCCTGATCCTCTGCAACAGAAGTCTGGAGTTCAATATTTTTGGCAGGCCGCGGATCAAACAAAAAGAGATCGTAGAACATATATCCAAGCAGAAGTATAGTAAATGCAATGATTGCAATCCTCACCAGAGGTTTGTTGAGTTGTTTTCCAAGGATTCCTTTCTCCTTTTCATCTTTCCCGGTAGCATCTTTTTTCTGCGGCTTTTTCAAAGATTTCTTTAGTTTAAAAGCAGATTCTACAGGCACAGGTTCAAATTTACGAATAGTATTGGGCAGACTGTAAAAAGAGATGATCTGATTTGAAATACAGGATGAAGGAGAGATATTCTTTCCCATATCGGCCAATCTGAGTGCCTTTGTTTGTACGGGCATAGGATCAGAAAGAACACGCTGAATCTGTTTTTCGGTAACATTGAGAAACAAATCACGGGTTCCCATCAGGATCATATCATCATTAAGAGGAACGAGGGGTTGTTTATTAACCACAGGGTCAATGTTTTTAAACTGCCCGAGAAGCGTATTTTTTTTCTGGTTACCTTTGTTACTATCATCATCACTCACACTGCCTTGTGCGACAAGGAAAACTTTTTTTCCATTAAAAAAGTACACCAACATATCGCCCACAACACTGTAAAACACTTCATTATTACGAATCATCACACAGGCGCAAGAGAGATGCAAATGCTCTATATCGGGGTTTTTACGGGCATATTCATAAATAAAACCATTGGTGTAGATCAGGGCATTGTAAACCGCGCTTCCAGGGTTTTCAACAAACTCATTTTGAAGATAATAGGTAATTCTTTCTATAGCCAGTTTCGAAGCCTCCCTGCTTTTATCCTCCTTTTGATGACTTTGCGTAAGGATAAAAACAGACCCATTGATAGTATCCAGATATTCCATTTCCTCTGCGCCGGTCTGTCTGGAAAGAGAAGTTCCTGAGGTATTGGCATACTCGAAATATTTTAACTTTTTATTTGCCATAAGTAAACTGATGAAAACGAAACCCGAATCAGAAATTTAATGTCGCTGCAAAATTAACAATTAAACCCGAGTTAACGTAAAAGTAAGATATAAATGATTGTTTTTCCTATGAGGACAAGGTTTTTGCAATAGATACAAACTCGCTTACATGCAATTGTTCGGCCCGCTGCCCCGATAGGTGTTGAATAGTTTCGTCAGTCCAGTCGACAGACAAAGAACGCAATGCATTTCTGAGGGTTTTACGGCGTTGGTTATAAGCTGTTTTCACCACGGTGAAAAATTGCTTTTCATTACAATCCAGCTTCACTGTGTCATTACGTTTAAGACGAATAACAGCAGATTTTACTTTGGGAGGAGGAAGGAATTCATATTCATCGACAAAGAAAAGCAATTCCGCATCATAAAAAGCCTGGCAAAGTACGCTCAGAATACCATTAACTTTTTTACCCGGCGGTGCCACGATTCTCTGTGCTACCTCTTTTTGAAACATTCCGACTACTTCAGTAACCAGATGACGGTTTTCAAGTGCTTTAAAAAGGATCTGGGAAGAGATATTATAAGGAAAATTACCGATCAACCCAATAGTTTGATTCTGAGAAAAAGCAGCAAGATCCATAGACAAGAAATCTTGTTGCAAAACAAAGGAGCTGAATTCGGGGAACTGGTCTTTTAAATATTGTACAGATTCATGATCGATTTCAACACCCCACCATTGCCATTTTTTTTGTTGTATCAAAAATTGCGACAACACGCCCGTTCCCGGACCAATCTCAAGCACACGCTCGTAGTTTCCGCGCCCTGTCAAACTATCCGCAATTCGTGCAGCGATATCGCTATTACGCAAAAAATGTTGTCCTAATTTCTTTTTTGGTTTTACGTACAAGATGCAATTTTTAGAAGTTAATTGAGCAGGTCGCCTCTAAGGTTTCTGAAGTTGTTCCGGGCATCCAGCACATAAATACTGCCCGGGTATTCCACTATAAGCTGCTGATACAATTCCATGGCTTTTTCTTTATCTTCAAAAATGGTTTCATGCAATTGAGCGCGCATAAAAAGGGCCTTTGAAGCAAATAAGCCCTTCGGATATTTTTCTGTGATACTTTTGAGCAAACGATCGGTTTGCTGATAATCACCTTTTTTTTGATAGATGATTGATTTTTCCATGATTACATTATCAATGATCTGGTGAGAGGGAAAAAGTTGAGTAATGGAATCGAGTACACCAACGCCCTTGTCAAAATTATTCATAAAAGTGTGCATTTGGGCGCGGGCAAACATTTGCAGTGGTTCGGGATCACCTTCTTCTTCTAGATTGTCCTGTATAAGCAGCGAGAGATCGATGGCATCATTGGCAATAAGACGGGAAGTAGCAGATTTGAGTACATCGAGTTGTGCTTTTGCCCATTTAAATTCGCCCATATAAAAAGACAAACGGGCATTTTTAAATCTGGCTTCATGCGCCAACGGATCATCTTTAAACAATTTATCTACCTGAGCATACAGCAAGTGAGCATCCCAAAGATCACCTTTTAGTAATAAAATATCTGCCATTTCAACCCGGCATTCTGCTTTCACGCGGGCAGATACATTGGGCATATCAATTACCGGTTGGAGAATATTGATAGCACCTTGTGTATCGTTAAGATAAAAGGCTTTGAGGTTGGCAAGATTTCTAATGATAGATACGGTGCGAGGTTGTATACCGAGTTCATCAAGAAGATCATGATATTCTGCCTCCACCTCGTGAAGCATATCGTAGTCAATCTCATAGCTTTGGGTTGCTTTTTGATAGGAAACATCAAGTTTTCCGGTACGCGCGCTCAGGTAAAAAGGATTGAGGTCTCCATTTTTCAGTATATAATTATACCCTCTCAAAGCAACATCATAATATTGATTACTGGCACTAAGTGAAGCAACATCCAAAACCAGTTGACCGTCTTGCTTCATCCTGCGATCTAATGCTATTGCCTGCCTCATGGCCATTTCAAAATCTTTTTGCTGAATGGAAAGCCACAGCAACATTTCGGCATAAAAGTTTTCTGATGGATTGTCTCTGACTTTTTCCAGCAAAACAGTCCTGAGTGTTTGATTTTTTAAATATTCAGGATCATCATCCAGTTCTTCCTGCAAAAGACCCTGGACTTTTTCCAGTTGAGAGGGATCCAAAACGATCAGATCAACATACTCGGTCATCATATTTTGATAATCGCCATTTTGGGAATAAATTTCAGCAACAGAAATATGGAAAGGATACTGAGCACCTAATAATTCTCTTCCTCTTTCATAAGTTCTCAGGGCATAATCTGTATATTCGCGAAAAAGAAATGCATTGGCCAGATCTGTAACTGCGCCGGGATCTGCAGGCAGGTCTTTGATCAATCCTTCAAACAATCTTTTGGATTTTCGGTTGTTTCCGGCTTTATCATATACCCAACCCAGATCTATTTCGAAGCGTACCCTGCCAGGATTATTTGCCTGATGTCTTTTTACCACCTTCTCAGCCTGCTTATATTCATCAAGTGCTATCAAACTCTGAAGATAGTTTCCGTAAATAACAGGTGTTGGGTCGTTCTCGAACAATTCTTCGTAGAGAGCTACAGCTTTCTCATAATTTCCTTCACGGAAATATTGAGCAGCCAATTGCTCATCCTCATTCAAAACATTATTTCCATCCTGTGCGAAAACATTCTGCAAAGACAATGCTGCAAGCAAAAAACAAAAAACAAAAAAACGAAAAGAAGTCATATGAATATTTCTTTGGCGAAGCTATAAAAAACTAACAAAACAGAGTATCGCGGACGCGTTGACACAATACTGAGTTTATAACGAAAACAAACCCGTATTGTTTTAGATGCGTAAAAGCACATGCAAAAGCAAAGAATCAGAGCTCCCATAAGATGGGTATCGTTTGACAAGTCTATAACGATTCATTGAATCCGGCGAATCAAGAATGCTAACTGATCAGGTCAAAATGTGTATAGGGAACTAACGCCTGGGGTATCCTTATTCCTTCAGGCGTTTGGTTGTTTTCAAGCAAAGCAGCAACAATCCGGGGCAAAGCCAGTGCACTTCCATTGAGTGTGTGTGCCAGGTTAGTTTTCCCTTCTTTATCTTTAAAACGGAGTTTCATGCGGTTGGATTGAAAGGTTTCGAAATTGGAAATACTACTTACTTCTAGCCATCTTTTTTGTGCAATAGAAAAAACCTCCATGTCGTAAGTCATGGCACTGGCAAAACTCAAATCTCCCCCACAGAGTTTGAGAATACGGAAAGGAAGTTCAAGTTTTTGTAAAATACCCGTAACATATTCCCTCATGGTTTCAAGTGTTTGGTAGCTTTTATCGGGGTGGGTTACCTGAACGATCTCCACCTTGTCAAACTGATGGAGTCTGTTCAATCCTCTTACATCTTTTCCGTATGAACCGGCTTCTCTTCTGAAGCATGCAGAATAAGCAGTACTCTTAACCGGAAGTTCGTTTTCCTTCAAAATTAAACCGCGGTAAAAATTGGTTACAGGCACTTCGGCGGTTGGGATGAGGTATAGGTTATCCACGGTCACATGATACATTTGTCCGTCTTTATCGGGCAGTTGACCTGTAGCATATGCAGAATCTTCGTTTACCATAAGTGGGGGTTGATATTCTGTATATCCATTTTCTATCGCCTGATCGAGAAAAAAACTAATGAGCGCTCTTTGCAGTTTGGCACCTTTACCTTTGTATACCGGAAAACCGGCACCGGTAATTTTATTTCCGAGTTCAAAATCAATGAGTTGATATTTTGCAGCTAACTCCCAGTGGGGCAATGCATCTTTTTGCAATTCAGCAATATCACCAACCTGATCTACCACCATATTATCATCGGGAGTAGTTCCCGGAGGTACACTTTCGTGGGGTATATTTGGCAAAAGCACCAGGAGACTATCCTGTTCGCTTTCCAGTGTGCTGAGTTGATTCTGGAGTTCTTTGATCTGTTGTTTCAATTCGGTTGTTTTCAACCGGAGTTCATTGGCTTTACTTTGCTGTCCGGTTCGGAAAAGATTTCCGATCTCTTTGGAAACGGCATTGTTTTCCGCTGCGGTATCATCCAGTTTTTTCTGAATGTTTCGTCGTTGACTATCCACTTGCAGGAGTCTGTTAACAATTTCCGTGGCATCAAAGTTTTTCACTTTGAGTTTTTGGATCATTTCCTCGCCCTGAGTACGAATTTCATTGATTTTGAGCATAATAATAATGTTAGAATGATGATTGAAAACGATAAATGCTAAAAATAAGAAGCAGAATCATAAAGATATAAACCAAAAAACCCGCCAATGGCGGGTTATATTTTTTTAAAAAGAAATACTTCATCCATTATGCCTAACTCTCGGCTTGTTGTATAGAAACGTACGATTTACCTTCTGATTTTTTCTTAAAAACAACAGTGCCATCAACAAGAGCAAACAAGGTATGGTCTTTTCCCATGCCTACATTTTCTCCTGGATTATGCATAGTGCCTCTCTGTCTTACGATAATACTGCCCGCTTTCGCCATTTGGCCGCCAAAAAGTTTCACGCCCAGTCTTTTACTATGTGATTCTCTACCGTTTCGTGAACTTCCGACTCCTTTCTTATGTGCCATAATATGATATTTTTAGGATTTACAATTTTGATTTATCCAATAATTTCTTCTATTTGTATTTGGGTCATCAATTGTCTGTGTCCGTTCATTTTCTGATACCCTTTTCTTCTTTTCTTTTTAAAAACCAGAATTTTATCTGCTTTTACATGTTCAAGTACTTTGGCTTTTACCATAGCACCTTCTACAACAGGAGCGCCTACCTCAATTTTTTCATCATTAGCACGGAGAAGAACGCGGTCAAATTCCAATGCGTCGCCTTCTTTTCCTTCCAAACGATGTACAAAAATCTTCTGATCTTTTTCTACTTTGAATTGCTGTCCTGCTATTTCTACGATTGCGTACATTTTACAGCTTGTTTATAAGTTATTATTTACTTGAATATAATGGGGTGCAAAGATAAGAAGAAATATTTTACAAACCACCAAAATAATGACTATAATTTTATGTACAGAACTGGCATCCATTTAGAGATAAAAAAGCAAGAATTTGTTGCCGGATTCTAACTTTTGTCAACCCTGTAAAACCCAAACCTTTTTATTTCAACAAGCCAACCCATTTTTGCAATTGATAAGGACGCGACCAGTATTTGATCTTCTCATTATCAAACTTATAGTGAACCTTTCCGGTTTGGCAATCAGATATAAACTGAAAGATAGACTCATGATCGTTATAATCAAACATTTTGCCGGCACCCGAATCATGGAGAATACCGGCAGCATCACCTTCAACAGGGCCAATACCCAAAACAGGATTCCCGGAGGCTATGTACTCAAAGATTTTGCCCGTAACAATTCCCTCATTATTTTTTATCCGGGGGATAACAAGCAGAAGCAAATCGGCACCTACCATGTATTGAATTGCCTGGCCATGATCAACATGATCCATAATATTCAGATGGTTTTTCAATAAAAGTTGAAATTCTTTTTGCCATCGCGGACTTATGGACCCTACAAACCTCATCTCAATATATCTGTTTTCATCTGTCATTTTCATGATTGCTTTGGCAAATCCATTCAGGTCATAATCGGCATTCAGCGTGCCGGTATAAGTAATCGTGAATAGTTTATTGCCAGATGGAGAAAAAGTTTTCATGGCAAAATCTTCCGGGTCGAAACCATTGGTGACAACATGTATTTTCTGATCGATTTTACCCTGCATTTTTTTGCTGAAAAGATCTTTCAGAAAATAACTGACTGTAGTTATGCGATCTGCTTTATGGAGTACTTTCTTTTCCATGCTGAGGTCAACTTTTCTGACGAAAGGCAGATGATACATCTTATCGTAATAAAAAATATCTGTCCAGGGGTCTCTCAGATCAGCAATCCAGTGCAGCTGAGGCATCTGTTTTTTTATTTTCAGTCCAGCCAATTGGGTACTGTGTGGTGGACTTGTAGTCACAAAGTTTTGAATGTTATATTCTTTGATAATCCTCACCGCTTCAGGCACCAGGCACTTGTTCCATCCTTTGCGGGCATCAGGAATAAATAAATTGCCTCTGATAAATCTTACGAAACGGGTTAGCAAGCCTTCTTCTTTATCTTCATTGGCAAACCCCGAATAAGGAATCAGTTTTTTTCTAAATATTTTTTGATAGATACCAAAGGGTTCTCTGGTGGCGGTGTAGAACACTTTCAATCCTACGGGCACTTCCTTTAGCAAAGAGTTATCTTTCAAAGGATATGTTGCCAAACCGGGGTCAACAGTTAGTACGATAGGTTCAACACCCAGGCTGGGAAGGTATTTCACCCATTTGAGCCACCTTTGCACGCCTGGACCACCGCTGGGTGGCCAATAGTAAGTGATGATTAGCAAAGGTTTCATGAAGGCAGTATCATTTTATTTTAGCGTCAGTCTCTGTGGAGATCATTTTTTTTGGGGAGTTTTCACCAACAGGGGTTTCAGACGCTTCCCGATATAAGCGACAGATAACAGAACAAACAAAAGACTAAAAGCCAATGAGATTTTCTCACCCGTATAAAAGGAAGCAGGTTCGAAACGGAACTCAATTTCATTTTGCCCTGCAGGGATTTTCATGCCACGAAGAATATAATTAACCCTTATGTGTTCTGCCGGCTCACCGTTTATAAATGCTTTCCAACCATGAGGATAGTAGATCTCTGAAAAGACCGCAAATTGTGCTGCATCAGATTCAGATTGATAGATCAACCGGTTGGGCTGGTAATCGGTCAATTCAATAAAACCATTATTGTTATCTTTAACTGCTAAGTCATCCAGGTGCTCGTTAAACTCACGATTAACCACAGCAGTAGATGCAGGATTAAAATCATGAAGTGCCTGAATTTCCTCATCGGCATTTTCAACCCATTGAATATCATTTACGAACCAGGCATTTCCCAAAGCATCGGCATTGAAGACAGCAGAAGGTTGCTGATCATTTCCCTGCACTATAAAGTAGCGCGTATTAAGCATATTCAAAACTTTATCATTGCCATTGGCAATATGCTGATCGATTACTTCCTGAAAGCGCTGCAACTTGGCACCATGATATCCGCCTACCGAATGATGGAAATAACTGGTGGAAGCATCATTAAAAGAGCTTACAGTAACATTGTATACCCTGAAAGGCGTATCATTATCCTTTAGTATCTCAAGGTTTGCCTGAGTAGGTTGGTAGGGGTTTTCTATTTGCCTTGAGGGAACAAAAGATGAATGGTCAAAATATCTTTTGTTTATGGGCCACATATCGGAAACAATAAGCACGGCCAAAAGGGCTACCAAAAGGGGTTTATTCATTTTTCCTGATACATAAAGGCCAACAGCGGAGGCGGTAAGAAGCACAAACATGAGACTTCTTGCCACATCCTGCCGAAAGATGCCTTTCCTTATCTGCACTACCTGTGCGAAGTGACTACGCAAATCATTTTCTGATCCTTCAGAAGCACTTATAATAGCTTGATCGGTTTCGCTCAGAAAATCAAGAAAAGCACCGGGCATGACGTATAATAGAGCGAGCAGGCCTGCGGTTGCACCAAAAGCCCAGTAAAATGGACGACTTTTAACTTTGAGCAAACCAGGATTTTGATACCACTTGGCCATGCCCAGAAAAGCAATGGCAGGAATTAAAAATTCGGCGATCACCAGGGTCATACTTACTGCCCTGAACTTATTATATCCAGGCACATAATTGATAAAAAAATCTGTAAAAAATTGAAAATTCTTCCCCCAGGCCAGCATTACAGAGAGAATAATGGCGGCAATAAATCCCCATTTTAAGGGGCCTTTGAGGTAAAATAACCCGAGCACGAAAAGAAAAAGAACAACTGCCCCAAAATAAACAGGTCCTGATGTAAAGGGTTGATTACCCCAGTATTTATTTACGTAGTTTTGACTTTGAAGTTGTTCTATGATAAAATTAATGAAACTTCTGTCGTACTGATTGATCACTTCGGCTGCTTCGCGCCGTTCGGCAGGTGCACCCTGATTCATGGCAATCAGTTCATCGTAAAGCAAAGGTTCCGAAGCCCCTCCCTTGGCATTGGGTACCAATAAAGAAAGAGTTTCTTCTATGCCATAACTCCACGCGGTAATGTATTCAGGATCAAGTCCCTGTTTATTTTGTCTTTCATCGTTTACCAGTTGTGTGCCGCCTCTCATGGTTTCAGAAGCATACACATAAGTTGACCAAAAGTTGCTAAAATTAAGACCTATGGCAATGATAGCGGCCGCCAGAAGAAAAAGAACGCTTTTAAAGAAATGTGGAAGTTGGTTTTCTCTGTATTGTTTGATCAGATGGGCAATTCCCCAAATAATAACAATCATCAACAGATAATAGGTAATTTGCAGGTGGTTGGAAAAGAGTTGCAAAGCCAAAAATAAGGCAAACAATAAACTGCCGGAAAAATAGTGCCCTCTGAAAGTGTAGATCACCGATGCCATAACAGGAGCCATGTATCCTATGGCGAGTGCTTTAGAATTATGACCTGCTTCAATAATGATAAAATGATAAGAAGAGAAAGCAAAAGCCAATGCCCCGAGAAAAGCGATCCATACGTTGACCTTCATCAATAGCAGGAAAATAAAAAAACCGGCAAAATACAAAAAGATCATATCTGCGGGGCGGGGCAATCCCAGGGTGAAAACCCTGTTTATATACCTTGCAATATTGTTTTTATAGATGACCGAAATCTGAAAAGCGGGCATCCCTCCAAACATGGAATTTGTCCAGAGAGCCTGTTCGCCTTTTTCTTCCCTGAAGTCCTTAATCTCCTTTGCCATCCCCTCAAACTTAACAATATCTGACTGAAGCAGTCTTTTTCCTTCCAATACCGGGTGTACGTATGCAACACT
This sequence comes from uncultured Bacteroidales bacterium, assembly GCA_964589855.1. Taxonomy (GTDB): domain Bacteria; phylum Bacteroidota; class Bacteroidia; order Bacteroidales; family UBA7960; genus SKVR01. The sequence goes on from CAZPVB010000036.1 coordinate 16,258, forward strand.
TAAAATCAAAAAAATAAGTAAACTGCCAATGTAAGGTAACCAACGGGTAAAATCGCTCTTTTGCATCATTTTAAATATAGGTGTAAAAAAGGTTATACTATTTTTTTGGGTTTTTCTCTGAGGTATTTTCTTCTTTTACCTCTTCATAATCAACGTACTCGCCAACTTTTTCTGATGCTGCAGAAGACTTACCTGCACCCTTTTTATAGGTTATCCTTACCTTTGACGACCCCTTGCTTTGCTTTTGCGATTGCCGTTGCTCTCTGTGCCCGGATTGTGCATTATAAAACTGTCGCTGAATACGTCGCACATACCATTTTACAATCCTTGGAAATATTACCACAGCAAACAGCCTTACAATCAGGTAAATAAGAATAAATATGGCAAGTATTTTAAGCATAATTCAACGTTTACAGGAAACAAAAAAGCATCTTGGTGCTATCACATCAATGGTAACGAATGAACCCATAAAAAAATTCTCAGAATTGAATCATTGGCATAACATAATCCTGAAAAACGATAAACATTATTTAATTTAAAGAAACAAAATTATAGAAAAAACCAACATAAAAAAGGTTGTATCAGTTTGAATGACACAACCTTTTATATTTTTAGCATCCGGTTAAATTTTTCATCCACGAATGAAATTTTTGTGAAATGCAATATCACTCTTTCAGTCAGTTATGGAAAGACCCACACAATGGATAAAAAACAATCATTACGGATAAGAACCTCTTTTATTGATTCTCTAAAGTTTTCTATTTGTGCGTGCTTTCAGAGGATACACTCAGTTTTTTTCTTCCTTTTGCTCTTCTGGAAGCCAATACTTTGCGCCCATTGGTAGATTCCATTTTTTTGCGGAACCCATGCTTGTTTTTTCTGCGTCTTTTCGAGGGTTGATAAGTCCTTTTCATGATCTTTTATGTTTTTTTGACGGTATATAATATCGCGAATAATTATAAAAACTTTATCTGGTGACAAATACAGATTTTGCCTATGTGATTTTTTCGGATTGCAAAGATAGACAAATGTATTTATATCCCAAAATTCTTTTTCGATTTTTCGACTTGTTTTTTCTATGATAGGGCGAAGCAGGATAATGCAATCTGTTATTTGCAGAAAACAACCAATTGCTCTTTTATTTTTCGTCTTCAAATCAGAAGTTTCGGTAAATTCTACCCCATACATTCACGAAAAACAGACTCTTTTTTTCAGTGATCGCTTTTTCACTCATCATAAGATTTGCGTTTGTTGCTTACTTATCAGGCACAAGCAAATAAAATGGGTTTTCTGCTAACAATATATTGCAGCCTGTAAATCAGCATTGTTCTTAATTTGTTTGATGACCACCCGCTTTTCTGGCAACAAAGGTAAACCAAACGACACTTCCTTTCCCGGGTTTAGAGTCAAATCCCATTTGCCCTCTGAGAAGAGATACCAGGCGTTGGCTCGTGGCCAAACCCAGACCGGCACCATCATAATTTCTGATATCGGTTTTGTGCAAATTTAAAAAAGGATCAATAGATTCCACCTCTTTTACTTCTTTTATCATGCCTATACCTGTATCAGAAACAGATACTTTCATCATCACTTCATCATTATCAGACCATTCATTCACCATATCTACCCTCACCATGATCTTGCCATACCCGGTAAATTTAACAGCATTGCTGATGAGCTGTCTGGAGACTTCAAATATACGGGTCTCGTCGGTAATCAACCATTTGGGGACAGCATCATGAATATCTAATTGAAAATCAATAGGCTTATCACATATCCGGTAAAAATAATCTTCGAGTTTACGCGCAAACACTTCAAAAGAAAACCTTTCTTTATTGAGTTGAATATTTCCTGCTTCAATTTTTGAAAAATCAAGTATTTTATCCACCAGGTTTTTCAAATTTTCACCCGACGAGGAAAGTGTTTCTACATAATCTTGCTGATCCTTTGTAAGTGGTGTCATTTGAAGAATCTCAGTCATGCCCATAATGCCATTGAGTGGGGTTCTTAATTCATGACTCATGTTGGCCAGGAAGTTTTGCTTGAAGCGCAATGCCTCTTCGGCAAGCACCACTTTTTTCCCCAGTTCCAATTTCTCCCGTTGCTCCTTTTCTGCGGTTTTCTGATCGGTAACATCAATGATTGTACCTGTTACTTTGTTCACTTTTTCATGCGCCAGGTAAGGATACAACACAATTCGCAAAAACTTTGAATTCCCTGCTACTGTTGTTACCGGATATTCTTTGTCAATCGATTTTTCTTCCTGAATACAACTTTTAATGGATTCAATCAGATCTTTACGATCTTTTTTCTGAAAAGAAAACAGTGCTTTGTAAATCACTTTCCTGGTGATGGATGCTGATTTTAATGGAGGAATTTCAAAAATCTGAAAAGTTCCTTTCGTCCAGTGGATTTCTTTGTTCTCCGGATTATAATCCCATCCCCCGGCTTTTGCCAGTTGTTGTGTTGAGTTGAGCAACTTTTCACTATCATACAAACGGATGATTATTTTTTTCACCAACCGGAATAGGGTCAAATAAAAAACAAGAGCAATTACAATGATTACCAGAAAGGAGTGAGTAAGAACGGAAATGAGGACTCTGACATTCCGTTTGTGCAAAAGATCAGGGTTAATCTCTGCCTCCAAAAAAAAGGGTTGTCCGGGAACCTCGACCGATACAATTCCATTTTCATTTTTGGGTTCATTTGAATTACCCTTTCTAATCAATCGAAAAGGGTTCATATTATCGGGTAGGTTTTCATATAAAAAACCAATATGAAAAAATCCTGCGTCATATCCTATTGTATCGCCAGCCTCCAGGATGGGTTTTATGATCATTACAGCGTTCAATGGTTCATGGATCAAAAACAGACCAGGATCAGTAAGATCTTTATTTTGCAAAAGTTTCTGTTCTCCAAATGAACTTACCGTTGTTCCATCAGTCAGAACGCGTCGCACTCCGATCAAATTCTCTATAACAGAAGCACCATCTGTGTATTTAGTTTGGGTAAAATCTATCAGCTCCGGTAATTGTCTTTCGCCAAGAGTGTAATGATAAAGTTCTTTTCTGATCATGGTTCGGCTTCCCAGAGCCTCTATGTCGGTTTCAAAAGTACGGAAGGTAAAATCAACCGAAAGAGCTTGAAGATTAGCAGCGTGTGTGAGTTCGTTATTCAATTCACGCTCAAGTGATTTGTTGATGGTAAAAAAATATAGAAGAAAGACAAGGCTTAATGAAAGAACAAAGCCAAGAAGTACAGCTCGATTAAATATACGTTGAAGGTTCATCTGTTCAGAATTTGAATCATTTGGCCAGTTGCCTGCCCTGTTCTTTTCTTACGGGGGAGTTCGCCAAAATACTGTCTTATATGTTGTCCATGCTGTGAAATCTAATCATCCGCGTATGTGCCAATTGTATTGTCATGGCTCGGTTCATTGAAAGAATTCCAAAACCCGTTTAAATATAATGATCTGAGATTTTGCAACAAGTGGTGAACACAATTTCAGGAAGAATGAAAACCAACATTTTATTATATATTTTTCTGCCATTAACCTTTATCAGGTTATCATGAAGCCAAAAGGATGACTACAAAAGACTACAAAAGTAAAAAGAATACCATGATGTTTTTCCCGTAAAAATACGGAATCATATTGCCTGTTCTGATAAAATCAACACAGAATTGTTCATAAATCATGGCACATACCCCATTATAAAATAAGGATTAAAAATCTTCTCGATTTTGAATAGGATAACCTGGTTTGAAAGTGTATAAAATCATGTTTATCAAACTCGTAAAACTCATTTTTTAACAAAAAAAGAAATTATTGTCTGCGCCTTATATTTTCCAAAACAGAGAAATTTAGATTTAGACTTATTTAAAATAGAGTTGTTTTTCACTGATAAACAACCACTTATGATTTTGCATGGAAAGATTCTAAAATTCTAAAATTTGCTTGCAGAACCAATCATATTCATACATTTGTGGATGAAAACAACACATGTTGCATCTGTCATATTTATATTTGTGAATACATCCGGGGTTTGCAATCAATTTTTCTGCCTGTTAAGGTACTCTGTAAACTTTGATTGTGACTTTTGCAGCACTGGTGACCTTAAGGAAAAATTTCTGCTACAATAAGCAGGATCAACATCATCAATTATCAAAACATACTTTTATGAAAAATATCGTTACGTTTGTTTTATCCATTGTTGTCCCGCTGATCATCATTACGGTAGTACTACGCGACGCCTCAGAAAAGGAAAACAAAGTACTAACTGAATTGCGGGAAGAATACAGTGTACCCCATGTTCCATCGGTAGATCATAGCAAACACGAGGTTTTGCAAAGAGATTTTGACAATCCTCATGAGATCACAGCTGCCTGCATCTCATGTCATACCGAACGTGGCGATGAGCTATTGCACAGTTTCCACTTTACCTGGGAAAGAGAAGAGTTTATTGAAGGCAGGGGCGTAACCTATTTGGGAAAAAGAAACCTGATCAATAATTTCTGTACAGGAATATTTTCCAACGAATCTACGTGCAACCGCTGTCATGCCGGTTATGGATATGCTGATAAAACATTTGATTTTGATAATCCTTACAATGTAGATTGCCTGGTTTGTCATGACAACACCGGCACCTATGAAAAGCAAAAAGGAGGTGCAGGGTATCCGGAGGCGGGTTTGGATTTTACAAACATAGTACAGAATGTTGGACGTCCTACTTCGGAAAATTGCGGTTACTGTCATTTTCATGGTGGCGGAGGCAACAATGTTAAGCATGGCGATCTTGAAATGGCGTTGCTCACCGCATCACGCGAAGTGGATGTGCATATGGGTGTAGATGGTGTAAACCTCCAATGTGTTGATTGCCATACCGCAGAAAATCATAAACTCAAAGGACGCTATTACGGTGTGTCATCATCAGCAACCAACCGGGTTACCTGCGACAATTGCCATACCCCTACGCCGCATATGGACGAAATGCTCAATACCCACACCACAAAAATTGCCTGTCAAACCTGCCACATCCCCGAGTATGCAAAAGTAAACGCTACCAAAGTTTACTGGGATTGGTCAACAGCAGGTGCACTGCAGGAAGGTGAAGCTTTTGTGTTGTACGACGATTTGGGTAATCCGGTATATCAATCTATCAAGGGTGATGCTTCGTGGCAAACCAATGTAGAACCCGAGTATTTTTGGTTCAATGGCACAGCCGATCACTTTTTAATGTCCGACAAAGTAGATACAACCGCCAGTTATCTGAAAATAAACACTCTGTTTGGAAGTGCCAAAGACCCGGAATCTTTGATTATTCCGGCGAAAGTACACCGCGGAAGACAACCCTATGACCCTGTTCATCTCTCAATATTGCAGGCAAAATTATGGGATCGCGAAAAGGGACAAGGAGCATTATGGCTCGACCTCAACTGGGAACTTTCGCTCGAAAAAGGGATGGAATATTTAGGCAGACCTTACAGCGGACAATGGGATTTTATTGACACAGAGATGTATCTACCGGTCAATCATATGGTTTCAACATCCGAAAAGGCTTTACAATGCGAAGATTGCCATGTTAGAAACAATTCACGTATGGAAGGAGTAGAAGGAAGTTACATACCCGGTAAAACCCAATATGCTATGGTAGATACCATGGGCCTTTTACTGATCATCCTGTCAATTGCAGGCGTTACAATTCATGCCCTTATCAGGTTTTTTTCATGGCGAAAAAATTTAACATCGCAACAAACAAAAGAACAGGCTTAATCTAAAGATCCATTCTATCGTTTTATGTTAATCCAGCAAAACATACACATATATGTCGAAACAAAAAGTTTATATTTACAAAGGTTACGAAAGATTCTGGCACTGGACACAGGCTTTTCTTATCTTTTTCCTTGCATTAACCGGTTATGAGGTGCATGGTTCATTTTCGTTTTTCGGTTTTGAAAATGCTGTTGATCTTCACAACAAGGCAGCATGGGCATTTATTATCCTGACTATTTTCACCATTTTCTGGCATTTTACCACCGGTGAATGGCGACAGTACCTTCCTACCACTAAAAATCTGAAGGCACAGGCAGAATATTATATTTTTGGAATTTTCAGAAATGCACCACACCCAACGCGCAAAACAGTGATAAGCAAACTTAATCCTTTGCAGCGTTTGGTATATCTTTCATTAAAAATTTTGGTTTTTCCGGTAATGATTGCCAGTGGACTGGCGTATATGTTTTACCGATACTCGTCAGATGGTGAGATCGTAGAGTTGGGGATCGGCAGTCTGGAAAGAGTGGCGCTTGCCCATACCATCGGAGCATATATACTGATGGCATTTATTATTGTACATTTGTACCTGATTACTACCGGACATACAGTTACATCCAATCTAAAAGCCATGATAACAGGATGGGAAGAACTGGATACGGAAGAACCGCAAGCAGGTCAGAAGAAAAAACCCGATACTGGAGAAACTACCTGAGAAAAGAGTTATAACCGCATGAATAATGGGGTTTAACAGCAAAAAGATACTTGAAAACGAAAACATTAGACAATACTGATATATCAAAAAAACATAACCCATTTAATAAAACACACACAATGAAACATAGTAATCAACTGATAAACATAGCATTTCTTTTTCTTGCTTTTGTTTTTATGGCAGGTTGCAACAACAATCAAAGCGAAAAAGAGCCGGTCAACACTTCAGGCAGCACCCAGGAAACAGAAATACTCCTTCAGTACCTTGAAGAAAACGGTAATATTATCAATGATAAAACCATTCCTTATTTTATAACAGCACCGGAATTGTACACCCACCTGAGGGCATCCAATTACCATATTATTGATGTGAGAACTCCACGCGAATTCAAACGAGGACATATTGAAAATGCTGTGAACATTCAACCCAAAAACATCCTGCACTATTTCGAAAACAAGATAGAACCCAATAGTTTTGAAAAAATCGCCATTGTTTGTGGTAATTCGCAACTATCAGGATATGTGACTCTTATTTTAAGATTATTGGGTTATGACAATACTTTTAACCTGAAATTTGGCATGAGTAGCTGGGATCAGGAATTGGCAAGAAGATACTGGTGGGCCAACATATCCAATGATCTTGTTGGATTGCTCGATATAAAAGAATACCCCAAAAACGAACCGGGAAAGTTGCCTGCCATCAATACCGGAAAAAACTCAGGGTATGAGATTTTGCGTGCGCGTGCCCGGGAAGCCCTGAATATCAATTGGGGTGAAGTGAGCATTGATTATTTAGAACTGTGGGAAAACCCAGAGGACTATTACATTGTAAATTATTGGCCAGAAGCGCTTTACAACATGGGGCATTTACCCACAGCAGTACAGTATAATCCTAAAAAATCATTGCATAGTACCGAAGATATTTATACGCTTCCCACCAACAAACCTATTGTAACGTATTGCTTTACCGGGCAAAACGCGAGTTATGTCAGCGGATTTTTAAGTGTGCTGGGGTATCAGTTCAAAAATCTTGACTATGGAGCCAATTCGTTTATGTATGAAACGCTGATGCAAACTCAAACAAACCCAAACAAATGGTTTCAGGAGATGCACATTTCGGACTTTCCGGTTTCCCGCAAACATCTTGCTCCCAATGCTGGTAATTCCGGACAGGATACCGTTCCCACAGAAACAGAAGAATCTACCACTGTAGAAGGAGGATGCTGAAGCAAAACCCAATGAATACAACAACCATTCACGCAAAAACATAAGCCTTATGGAAGAAAATAAACCTAAACCTTACATGAACCCTTATCTGGCAGGTTTTCTGCTGGGATTGGTTCTGCTGGCCTCTTTTGTGATCACCG
>CAZPVB010000037.1:0-23859 GCA_964589855.1 uncultured Bacteroidales bacterium
TCATGGTGTCATGATGACTTTTTTATGTTTCTTTGATTTCATCTGAATATAATTTTATTAAATAGGTCAGATGGAGCTCGCCAAAACTCAGGTTTTGTACTTTTTACCAGGCTAGGAAATATAATCATCCGCGTGTGTGTCAAAAATTTTGTCATGGCTCGGTTCATCTGAATATAATTTGATTAATTCGGTCAGATGGAGCTCGCCAAAATACTGTTTTGTATTTTGCCATGCTGCGAAATTTAATCATTCGTGTGTATGTGTGTCAATAGTATTGTCATTGCTCGGAAACACTTTGGAAACCCTTGTCCCTTAAAAATACCCGGGCGAAAATAAGTATTCAGATAAAAACTTTTGACTGTTTAATAGGTTTCTTTCAGAATTTCAGGGTTTCCCAGGATTTTACTATTTTCAATAAAATAGTTCTCTGCTTTTTTCCGCATGTTGTAATTAAGTGTCATACTTTCTCCATAAGCACCTGAGGAAGATATTGATAAAATATCTCCACGTTTGGTGTGTGGTAGGGATACATTTTTGGAAAATACATCGCTCGATTCACAAACGGGGCCTACAACATCATAAATAAACGCCTCCCCTTGCGAAGTCAGATTTTTGATTCGGTGAACTGCCTGGTAAAGCGAAGGACGCATAAGTTCGGTCATGCCCGCATCCGTAACTACAAAATCCTTGTTTACCCCTTTTTTTGTGTACAGAACTTTTGTGATCAGTTGTCCGCATTGCCCCACCAGACTTCTTCCCAATTCAAAATGCACCGAAATATGATTGGGTATTTGCAGGTTTTGATGAAAGGTCTTAAAATAAGAATCAAAATCAGGAACAGGATTTTCATCAGGGGCCAGATAATCAATTCCCAGACCCCCACCTAAATTTAATATTTTTCCACCATATTGATCAATATCATAATTCGTCCAAATGTCATTTACTTTTTCTGCCAATTGAGCAAAGGCTTCCAAACCTGTAATTTGAGATCCGATATGAAAATGGATTCCCATAAAGTCTATATGTTTGGATCGTTCGCAAAAATCAAGTGCCTGTTGTAATTGAGACAAATGAATACCAAATTTATTTTCCTCCAATCCGGTGGTTATATAATGATGTGTATTGGCTTTAACACCCGGATTTACACGCAAGGCAACGGGTGCGCTCAGATTGATTTTTTGAGCAATTTGATCGATCACCTCCAGCTCTTCAATAGATTCACAATTGATACAGAATATCTGATTTCGTAAAGCAGTTTCAATTTCCGTATCGGATTTTCCAACCCCGGCATATACAATCTGCGAAGCAGCAAAACCTACCCTTAAAGATTCGGTGATCTCGTTCCCACTTACACAATCTACCCCCATTCCTTTTTTCATTATGGTACGGGTAATTGCCGGATTGTTATTTGCCTTTATAGCATAATGGATCTTGTAACCATAAGGTTCAGATGCATTCATTGCCCTGTCGAGAGTGTGAGCAAGCAAATCCAGATCATAAAGGTAACAGGGGGTTTTTAGTGACTGATATTGAGACATGGTTGTTTTTTTGGGGAGGATTTTTTGGTAAATAATTGATGAAGAGAACGTAAAGCATCTATTTTTTGTTCGAGGGGTAATACCAGGGTAACATTATGGGAACTTCCGCCCATCGAGATCATTTTAATATCATAATTGTTTACCAGGTTCAGTATGTTTGAAAAATGATGAGGAACATCGCCTACTGCACATATAATGGATTGATTCTTTTCTACCTCAATACGCCCTAATTGAAGAAGTGCCTGCTCCAGTTCAGGCAACCTGGAATCATCATCAATTGTCATGGAAACGGATACCTCGGAGGTTGTTACTACATCAACAGGTATTTTCAACTGATCATATATTTCAAAGAGTTTCCTGAGAAAACCATATGCATTGAACATACGCCCCGAGGTTATTCTTATAACTGTGATGTTATCCTTTGCCGCTATAGCTTTGATCCGGTTTGATGATTTATTTTTCCGTATCACCGTGCCACAAGCTGCCGGATTGAGCGTGTTTTTTAGATATACAGGGATGTTTCTTTCCCGGGCAGGCCTTACGCAGGAAGGATGAAGTATTTTGGCACCGAAGTAGGCAAGTTCAGATGCCTCGGCATAAGATAACTCCCGAACGGGTGAAGTATCAGATATATAACGGGGATCGTTGTTATGCAATCCGTCGATATCGGTCCATATCTCAACCCTGTTTGCATTTATTGCCGCACCAATTAAAGTTGCGGTATAATCACTACCGCCTCTTTTCAGATTGGTTACGTATCCTTCATGCGATGAGCATATGAATCCCTGTGTTATATAAACACCCTTCCCATCAAATTCCTTCAAACTCTTCAGGCGTTGTTCTATATCATGCAAAACCGGTTCATCAATCTCATTCAGTTTAATAAATGCTGGGGCATTAAGCAAGGTGGTTTTCTGCTTTTGCCGCATACGGTAGTTTCTTAACATGGCTGAGGTGATCATTTCCCCCAATGACAAAAGTAGTTTGTGACTATTGCTGTCATATTTCTTTTCAATGATCTCATAACCCAGGGAAAAATATTTTTTTACAACCTGAAAGGTTTCATCAGTAAGATTTGAGTTACCCTGCAAAAGTTTTATCGTTTCCTGTTCGAACCTAAAACTGATACTGGCAAGTTTTTGCTTTGCATCCAGCGTGCTGCCCTTTTTCCAGAGTGCTGCCGTTTCTTCAAGATTGTTCGTTACACCCGACATTGCCGAACAAACTACAATACAATCAGGGTGCTTATCTATAATGGCTGATACTGTTTTTATTCTTTCTGCATTTGCCAGCGATGTACCGCCAAATTTTAAAATATCCATGAATTTAATTGGTTCTTTGCGTTTGTTACATCTGCTTTTTATTAGCCAATAAAATGGTTTGTAAAAAGTATTCAATGATTCGTTTTCTGGTGTTTAGTCGAAAAACGATGCAAAGTTAAGTATAAGATTTTCACATCAGAAAATATTTCGTTGTAATAAACAAATCTATAACTTTGTGTTAATAATTTAACGGAAGGAAACTCCTTGATAAAAGAAAAATGAATTTATGAATATATCCCAATTGGTAGACAAATTAATAGCCAGATCTCCTTTTCTGGAGGAAGCACTTTCCGAGGGATTGATCAACGTATCATCGCTGGCAAGGAATTTACAACCTGAACTGGAAAAAATATCGGGCCGGGAAATACAAACCGGTGCCATCATTATGGCCATCAACCGTCGTCCTGCAGGACGAAGTTTTAAGATCAGCAAGGAGATCAAAGATTTTATGAGTAAGATGGGAGATGTAATTGTAAGATCGGACCTGCATGATTTTACCATCGCCAATTCCGCTGAACTAAACAGGTGCAACCAACAATTGATGGAAGAAGTAGCCCAGGAGAACGACATATTTTGTACCATTTCTCAAGGTGTTTTTGAAACTACTATTGTAGCCAGTACATTGCTCGAAAAACGGGTAGAGGCAATTTATGCCCGTGAAAAGATTTTAAGCAGGAAGAAAAAATTAAGCTCTATCACCATCAAACTACCGGAAAAAAATACGGAAGTTTCGGGAATATATTATTTTTTGATGAAAAACCTGGCCTGGGCAGGTATTAATATCTGTGAGGTTATTTCCACAACCAATGAGATCACCATAGTGGTTGATGAAAAAGATGTGCATGATGCTTTTTCCATATTATTGGGAGTGAAAAGCGTTTAGGAGAATGCCATTACACTTTTGTTTGGTTGTATCGAATACCGATGACATAATAATGAAATTACACCTAAACCTTCAGCTCCATTAAAATGAATATCCCATTTTTGAAAACGGGTTGAAAGGTATCTGGTATAGGTTTTCGAAGGTGATAAGGTAGAGGCAAGTTAGTCAATCACAAAATGAGGTGCTGAATTAAAGATTAAGTTGATCAAGAACAAGCAAAAAATCTTTTACTTCAAGAGGTTTTGTAAGATATTCATCCATTCCCCTGTTCATGTACTTTTCGCGGTCGCCTTCAAAAGCATTGGCACTTAATCCAACAATTGGAGGAAGGTTTTTATATGTGTTTTTCAATTTTTGAGTAGCGGTAATTCCATCCATTACAGGCATTTTAATGTCCATAAGTATAAGATCGAATTTTTTAGTGGGATACGTCTCAATGGCTTCCTTTCCGTTTTTTACCGTAGTGCAGGTATGCCCCAGTTCTTTCATCATGAGCGATATCACCATTTGGTTCACCCTTTGATCTTCAGCAAAAAGAATGTTCAGTGATTTCCTTTCATGGGTTGGATGATCAGATAATGATTTGGGTTCTTCTGGTTTTTTTGCCGATTTTGCTTTAAAGGTAAACCAAAACTTACTGCCTTTGGTGGGGTCGCTCTCAACGCCAATTTCTCCGCCCATAAGTTTTGTAAGTTCTTTGCTAATAGACAACCCCAGGCCTGTACCTTCAAAATACCTGGTTTCTTCCTGTCCTATCTGTGAAAAAGGTAAAAACAGCGCTGGGATTTTTTCTTTTTTAATGCCAATCCCGGTGTCAATTACTTCCATTCTTACAATCAGTTCATCGGGCCCTGATTCGTCACTGCCATTATAATCCAATGATATTTGATTGGGTTGCAGCAGTGCTCTGAGTTCAATTTTTCCATCAAAAGTAAATTTCACCGCGTTGGAAACAAAGTTATTAACGATCTGGAAAATCCGGTGTTGGTCAGCCAACAGGTATTGCGGAAGTTTCGGATCAACGTATGTTTCCCAGCGGATATCCTTTTTGCAAATGGTTTTAAAAAGGGCTCCGGCACTCTCAAAGATCTGATTGGTTTCAAAAACTTCTTTTTTTAAAACAATCTTTCCTGCTTCAATCTTAGAATAGTCAAGGATCAGGTTGATAATCTCCCTGAGATTTACCCCGGAAAGTTTTAGAGTATTGATAAATTCGCGCTGATGATCATCAAGGTGGGTTTTTGAAAGCAGATCTACCATACCCAGAATACCGGTGAGCGGAGTGCGTATCTCATGGCTCATGTTGGCAAGAAATTTTTGCTTGAATTCTGCTGATTTTTTGCTCAACAAAACCTGGTTTCTCAGTTCTTCATTGTTTTTCCGCTCTGTAATATCACGAATGATACCCATTACAAGATTTTTATTTTCTATTACAATCTGCGAAGTACTGTATTCTACTTGTATGTTTTTTCCATCTTTGTCTACAATGATTCCTTCGCGGGTTTTGCTCGCAGCATGTAACTCTTTCGGAAATGGCACACTATTTTTTGGAGTTTCTGTCTTTAATATTTTTTTATGATCAAAATTTTTTGCCAGTAATTCCTTTTTGCTGTATCCGGTAATTTTACAAAATCTGTCATTTACATATTCAAAATATTTTCCATTGCGGATATAAATACCGTCAAAGGCATTTTCGGTGATATTTCTGTATTTTTCTTCACTTTGTGCCAGTTTTTCCTGGGTTTTCACCAATTGTGTAATATCCCTTGATACCCCCACTAATCCGGTAATTTCCCCGTCGTTATTTTTAATGGGTACTTTACTGGCATTCAGCCACCTCCAACCCTGGCTGGTTTTAATGTGTTCTATCCTGCCCAAAATAGGTTTTCCGGTTTTGAGCAATGATTTTTCTTCCTGGTATGCCTTGCGCGAATGTTCTGAATTAAAAAAATCAAAATCGGTCTTACCCAATGCATCTTCAGGGTTTTTCAAACCCATAATATTAGCCTGGGAGAGATTTATCTTTGTAAATTTGCTTTTCTTGTCCTTAAAGTAGATCGTATCCGGTATATTATCCATAAGCGACTGAAGCAACCTTTGTTCCCTGGAAAGTTTTTCTTCCGACGACCGGGTTTCAGTAATATCTCTCACGATCGCTAATACCAGTTCATCGGTAAGTGGCGATAATCTGGCTTCAAAATATTGTTTGTTTTCGCTTTCCTGTATCTGGTATTCCAGTATGGTCATTTCCGAACTTTCTACACAATTGCGATAAGCTTTTATATGCCTTTCACCCTCTTTTTCTCCAAATACATCTTTTACATTAATACCCTCTACTTTTTTTGATTCTACTACCTTATCAGATGGGTCGTGCGTGAATACCTCTTTATAAAAACCATTTTTGTCGGTAATGAACAAAAGGTCGGGAAGCGCTTTCAAAATAGCATTGAGACGTGTAGCCTGTTCTTTGATCTTGATTTCATTTTTTTTGTGTCCGGTAATATCTCTTCCTACTGCTATCACCGCTTTTTCACCAAAGTAATAGCAGGGCGATATGCTTACCTCTTGTATAAACTCCTTATCATGTTTACTTTTACCATAAAATTCGATAAGTTGAGGTTTACCGTTATATGCTTTTTTGATGGTTTCAAGAATTTTCCGGGAGTTGTTTTTGTTTTCAGGATCAAGATCTTCGATATTTTTTCCTATAATCTGATCTTTTGAGAGTCCTTCAATCTTTTCAGCCGCTTTGTTTATATTCAGAAAAAAACCATGCTGATCCTGAATGTATACAGCATCATTTATACTATCAAGAATGCCCTCATAGGTTTTCTGAGAGATATTTAATTTCTCTTCCGACCTCTTTTTAACAGTAATATCTGCAGCCAGTCCATCAATTTTGAGGGGTCTGTTTTTTTCGTCATAGGTAATCTTTCTTTTATCCAATATCCATTTTATATTGCCATTGGGCAAAACAATCCTGTATTCCATTTCAAAATACCGAAGTGGTTCAAAATTTTCGATATTTTTGATCACATATCCTTTATCGTCCGGATGTATAATCTCCTTCCATCGTTCAATATTTTCTTTCATTTCAGATGCATCAATACCCAATACTCTTTTACAGGAAGTACTGATATAGTCGGGTTGATGATGGCCAATCTTTTGCGACCAGATCATTTCATCCACCGAATTAAGAATGTTATGAATGATTTTTTCTCTTTCTTTTAATCTCTGATTAAGCGATTGTTGTTCTTCCAGCAAACTTTTCAGTTCTTCGTTCATTTGAAGATACTCTTCATTCAATGCTTCAAATTCGTAATTCTCTTCCTTGAGACTTTTGATATTTTTGTCTGGATAAGAATTTTTATCTGAATCAGAATTCACCATGATGTGGAAGCGTTAAAAAATACAGGGGTTTAATTAGGAATTCCAAAAATAGTGATTATTGTCCGAATTTGGAAATAAATATAAAGTTGCTGGCAGGGATGATATTTTTTAATTGATTGAAAAACCTGCAAGTAATTGAAAATCTGTTCTTTTATCGTCGGTGAAAGATATTTGAACACCCAGGGTAATAAGGGGTAAGATACGAAACAAATGCATATCACCTCTAATTCCAATGCCGTAGGAAAAATAGGATTCGCTCAAAGTGGTCTGGTTTTGTTCCTCTGGAAAGTGTTTTCCTTCTGCATAGTCAGCAAATAAATTGGCTCTGATTCGCATGAGATAGATCAGATACTTGATGCTTAAATCCGGATACAAAACAGGAAAAGCATAATCTGCTGTATAGGAAGAAAATGACTGGTGATTTAAATTATAGAAACCCCGCGGATAAGAAATCACATTGCCAAAAGTATAAGGGTTTGAAAGTCTTTCCTGCCACGACGCCGATAGTCTTATGCCATGGTGGGGGAAAATACCGGGTATATATAATATATTTCGGATAGCAGCCACGCTGCTATTGCCTTCTTCAAAAAATGGTGTATGACGGTATCTGATGTCGAGTATTTGTCCCCACCGAGGGTAGATATCCCGTTTCACTGTTCTCATTTGATAATAAGCCCAAACACCATATTCCTGCTGATAAATTTCATTATCCTGAAACGAAAAATTTTGGTTATCTATAGAAAATCTTTCCGGAGTGTTTCTGTTAGCGTTTATTTGCAGATATCCCATACCAATGGTGGGCCGCAAACCTAAAAAGAATGCGTTTTTGCGAAACTGAAGTGGCAGGGAGAAGGTAAGGTCGAAATTTCTTTCTCCATACAAAAAGTTTTTTTCTTCTCCATTATCAGTGTAATAATACCTTCGCTGCCCGGTAGAAGCATTCAGGTTAATCAGAGGATACAACCCATGGTAGGAATAACTGGCGCTGACTTTTCCTGTCTGCTCATTTACATCCCACAAATATCCCACATTGGCAAAAGATGTGCTGAGTTTGTTTTGAAAAAGCAGTGAAACACCAGGATTTACTTCCTGGGCATCTACATCAAGGGAAGCTGGTATCCAGCTATGAAGGTGAAAAAGATGGGCTAGCCTGCTGTAGCGCTTGGTATCATAAGTTTTCTGAACCATACTGCTATCGCCCATCACGCCCGTTTCCTGTTCGCTGTAGGTTTTATAAAAATTTACTGAATGGTCTTTTACTTTGTCCAGAGGCAAAGCGTGTAAGTTTTTTCGATGGGCAGAAAAAGCATGATAACCCTTATCGGAATAACCAGCGAAGTAAATTTTTTCTCCCTTTCTGCCTGGCAAGGGATTTATGGCGCCAAATGGAGCAGAAATGAGTTGGGAAACATTTCCGGTTTCTAAATCTACTCCATAAATATTATCAATACCTGACCAGGCTGCTGAAAAAATGATCTGGTCTTTCCAAAATGCGGGATTGCTAATCTGAGTATGGGTAGATGGAAGGATATTTTGCACTTGTTGTGTGAGAGGGTTGATAACATCAATTCTCTTTCCATTTTTATCGAGAGCAGTTATCACGATCAGATCTTTCTCTGGATGCCATGCAGGATGTTGAATGAAATCATTATTTTGATATTGGAAGCGGCTGATCTCTTCACCGGTGGCAGTGTTTATTACAACAAGATAGTTTTTATCTGTATCTGTGGTTTCAGTAACGGCAACTTTTGTTGCATCAGGAGACAGAGTGGGGGAGAAGTACCTGGTTTTCCAGGTTAATCGTGTTCTTTTTCTGCTAACCAGGTCATAGATCATAATCTCCGACCAGTTTCTATGCTCCCAACGGGGGTCTGGCCGCTGTTCGTTCCATACCACTGTGTTGTGGGCAAAATCAAAAGCATCAGGAAAGTAAAAACCCGGATAGAAAAGTTTTTTTTCTTTTCCATGGGTAATCTTTACTATCTGCGGAATTTCTTTTAAACCTGTTTTCAATGCAATGATTACCGAATCATTTTTGGGAAACACCGGATTATAATTGGCATATAATGGATTGTGAGGTGATATTTGCTCTGTTATGGTGTATTGATGTTTGGATTTTTGCTCACTCCAAACCGAATCGAGCATCGAAAACGTATGCTTATAATGTTTTTGTATTCCTTTACCGGATTGTTTTTTCATTCCTCTTGAGAATGAACCGATTATCCAGGGTTTACGTGCTACATGATCCACTGCGTTGCTCCAGAAAAACTTTCCGTATTCTACCCTTGCTGCCGCTACCATATGGTATCCCAACTCATAATAACTGGGTACATAATCTTTATACGACCCAAATTGTGCTTTATCAAAAGAATAGATACCCCGGTTGAGTGCCTGTGCTCTCAATCCCTGCTCAAATTCAGGCAATCTGCCTCTTCCCGAATGGGTAAAAGCGGTTTCGGTAACCACTGCATCACCCTCCATAAACCACAGGGGCATATGCAATCCGAGCACAATCCCGGTTCCTGCCTCTCCGAACAGGATACTCAGGATTTTGGTAATGCCCTGATTAAGTTTGTCTATTTGTACTATATGTCTGAATTCGTGCACTACCAGTCTGTCCATCCACAAATGGGTGTCGTTATCGGCAGGTGCCTGGGTGTATAGTTCTATGCGCGCCGGAGCCCAGGAAACAAATCCATTGGATATAACTGTTTGATTATGAATAATAACAGACACTTTGCGGGGTTTGTGCTCCATGCTCTCTCCTGCATGTTTATAGGCATACTCCAGCAAATTGGCTACATATTGTGCCTGTCCTGAATATTCTTCAGGGAAAATGACCTGAAAATTTTCGGTTTGTATTTGCTCCCAGTGTATAGAGAATGGATCTTGTCCGGCATCATAAAATTGTCCTTTGGCATGAGGAACAAATGTAGAAAGCAAAAAAAGGAGCAGCATGATCAACCAAGGTGAATTTCTCATTATGAGGGGATTTGAGTAAATAATGTTTCATAAATGAATCCACTCCGAAAACAAGTTTTCGGGAAATTCGTGAAAATTCTATGTTTTTAATTATCTGAATATTAAATATTTGAATTAGTGTCAATTCGTGTAATTGACTTTGTCGAGCTCCGCTTCGCTCCGGTTCGTGGATAATAAACTTTTCAGAGTGGACTCATAAATAATAAAAACAAACGGGAGGATAATTGTTTAAATGTTAAATTCTATTCAATTACTTTTTCCCATCCTGTGCGCGAAAGATTGCGGTATATGATAAAACCTGCTATGCCTGCAATAACTAAAAAGAGTATGGCATCTAAATACATTCCAAAAATAATTCTTCCGATACCAAAAAGAGAAAACAGCACCAAAAAACATCCGGCAATATAATTAACAAACATCAAACCCATTCCCTTATCAGGTTTTACTTCCGGCATTTCTGCCGCAATGGGTTTCCATCCGGGGCCTCCGGGGTGCACTTTCTTGTAAAACGCTTTGAGGGTGTTGCTGTTGGTAGGACGGGTGAAATACGTAACCACCATCCAAACCAAAGTTGACCAAACCACAATAATGATCAAAGTAGGCTCGAATGCCAGCTTAAAATGAAATGCCAGGATGGGATAAATGGCATAGGGTGCTATCATAGCGGCAATCTCCGTCCAGGCATTGATACGCCACCAAAACCATCTCAACAATAAAACAAGACCAATACCACCACTACATGCAAGAATAAACCTCCATGCATCGCTTATCCGGTCGAATTGAGTGGTAATGATCAAAGAAAAAATGATCAGTAAAAAGGTAGTTACCCTCGATACCTTTACATAATATTTTTCGCTGGCACCTGGTTTTATAAATGGTTTGTAAAGGTCGTTGATGATGTAGGAAGTACCCCAGTTGGTCTGTGAAGCAATGGTTGACATATATGCAGCAAAAAACGCAGCCATCAAAAGGCCAAGCAATCCTGAAGGCAAAAGGTCTCTGATCACCATTACATAAGTGGCACCCTTATCGGTGGCATCGGGGTACATGACCAGTGCTGCCAGTGCCACCAATATCCAGGGCCAGGGACGTATAGCAAAGTGTGCTATCTGAAACCATAGCGTTGCCAGCAACGAATTCTTTTCGTCCTTGGCCGACATCATCCGTTGGGCTACGTAACCCCCACCGCCGGGCTCTGCCCCGGGGTACCAGCTGGCCCACCATTGCACTCCCAGGTAAGCAACCACTGCCACAACGCTCATTTGCAGAATACCCGATGCTTCTTGTACTAAAGTCTGATCACCTACAACGGGCAGATAATCGAACACCCAATCTATATGCTGCAAAGATGTTTTTAATCCGCTGATGCCTCCTACATGATCAAGCGCAACGATAGCGAGGATAATACTACCTCCCATGGCGATCACAAATTGAAAAGAGTCGGTAATTGAAACACCCCATAAACCAGATAGAGATGAGTAGATCGCCACAAAGATCATCATCATACCCACCACTAAAAGATGGGCACTAAAAGTGATCCCTAAAAAACTGACTTGCTGAATCCCCCAAAGGGTAAGATCGGGAAACATGACCTGCAATATTTTTACCATGGCCAGATTTACCCAGGCCATCACCACACCATTCATGATAATGCCAATATAAACAGCTCTGAACCCCCGTAAAAAGCGTGCTGCTTTCCCCGAATATCTTATAGAGACAAACTCAGTATCTGTCATGATATTTGCCCTTCGCCACAGGCGGGCAAAGAAAAAAACGGTGAGCATTCCTCCAAAAAGCATGTTCCACCAAAGCCAGTTGCCTGCTATACCCCCTTGTGCCACCAGCTCGGTTACCGCAAGGGGAGTGTCTGCAGCAAAAGTAGTGGCAACCATACTGGTACCCGCAATATACCATGGCAAATTTCTGCCTGTGAGAAAAAAATCTGTTGTGCTTTTTCCGGCTCTTTTCGACAAATATAAACTTATCCCCATACTGAAGACCAAAAAAGAGACGATGATGATCCAGTCTAACGTTGAAATGTACATAAATTCTTTTTTAATGGTTTGAAGAGGGTTGAAAGAACTCAGACCTTTGTTTTTGAAAGATCCTGTCTACTAAATCAATGGTTCACTAACTGTAGATCCTGGTTGAATATTTGCTGGCCGGAATCATTCAATTCTGAAAACACCTGACAGCATAAAGCAACTATCCAACAAAGATATAAGAAGATTTTGCAACGAACAGAAAAAAATATGACCAGGAATGGTTATATGGTATTTATTATTAACAGGGAAAAAGTAATAACTTTGAAACTATAAATAGACTTTGCTCTTTTTGAAATCAAATCGGCAGATAACCCTTTTTTTGATTCAAATAGTTTTTAATGTGTTTAAAAGCACTTGACGCATGGCAAATTTGCCTATTGTTAAATAAAACCGAAAGCATTGCTGGAAAGAAAACCCATGTTTTTAATGTCACCTCCTTAATCCGTTTTATATGTTCCCAAAATTTTACTTTTTTATTTACTTTCTTGCATATCCCTGGTTTATTTCATCGCAGGTAGTTACCATCAACCCTCCTGATGCACAAACCCAATCCTATGTAACCCTAACCTTTGATGCCAGTAAGGGAAATGGTGAGTTACAGGGTTATCAGGGAAATGTATATACTTATACAGGTGTAATTACCACTGATAGCAACGGTCCTGCAGACTGGAAGCATGTGCGCAACAACTGGGGCGAGGTAAACCCAAATACCCTTATGACGCCTCTGGGAAATGACCTGTATGAGATATCTTTTCAAATTGATGAATTTTACGAAATTGATCCGGATGAACAGGTGCTTCAACTTGCTATGTTGTTTCATAATGAAGATTATTCTCTTGTGGGAAGATCAGAGAACAACCAGGATATTTTTGTTGATATCAACAAACAAGTGCCCGGGAATTATATTTCACATCAAATGACGGATCAGAAACTGGAAATTGAATCAGAGAACGGAAATTTTGAAATTCAGTTCTTTACGCCCCAAATGGTAAAAGCAGAATTTATTCCCAAAGATGTTTTTGTTTCCGATACTACTTTTACTGTGATAGCAAATCCTCAATCAACTGAACCAGTGCTTGTTGAAAATGATGATTTTTTGAGTTTTTCTTCTTCATTCCTTGAGGTCTATATCACAAAATCACCTTTATTGTTGCATTATATTGTCAATGGTGATACATTACTCCGCGAATCAACAGGTTTTTATGCCAATCCTGCCGGTGGAGCGATAGCGTTTGAACAGCAAGAAGA
Organism: uncultured Bacteroidales bacterium; assembly: GCA_964589855.1. GTDB lineage: Bacteria > Bacteroidota > Bacteroidia > Bacteroidales > UBA7960 > SKVR01. The sequence continues at coordinate 13,409 of CAZPVB010000037.1, forward strand.
AGAAAACTTCTATGGGGGCGGATCCCGCGCCATACCTCTTAACCGTAAAGGTGAAAAACTGCGTATCTATAATGAAGCACATTACGGATACAGCAACAACACTCCAACATTGAATATCAGCATACCTTTTGTTGTGTCAGACAAACTATACGGTTTATTTTTTGATAACCGGTATCCTGCCGACCTGGATCTGGGATCGGCAGATCAGCAAAAGATCGTCTACAACACGCAAGGGGGGCGACTGAGGTATTATTTTATGACAGGAAATGGTTTTGAGCAGATCATGGATCAATATACCCAACTGACCGGAAAGCAGAAATTGCCGCCTCTTTGGGCACTTGGCTACATACAATCCAAATATGGTTATGAAAATGAAACCGAGGCACGCAATATTGTAAATAAGATACAGGAGGAAGACTTTCCCCTTGATGCTCTTATTCTGGACCTTTATTGGTTTGGAACAACCAACGACATGGGAAATCTTGACTGGGATCATTCCCGTTTTCCTGATCCGGAAACCATGATCAGCGATTTTAAAGAAGAAGATGTGCAAACCGTTCTGATTACAGAACCCTACTTTACTCTCAATTCTGTAAACTATGAATACCTTGCACAAAACCAACTCTTGGCTACTAATAGCGATGGAGAGCCTTATGTAATCTGGGGATTCTGGGCCGGAGATGCTGCATTGCTTGACCTTACCCAAACAGCAGCACAGGATTGGATGTGGGATTTTTATCAGGCGCGCATTGAGGAAGGAGTAGGAGGGTGGTGGTGCGATCTGGGCGAACCTGAAACACATCCGTGGGAAATGCACCATCAGATGGGTGAAGCCAAATCGGTGCACAATATTTACTCTCTGATATGGGCCAGATTTATTGATGAAAATTATGCTTTGCATTATCCTCATCAACGGCTTTTTAACCTAAGCAGATCGGGTTTTGCCGGAATGCAAAGGTATTCTACTTTTCCCTGGTCGGGCGACATACAGCGAAGTTTCGGGGGATTGCGTGCTCAAATACCACTGATGCTGGGAGCGGGAATGTCGGGACTGGGGTATATGCATTCTGATGTTGGGGGTTTTGTAGGCAACGACAACGACAGCGAACTTTTTACCCGTTGGGTGCAGTTTGGGGTTTTTGCACCTATCCTGCGCCTGCATGGCGTTGGAACCACCGAACCTGTAAATTTCCCTGATCCGTTTAAAAGTATTATGCGAAAATATATAAAACTCAGATACGAGTTGCTACCATACAATTATACACTGGCTTATGAAAATACTTTGTGGGGAACTCCTATGACCAGACAAATTAATTTTTATGAACCGGAAAATCAATTGTTGAATAATGTCAATGATGCCTATTTATGGGGGAAAGACTTTCTGGTCGCACCAGTACTGGATTATTCAGTTTCGCAGCGTATGGTTGACTTCCCGGAAGGCAAATGGTTAAATTTTCATGACCTGACGGAATACGAAGGTGGAAACTCCTATACTGTAAACTGCTCTATCGAAGACATTCCGGTTTTTGTGAGAGCAGGCAGCTTTATCCCTACAGCAAAATCATTAAAAAATACTGCTTCCTACAATTCAGAAGAATTGGTGATCAAATATTTTCCAGATCAAAATGTCTCTTTTTCTGAAGGATACATGTTTGCTGATGATGGCACCTCAACGGGTACCATTGAAAATCAGCAATATGAAATGATTTCATTTGAAGGACATTTCGAAAATGACGACATAACCATACAACTGTCAAAAACCGGATACACTTATGAAAATGCACCGGAAAACCGCAAAATTACTTTTGAACTGATGCGAATCACAGACTCTCCTGAAACCGTAATGATCAATGATACAGATCTTTTGGAATATAGTTCAGCAAATGAGTTTGAGACCGCAGTTACAGGATGGTTCCGGGATGCATCTGGTCAAAAACTGAAGATAAAACTCAACTGGGATGGCAGTACGAAAACCATTGCCGTAAATAAAGCTGTTGTAAATACCGTGGTTAATGATGATAAGATAAATCCTGGATTTTTGCTATACGATCCTGTTCCCAACCCATTTCAGCAAAAATTTAAAGTATCCGTTGATATTGCTACTCCAGGGAAATATTCGTTTTCATTGATTGATATGAAAGGAATTTCTGTAATGCAGTTTGAGAAAGAATTTTGGCAAAAAGATCATTATGCCTTCGAGGTGGAAGTACCTGATTTTTTGACAAAAGGTGTATTTTTTCTTAAAGCAACAAATCTAAAGGGTACTTCCCAGATAAAACGATTGATCAGATATTAAAAAAGTAAAATAGCATTGTAATCATTCAGATGTTCAATGATATCAGTTAAACAGATTATTTTTCACCATACATGCTTTTGCACAGCCTGTAAATTTACTAACCAGTTCAAAAAATTCGTGATCATGAAAAAAAGCAACTTTTTTATTTTTTTAGTTTTTCTTGTTGGCGCACTTTCATGCACCCAAAAATCAGAGCATTTTCAAAGCACATGGGATTTGCCCGGACAGCAAACCTGGATAGGTGCCGACTACTGGTCTAATCCGCTGCAGGATTGGCAGATCAACAATGGACGATTAGAATGTCTGGTAACAGATGAGAATCGTTCGGTACACCTTATCACGTGGATGCTGGAAGAAAGTGGAACCCATTTTACCATGCAAACCGATGTGGGTTTTATAGATTCATCTTTGGTTGCCAAAGCGCAAGGTTGGGGCGGATTTTTGATTGGCGCCAGCGGCCAGTTCAATGATTATCGCGATAATGCAGTTTATGGCAAAGGGATACCTGCTGGTATAAGCACCTCTGGTGATCTTTTTATCGGAGATATGGCTGATAAGGCCAGCAATGATGAGGACGGAAATAAACAACTTCTGGAAAAATTGAGCAATGAAGGCATTACCCTGCGTATTGAAACGGGTGAAACCAATCAGAATGAAATTCAATTGGTACTAAATGCATTTGACAAAAACACAGATGAACAACTGTCCCAATTTTCAACCTGGATTGAAAAGACTTATCTTACCGGTAATATTGCCCTTAAGGCGGATTTTGAACAAGAAATATACGGCGATGTGAGATCACCGTCTCTTTGGTTTGATAACTGGCAAATAGGTGGTTCTAAGCTTCATTATTATCCCGAAAGAAAATTTGGACCTGTTTTATTTACCCAATATACACGTAGCAAAGGGATTACCAAAATAACTGCCCAATTTCCACCTTTGGGTGAAAAGCAGCCTGATAAAGCATCTCTGGAATTTTCTTCTGAAGCAGATCAATGGGAAAAAGTTGATGAAGAGACCATAGATCCCATGTCGTTAACAGCCACCTTTAAAGTGGATGTTTCTGACAAACCGGGTGATATACCTTACAGGGTAGTCTATACCTGGTTGCCCGATGGCAAGGAGGAGGTGACCGATTATTATGCAGGAACGATACGCAAAGACCCTGTAGACAAGGAAATTATAAAAGTTGCTGCCTTTACAGGAAATAACGACCTTGGTTTTCCCAATACAGAAGTAACACAAAATGTGTTAAAGCATGATCCCGATTTGCTTGTTTATACCGGCGATCAGATCTATGAACCCCGTGGAGGTTTCGGACATGTACAAAGTCCTGTTGATCTGGCAACACTCGATTATTTGAGAAAATGGTATATGTTTGGTTGGGAATACGGTGAGATGCTCCGGAAAATACCCTCTGTGGCGATTACCGACGACCACGATGTTTACCATGGTAATATCTGGGGTGCAGGCGGCAAGAAAGCAACTCCTGATCCTAATCAAAAAGTCTGGCAAGACGATGGTGGATACAAAATGGACCCCGAGTGGGTGAACATGGTAGAGCGAACACAAACATCGCATCTCCCGGATCCTTATGATCCAACTCCTGTGAAGCAGGGAATTTCCGTTTATTACACCGACATGAATGTTGGGGGTATCAGTTTTGCCATCATCGAGGATAGAAAATGGAAGACCAACCCCAATGCTGTGTTGCCTGAATCTCTGAAGATAAGTAACGGTTGGCCGGAAAATAGTCGTTTCAATGATCCGAAACTTCTGGATTCCAAAGAAGCTGAGCTGCTGGGCGAACGACAGGAAGCATTCCTGAACCACTGGGTTGCCGATTGGTCAGATCAAACGATTATGAAATCCCTGATATCACAAACCATTTTTGCCACTATTGCTACATTACCCGATTCGGCTATCAGCGATGTGGTTGTACCAAGGTTAAGAATAACTAAACCCGGTGAATATCCCGAAAATGATATTCCCACCCAGGACATGGATAGCAATGGATGGCCCAAAACAGCGCGCGATGAGGCAGTAAAGATCATACGAAAAGGGTTTGCTTTTCATATTGCCGGTGATCAGCACCTGGCAACTACCATTCAGTATGGTGTTGATGACTGGGGTGATGGACCGTTTGCTATTTGTGTTCCCTCCATCTCGAATTTTTTCCCCAGAAGATGGTTTCCTTCAGAACCAGGTAAAAACAGAAAAGAAGGCGAACCACCTTATCTGGGTGAGTTTACTGACGGTTTTGGAAATAAAGTAACCGTTAAAGCAGTTGCTAATCCGGTTGTTACGGGTATGGAACCCTCTCGTTTGTACGACCGGTCAACCGGATATGGATTGATTCAGTTTAATAAGAAAACCAGGGATATCGTCATTGAAAACTGGCCCCGCCATATTGATCCTGAAGCACCCGATGCCCAGCCTTATGAAGGATGGCCGGTTGTTATTCAGCAAACCGATAATTATGGCAGAGATGCCGTGGCATGGTTACCAGATCTGATCGTATCGGGCACCAGCATGCCTCCTGTTGTGAAGGTAATCAACGAAGCAGACAATGAACTGGTTTATGCCCTAAGAGCCAAAGAAAACCGTTTCTCACCTAAAGTTTTTGTAGAAGGTACCTACACCATTGAGGTGGGCGAACCCGGCACAGAACAATGGAAAGTGCTGAGAGGGGTTGAAACAGTCAATGAAAAAAATACAGAAGAAATATTGGTTGAACTTTGATTGGTGTTCCCTTTCAATGAATGGCATAAAAAACCGGATCATTTCCTGATAATGATCCGGTTTTTTTGTTGTTTATTATTGTATCGTATACAAAGTTTAGCGCAAAAAGCCACTCTCGCAGCATTTATCTGTAAAATGTCAGATGGTTTGATTTATATCCCAGTCTTGCAGATAATTACCTATGCGTTGCAATACCATGCCGCCAAGCGCACCATCAATGATCCGGTGATCGTATGACATAGACAGGTACATCATGCTTCTGATCGCAATGGTATCACCATGTTCGGTTTCAAGTACAACGGGTTTCTTTTTGATAGCACCCACGGCAAGTATAGCTACCTGGGGCTGATTGATGATTGGGGTTGCAAAAAGGGTATCAAAACTACCCACGTTGGTTAGTGTAAAAGTACCATCTTGAATTTCTTCCGGTTTGAGCTGATTGTTGCGGGCACGATTGGCAAAATCATTTACTTTTTTTGCCAAACCGATCAAGCTCATTTCATCTGCTTTTTTTATAACCGGAACAATAAGGTTTCCGTCTGGCAACGCCGCCGCCATCCCTATATTCACATCTTTTCGCAAAATGATCTTCTGTCCGCTTACGCTGGAGTTGATCATCGGAAAATCTTTGATGGCTTTTGCAACTGCATGAATAAATATTGGTGTAAAGGTAAGTTTTGCTCCTTCCCGTTTCTGAAAAACAGTTTTGTGTTTTTCGCGCCAGTTAACCAGGTTGGTTACATCAATTTCCATAAATGAAGTAACATGCACACTTGTATCTTCCGAGGCCACCATATGATCAACGATAAGTTTTCGCATGCGTGTCATCTCAATCACCTCATCACCTTTTCCGGGTTGGGGCGCGGGCAAGGCGGGTTTGGTGGAAGTTGCCCTTCCAGTTGTGACAGGTGATGCCTGATCTTCTGTTTGAACCGTTGATTTTCTGCTATTGATGAATTTCAGAAGATCCTCTTTGATCAACCGGTTGTCTTTACCAGATCCCTTAATGGATTCAAGTTCTGCCATGGTAATACCTTCCTGCTCAGCAATACTTCTTACCAAAGGGGAATAAAACCTGCCCGAAGGTCCTCGCGAACCAATGCCTGGTTTTCCGGGGGTTAAATCATCACTTTTCGCCACAAGAGTTTCGGGGTCTTGTTTCTTAAGTTCTGCCGGAGGGGCTGATGTTTCCTGCTCACTCTCTCCGGTTGCAGTTTCGCTGGTTTCTTCTTCACCGCTTGTTTCTATGATCATCACCGGCTGTCCAACCTGTGCTACATCCCCTTCGTTAAAAAGCAGTTCTTTTACCACTCCTGCCACAGGCGATGGAATTTCAGAATCTACTTTATCGGTGGCAATTTCAGCAACCGGATCATCTTCTTCAACCTGATCTCCAGGTTGCTTTAACCACCTGGTGATGGTGGCATCGGTTATACTTTCTCCCATGCGGGGCATTATGATTTCAAAATTGGCCATAAAAATATCTTTATGCGTTCTGATACAAGGGTTTTGTTTTTAATATTTTTGGTATTTTTTATCTGTTTAGAATTTTCCACAATTAGTATTATAACGCTGATGACGCTGATTTTACAGATCATCGCTGATAGAAGAAATCTGCGTAAATCCGCTCAATCTGCGTAATTTGCGTTCCATTTATCTTCATCATCTGCATGTGCGTCAATAGTATTGTCATGGATCGGTTCCTGTTGCATACTCATACTTTCTGTAATATGATCATTCAATCTTCCTTTTTTAATTTATTCTTAGATCCATAAAAAACAAATTGTTGAAAATTTCAACTACTTGCCATTCAACACCACTTATCTATCCACCAACCACCTAACAAAAAATAAGATAACCAATTACACTCCAAAATTATCTTAGTATGTGTTTTAATCTTATACATTAATTTTAATCCTAACAATTGTTTGATCTTATGGTTCACCATCTTTGCCCCAAACGTTTATAGGCTTTTCTGAATATCCTGAAATCATGATCTATTCTGTAATCTTTAGCATACAAGGTATTCAGGTTTTTCAGTGTGGTTATATCCAGATCTTTATCAGAAAAAGCATCTGCCGGATTCAGCACCGAAGGTTTTATTGAGGGCAAGCCTTTATGGGGTGCCCCGGGATGATAACCTACCCAGGTCTTTTTGCCCGTTATCACATCTGTTATATTTTTCAGTAACCCTTTTTTTTGTGGGATGATCAGAAGATGAACGGGCAGGAGAAAGATCATGAAAACATTGGTGAGAACGTCAAAAAGCTTTTTGTTGCGTTTATTGGCCGGTTGGTTAAGCGTATTGATGTCAACAGTAAAAAAATCGTCGAATGTATCAATGGAGTTGCTTCCAATGATGAAGAGACTTTCGGGCGGGGCGATCTTATAATGGAGAGTTTTTTTATGCAACCCCGACATAATAGAAATAATCGACTGTGATGACATTTCGCTGGCGCAAAAGATCAATTCATTGATGTTGTAAACTTCTATGATCTCATTCAACTGATTGATAGTACCGAGGTAACCTTCTTTGTCGGGTTTGGTGGATGCAGTACTTACAAAACCAATAAAAGCACTGCTTCCGCTTTGCCGGAGCATGAGGGCTACCCTGTGGGGCTCTGTGCCTTTACCGATGATAGCGATTCTTTTGTGATGCTGCTGCCCGATATTAAGATTTTTAAATTGCAACAGGTGCCATACCATTCGCGTGGTAAGCATACTAACCATCACCCACAATCCGCCAAGCAAAATAAGCGCTCTGGAAAATCTCAGAGATAAAGGCAGTAATGCATAGATCACCAAAATAATGACCGTACCCAAACCAATGCCTCTGATGATACGGAAAAGTTTCAGAGGCTTGTCGTATCCTCCGCTGATGTAAACAGAAAAGAGCCAAACAAGTATATAAGCAGGTACAAAAATATACATAAACTCGGGGGGGTAATAATTTCCCTGAAAGTTAAAAATATTCGCCTCCCAGTATTCTTTGATAAAATACATACCGGCAAAAGCAATACCGGCGTCGAGCAATGGAGTGAAAATACGATTGAAAAACCTGTTGAGAATAGCAATAAACGCCCGGAAATAGATGGCAATATTGATAAAGAAAGAAAACAACCGGGCATTCTTTTTCGAGAAATGTTTTTGTGCAAATATGATCATGGCATTGTAAAACACAAAAACATAATTGATGCTGCTTTTCTTGGTGCTTTCACCCTTGTAATGAATAATACGTGTTTGAGGAAAGTAATAGTTTTTGTATCCTGCCTGCACAATCCTGTACGATAAATCTATATCTTCTCCATACATGAAAAAGGTTTCATCAAGATACCCTGATTTTTCGAGGGCCGACCGGCGCAAAAGCATAAAGGCACCTGAAAGTACATCTACCTGATGTATTTTTTGGTTATCGAGAAATCCCAGGTGGTATTTTCCAAATATTTTTGATTTGGGGAAAAGTGCTGCCAGACCGAATATCTTATAGAAAGCAACCGATGGGGTAGGGAGTCCTCTTTTCGATTCCGGCAAAAAGTCGCCGTTTCCGTCAATCATTTTCACACCCAAACCACCGGCATCAGGTGTTTTTTCCATAAAATCCAGTACCTTTTCAAAGGTATGATCCTCCACTACTGTGTCGGGGTTGAGCAAGAGCACATATTTGCCTTTCGATTGTTGGATGGCCTGATTATTGGCCTTGCTAAATCCTACATTCTGCTTGTTGGCAATGATCTTTACCTGTGGAAATTTTTCACGTATCCAGGGTACTGATCCGTCAACAGAATTGTTGTCTACTACAAAAACCTCCATATCAATGTTTTTTCCTGAAGCAAATACCGATTGGAGGCACTGCTCAAGGAAAAACTTTACATTGTAATTCACTATAACAACGGAGAGGATCATCTAAAATAATTTGATTAGATCGATGTTTTTTCTTTGGATAAACAATATCAGAACTTTCCTGAATATTAAATACTCTTTTCTTAAAACATGAAAGCACCTTGTAAAAAATAATGCTGTTTTATTAACTGAACCTGGTTTTTTCAGATCATGATTCACTGTTACCTGGTTTAAAAAAGCATTCAAAACTAATAAAAATAGTGGCACTAATTTCCTCAAATGAACCGAATCATCACAATAATTTCGACATTCAGGATAGCAGAACATTCATCCTGCAAATGAAACTATTTTCTTTTCATCATACTTTGGTAAGGAGTGCGGTGCAAAATGGATCTTCCCAGGGTGATCTCATCTGCATATTCCAGCTCATCGCCTACGGCAATGCCGCGGGCGATGGTAGAAACCTTTACAGGGGTTCCTTCCAGTTTCCTGAAAATGTAAAAGTTAGTTGTATCTCCTTCCATGGTGGTATTCAATGCCAGTATGATCTCTTTGACCTCTTCTTCTGTTGATGATGTTCTTTCTATTAATGATTCAATATTAAGGTCATCTGGTCCAACCCCATCCATGGGCGATATGATGCCACCCAGCACATGATACAATCCATGATATTGACCTGTATTTTCAATGGCAATCACATCACGAAGGTCTTCTACCACACAAATGGTAGAGCGGTCGCGACGAGGAGAGCTGCATATTTCACATCGTGCGCTGTCGCTGATGTTATGACAGGTTTTGCAGTACACCACATTTTTTCGGAGGTTGCTGATGGCATCGGCAAAAAAGGTAACCTCATCTTCGTTTTGTCTGAGCAAATGGAGCACCAGGCGAAGCGAGGTTTTACGACCTATTCCTGGTAGTTTTGAGAATTCTTCTACTGCGGTTTGTAATAATTTTGAAGAGAAATTTTCCAACGTATAAACAGATTTTGATTTGCTAAATTTTTTGCAAAGATAAATTGATTCAGATTCTGATAGTATTTTTTTATCTGATATTGCCAAATGCTCTGAATATTCAACTCCTGCCTGTGTGTGAAAGGAAAACATGCAACCGCTCTGTGGTTGCGGGAAGTTATGGCGTTTTAGAAAGGGAGGTCTGTAATCCTAAACCTGAGTCCACTCCGAAAACCTGTTTTAGGCAAATCTGTGTTCATTTTCTGTTTTAAAACCACAGATTATCAGTATTTAGTATCTGTGTAAATCTGTTTTAATCTGTGGATAATTGAATTTTTAGAGTGGACTCAAACTTTAAATTTTAATTATCCTGCAACAATGAAATGGAATGGTGAAATAAACTATTGAAAGTTTTACGTATTTGATATTCAGTTATATATGATTTTTCCAATGACTTATTTTTGTGATTAAAAAGTTTTTTCATCATTTTTTTGTTTCCCGTTTAAAATCTTTTGTACTTTAGAGTAATTGTTTTAACGTTTATAGAACAAAAAAGCGATTTGATTTTTTTTCAAAACACGATTTTTAACATTATAAAAGCAATTGTTTATTCATTTAAC
>CAZPVB010000038.1:0-23760 GCA_964589855.1 uncultured Bacteroidales bacterium
GGGTATATCGAAGATGTAAGAGTGTCCAAAGGTTACGGTTTCCTTTCAGAATAACATGTCCTCCCCTGCCTCCATCACCTCCATCGGGTCCGCCTTTGGGAACATATTTTGCTCTGAGAAAGTGTACGGAGCCAGCCCCACCTTTACCTGATCTGCAATGTATTTTTATATAGTCTATAAAATTTGAATTCATTTTTCTGTAATTGATTTACATGTCGTCTGCAGACAATTAATTTTTTAGGGTACTATGGAAGTTTTGATTCCACCAGACTGGCAATTTTACCAGCTACTTCCCTTACGGGAGCCATCCCGGAAACGAAAAACAATTTGTTTTGTTGCTGGTAGTGATCAAGGATTGGTTTTGTTCGCAGATGATATACTTGCAACCTTTTATCAATGATCTGCTCTTTATCATCGCTTCTGCCGGAATCCTCCGCTCTGCCCATCATTCTTCTGAAAAGTTCCTCTTTTTCTACCCAAATGGCAATAACCAGGAGCAATTCTACTTTGTATATATTCATAAACTTATCTAAAGCATTGGCTTGTAGAACAGATCTCGGGAAACCATCGAAAACAAAACCCCTGGTATCAGAATGCTTTAATATTTCGTGGTAGAGTTTTCGCATCACTATTTTATCGGGAACAAGCAATCCATTATCCACAAAAGGTTTTACCTTTTTTCCTACATCTGATTCTTTTCTGATTTCATGGCGTAAAAGGTCGCCGGTGGACACGTGTGTCAAATGAAATCGACGTGCCAATAGTTTAGACTGTGTGCCTTTACCGCAACCCGGCGGTCCGAAAATGATCACATTCAGCATAGCATCATAAATGTACTCAAACAGTATTTCTTACAAAATTACATCCATTATCACTGATGGATTTCCGGGAGTTTTTAATCTTGTTTCTTCTCTAATACTTTATAAATATCTTTTAGATTTCTGCCAAATCCGTCATAATCCAATCCAAATCCAACAATAAAATCTGTAGGGATTCTTAACCCAACATAGTCAGGTTGAATATCTGTTTTCAAAGCTTCGGGTTTCAGAAGGAGAGTAGCTACTTCAACACTTTTAGGTTCATATTGCTGAAGATCTTTCAGAAGGTGACTGATGGTAATTCCACTGTCAATGATATCCTCAAGGATCACAACCTCCCTGTTTTTTATGTTATCTGTAAGACCGATGAGTGTTTTTACTTCTTCTGTAGTTTTGGTACCACTATAGGAAGACAAGCGTATAAAACTGATTTCGCAAACCCCCTGATAGTACTTTAAAAGATCCGAAGAAAACATAAAGGATCCGTTTAAAATAATTAAAAATATAGGATTTTGTCCTTTGTGCCGTACATGAATATCGTCAGCAATTTTTTTGATACTTTCCTGAATATCATCATGCTCTATATATTTTTTAAAATAAAGATCTTTTACAAGTATAACGTCTTTCTGTTGGGTGGTATAATCCATGATGTGTGTTTTAATTTTTTACGAAAGTACAAAATTACCTTTTTAACACTGGGAAATAAGATTTTTTTGGGGAATTTATTCACACCATGTGGATAAGCAAATCCAAACCTACATTTTCCGTTTTTTTCTAAAAACAGATTGACAGATTTCGAAAGCTATCAGAGGTTTTTTTCAATTTCCATGGAAACTATTCGTATCAAACTGCGGAAACCATCTATGTCAATCCGGGGAATAAATCATGTAGATATGAGAACCAATCCATTTCAATCTATACAAATGATGAACCGAACCATAACAATAATAAATACTGTCTAAAATCTTGTTTTTAGACGTTCGTGTTCATTTTTTACTTTGTCATAAATCTGAATATCAAATCATTAAATTATTGAAGATGGGTGAAATAAGTGGACAATAATCTTTTTATCCCGGATTCATTCATTATTCTTTATTGCTCAGTTTAAAAAGAATCTCTTTTTCTTCGGATGTAAGGCTTTCATATCCTCTGGAAGATATTTTATCAAGTATCTCATCCATCCGTTTTTGGTTTTGAACTTTCCTGCGGTTGTACTCATCATCACTCATGGGTCTTTCACTACGGTATTCAACCCTCAGTTTAGGTTTGGGTTTGAATATTGATGAAATAGCTTGTATCCATGAACCGGACCATTTAGCAGGGTCTTGCCCCTTTTTCAGCATCATAATGTACAGAAACCCCCACAGGGCACCACCCAAATGGGCAAGATGTCCTCCGGCATTTCCCTGATCGATGCTGATAATATCAATAACAATGAAAAAGATAGCAATATATTTAAGTTTGATACGTCCCAGCAGGATCAGAGGGAGTTGGTAATCTGGCATATAGGTTGAAATGGCGATAAAAATTGCCAAAACCGAAGCGGAAGCACCTATGGCAACAGAAACAGTTTTTATTTCCTGAAAAACAGGAAAAATATTATACGCCAAAATAAAGAAAAGAGCCCCTGCCAAACCGCCTAATACATAAGTACCAGTTAGCCGTTTTTGCCCCAGAAACTCCGAAAAAAGTCTTCCACCCACATAAAGCATGATCATATTAAACAAAATATGAAAAAAGTCGAAATGCAGAAACATGTATGTAAACAGCGTCCACGGTCGGTAAAGGAGGGTTTGGAAATTAGCGGGCACCCCAAACAGATTGATGACTCCATCATAGGCAGCGGATGCAGCAAAGAGGAAAAATAAAACCCTGATGATGCTTACCACCAGGAAAATAATGATATTAATCCCCAGCAATCTGGATAATACAGATCCGTTGACGAAAAAATTTCTCACCTCTTTCCAAAAATTATTTTGCATGATCATATTTTTTTCAATAACAATAACGGGATATTTTTAAAATCTTCTTTCTTTGGATTGCCAGTATTTGATCATTAAATATCCGAAGATCATACCTCCCAGGTGTGCAAAATGGGCTACATTGCTTCCACCACCTCGCGTTGTGATACCAAAGTATAACTCCATAGCACCATAAATCATCACAAAATACTTTGCTTTTACAGGGATAGCAAAAAACACATAGATCAAAGAATTTGGGAAAAGCATTCCGAAGGCAAGCAAAATGCCAAAAACGGCTCCTGATGCCCCTACCACAACCGGTGCATTTAAAAAGTCAACCTTATACTGGTTTAAAAAGTTTATGGCTTCTACCATGGCTTCATTGGGTGAGGAATTGATCAGACTGTTGTATCTCTCCAGAAAATTCCTCAGATTATTTTGTATCTCCATGGAGCTGACCTTAAAATTCTCTGATTGCAAAAAACTTTTCAGACTCTCGTGATCGGGATCCTGCAGCAACGCATTTACCTGCTGCAGCGTAGGCAGCATTTCGACATAAAGAATGGCATAATGTATAATCGCCGCCCCAAATCCGGTTACAAGATAATAAATAAGAAACCTTTTGGCGCCCCAAACATTTTCAAGAACATTACCAAACATCCAGAGTGCAAACATATTGAAAAATAGATGCGTAAATCCACCATGCATGAACAGGTAGGTTAAAAACTGATAAGGTCTGAAATCCATAGCACCCGGAAAGTGCAATCCGAATATTTTATACAAATCTATATTAAAAGCACTGGAAAAAGTAATGGTTGCAAGAAAAAACAAACCATTGATGATCAAAAGGTTTTTTACCAATGGTGGCAAAATATTAAATCCTCCCGGGCGAAACTGTTGCATTTTTTTATGTTTTTACCTTAAAAATATAAGGAGATTCTATAGATACTGAATGAAGATTAAAAGATTTTGTTCAGCTGGCAAAAATACAATTTTAAATTTTCAAATCAGAGTTCTGTTTTATGTTCTTTATTTAGAGAAGGGAACTTTACTACAGCTTTGCTTTTCCACTTGCCTGTTTTGTAATAAATAAAGGAAGCAGCCAGTCCGAAAGTCCAGGCAATGGGTATTCCCCACCAGATGCCCACCGCACCCATTTTCTCAGATAAAAAATAAGAAAACGGAACCCGTAAAACCCAGAGCGAAAACAGCGTGATAAACATAGGAACTATCGTATCTCCTGCACCCCTCAACAAACCGTGTGTAGCAAACATGCCACCAAAAACTACATAAAAAGAACTGACAATGACCAAATATGAATAACCAATTTCGATTACCTCTGTATCGTTGGTAAAAAAACCCAGTATTGTTTTACCAAACATCCATGCAACCAGAGTTACCATCAACGAAATTGCAGAAGTCATGATAAAGGTAGAGATCAAACCTTTTCTGACCCGTTCTATTTTATTGGCGCCAATATTCTGCCCTACAAATGTAGATAATGCCATCCCAAAATTCATGGCCGGCAGTGTTGCCAACGAATCGATACGCCATGCAATGGAATAAGCGGCAATGGTAAGTGTACCAAATTGGTTAACAATGGCCATCAGCGCTGCCATACCAAAAGATACGAAGGTATGCTGCAAACCCGTGGGTATGCCTATGCGCAAACTTTGACGAAAGATCTGCCTGTCGAAAGTTAACCCTTTAAATGAAAAGCGAATCAGGGGGTGATACCGGTTGAGATACAACACCGAAAGACCAAAGGCAATGGCTTGCGATAGCACGGTGGCAAATGAAACCCCTGCAATTCCCCATTCAAAAACGATCACAAATAATAGATCGAAACCTATATTGAGGACGGTGGATATGATAAGAAAGTAAAGGGGGGTTTTGGAGTCGCCCATTCCTCTCAATACCGCGCTTGTTCCATTGTAACCCGACATAAAAATCAACCCTGCCACATATACATTAAAATACAATTGGGCATCATCCATCAATTCGGAGGGTAGTCCGATCAAAAGAAAAATCTGTTCACTGAAAATAAGTCCTAAAGCAGATAAACCCAATGATGAAATAAACAAAAAGATAAAAGCGGTATCAATGGATTTTTTTACTTTTTCAAAATTCTTATTCCCGAAATATTGACTGATTACTACATTGATACCAGTGGTAATACCGATCATCAAACTGATCAGTACAAAAATAACAGGAAAAGAAGCGCCTGATGCTGCGAGTGCCTGTGTACCCAAATAATGTCCGATGATCAGCGTATCAACGATATGATACATTTGCTGAAAAACATTTCCCAGAAGCATGGGGAGGGCAAAAATCAGGATTTGCTTGCCTTCTGGTCCGGTTGTCAGATCTCGCATTGGATTTACTGGATTTTCTTTTCGCTTTGATGCGGTTTGTGAACTATTTTTTAATTTTCAGTATTTTCTATCGATTAAAATAACTTAACGGTTTATCCCAAAATTATTTATAATAAACCTATTCCTGCTATTCTAAAAGGATTTCTTCTTTTTTATATGCCGGTTTCAAAAGGTATTTATATTTGATTTTTGAAGATGTTCGGTTCATCTAACAATATTTTTACAGCATAGTTTAAATACCTGAAAGTATAATTTTAAAAAGATATAATCAACCTTTACACTGGAGGATTTCAAATTTCGCTTTTTTTGAAAGGGTTAGAAAAAAGTCTGAACATCTATTTTTTATCGCTTTCCATTGTCCTTAACGATTGTTCTGATCATAAATTGTGAAATTCTACATGTCTGTTTATATCGAAAGGATACTAAACTTCAAGACGGATAATCCGAAAATCTTGCATGTAAAATGACACCGCAAATTTCTTTTTTAGAAAAACACCTTTTATCGTTGTCAATTTTTGTAAATTTGCGCTCTTATAATAAATATGGAAAGCAACAAAATAAATATAGACCTGTCGGTAGTCATTCCGCTGTATAATGAAGAGGAATCTCTTCCTGAACTCATTGACTGGATCATAACCGTGGTAAAAGACCGCTATGCCACTGAAATAATCCTGGTTGATGATGGAAGTATTGATGAATCCTGGTCGGTTGTGATGAATCTAAAAGAGAAGTACCCGCAGGTGAAAGGGTTGCGATTCAGAAGAAATTATGGTAAATCAGCAGCTTTGAGCACAGGTTTTGCCTATGCATTAGGCAAGGTGGTTATAACCATGGATGCTGACCTGCAGGACAGCCCGGATGAAATACCTTCGTTGTATCAGATGATTACAGAGCAGGACTATGATCTGGTAAGTGGTTGGAAGAAAAAAAGATATGATCCTATTAGCAAAACAATTCCTACCAAGGTTTTCAACTGGGCAACCCGGAGAATGACTGGCATAATGCTGCATGATTTTAATTGCGGTTTAAAAGCCTATAAAAGAAAAGTGGTGAAAACCATTGAAGTATATGGAGAAATGCACCGCTATATACCTGTGATGGCAAAATGGGCGGGATTCAAAAAAATTGGCGAAAAAGTGGTCAGTCATCAAAAACGAAAATATGGTTCTACCAAATTTGGCATGGAAAGGTTTATGAACGGATTTCTGGACCTTCTATCCATTAGTTTTGTGATGAGATTCCGAAGCAAACCCATGCATTTTTTTGGGCTATACGGGTCTTTGATTTTTTTGATAGGTTTTTTAATCGCCGCTTATCTCGCATTTGCCAAATTTTTCATGATGGGATATAAAATGACTGAACGACCTTTATTTTATTTCGGTTTATTGGCTATGATTATGGGTACCCAGTTATTTTTAGCAGGTTTTTTGGCAGAATTAGTTTCCAGAAACGCTCCGGACAGAAACAAATATATTGTAGAACATTCAACTGAAAAAAATTGGCAAAAATCGTCATATTAGGTTCGGCATACCCACTGAGAGCAGGAGGATTATCAACCTTCAATGAAAGGCTCGCCAAGGAATTCCTTGAGATGGGACATGAAGTGATCATATATACCTTTTCACTTCAATACCCGAATTTATTTTTCCCGGGAAAAACACAATATGCGATTCGCCCTGCTCCCGAAAACATTGATATTCGTGTTAAAGTAAACAGCATCAACCCCTTTAACTGGGTGAAAATGGGATGGGAAATCGGGAAACTTAAACCCGATTTTTTAGTCATCAGATATTGGTTGCCATTTATGGCGCCCTGCCTGGGAACCATCGCATTTCTGACCAAACTAAACAGAAAAACACGTGTTGTTGCCATTACCGACAATATTATCCCCCATGAACGAAGAATAGGTGACCGTACACTCACCAAATACTTTATCAGACAATGTCATGGGTTTGTTACCCTAAGCAAATCGGTTTTAGAACAATTAAAAAATTTTGAGAATAAAGGCAAACCTAAAGTTTATTCGCCTCATCCTCTATACGATAATTTTGGCGAATTAGTGGGCAGAGAGGCAGCACTGAAAAAATTGAAACTTTCAGAAGATTACCGATATATATTGTTTTTTGGATTTATCAGAGATTACAAAGGTCTTGATATTTTATTGAAAGCCATGTCGGATGATTTGGTAAAGGAACTACCTGTAAAACTGATCGTTGCAGGAGAATTTTACACCTCAGAAATGGAATATCTGAAAATCATCCGTGAATTGGGGTTGGGCAACAGGGTTATTTTACATACTGATTTCATTCCCAATGAATTGGTATCTCATTATTTCTGTGCCAGTGATCTGGTAGTACAACCTTACAAAGATGCTTCACAAAGTGGTGTAACGCAGATTGCTTATCACTTCAACCGCCCAATGGTGGTATCTAATGTAGGTGCTTTGCCGGAAATGGTTCCGAATAATGTTGCCGGCCTGGTCGTTCATCCGGAACCTTCAGAAGTAGCGGCAGCAATTTATAAATATTTCAGTAAAAACCTGATGGCAAAATTTCAGAAAGGAGTAATTGCTCAAAAAGAGCGATTTACCTGGGATAAATTGGTAAATGCTATCTTTAGTGTTGCAAAAACTACTGCGACCCCAAATGATCAGGTCTGAAAAGATCTTTATTATTCATTGGTTATAAACTGCCCCAGCATGCAAAAAGAAATATATGGCGCCATACAATCCTCTATAAGGGTTAAAGAAAAAGTTCTTGAATCCCCTGCACTTCTTCATGATCTGGAAAAAGCCATTTCATTTGTGGTAAAAACTTACCAGAACAAGGGTAAGGTTCTATTTTGCGGAAATGGTGGCAGTGCTGCTGACGCGCAACACCTGGCAGCAGAATTGGCCGGACGGTTTTATTATGATCGCCCTCCGCTTTTTGCCGAAGCATTGCACGTAAATACTTCTTTTACAACTGCCGTTTCCAATGATTATGGATATGAGATGGTCTTTGCCCGCATGGTAAATGCCGCGGGCAAACAGGGAGATATATTGGTTGCCCTGTCTACTTCCGGAAACTCTCCAAATATCATCCAAACCATACATGCGGCGAAAAAGAAACAAATGCTTGTAATTGGTTTTACGGGTTCTGATGGTGGTAAAATGAATGATATTTGTGATATCCTGTTAAAAGCACCCTCCGGCGATACCCCACGTATCCAGGAAATTCACATGCTATTAGGACATATATTTTGTGAGCAAATTGAAAAACAATTATTCCCTCAAAATGGATAACAAAGATCAGGCATTCAAAAACTTAATAAATAATCAAAAACCAACACTTTTCCTCGATCGCGATGGTGTGATCAATAAACGCAAAATTGATCAATATGTATTGAAAGAAAATGATTTCCACTGGATTGAAGGGGTAAAAGAAAGCATAAGGATTTTCAGCAGCATTTTTAGTCCTATCATTGTGGTTACCAATCAGCAGGGAATTGGTAAAGGGTTGATGACAGAAGATGATCTCAGAAAAATTCATACACAAATGATCCTTGATATAAAAGAAAGCGGAGGAAAAATTGATAAAATCTATCATTGCCCCGATTTGAAGGAAACCAATAGTTTTTTCAGAAAACCACAACCGGGTATGGGATTAAAAGCAAAAAAAGACTTCCCTTCCATCCGTTTTAAGAAATCAGTAATGGTAGGCGATACACTCTCAGACATGCAGTTTGGTAAAAAATTAAACATGATTACCGTACTGATCAGCCAAAATGTTGCCCTGGCACGCCAGGCGCCCCATCTTGTAGATTATCGCTTTGATCTTCTCCGGCATTTTGCAAATTTTGCAGAAGGCATGAAAGAATAAGAAATTGAGTCCACTCAGAAAACTTGTTTTCGGCAAATCTGTGTTCATTTTCTATTTTTAAATTCAACGATAACCAGCATTTAGCATCTGTGTAAATCTGTGTAATCTGTGGATAATTGATTTTTTAGAGTGAACTCAGAAATTTAAATTGCCGATTTAGTTGCAGATATAACAACCACTTGTGATTTTGTCTTTATCTGTATCTCCACATAAACATTTTTCGAAATTTCCATTCAATATTAAGTGATACAAGGCGTTAGTTTATAAAACTTTTTTTTTAAATTTACCGATGATATTTTTTGAAAAACAGCTTATGCAACGAAATTTAAAAACCTCTTATCCTCTTTTTGCTTTTCTGCTTTTATTCTTGTTTTCTCAGGTGTTTTCCCAGCAAAATGAATTCAACCAAAAAGATTCGCAGGGCCGAAAACAGGGTCAATGGAGAGGCTACTTTGAAAGCGGCGGATTGCGGTATGAAGGACAATTTACTGATGACCAGCCCCGCGGAGTTTTTAAGTATTATTATCCAAAGGGCGAACTCAGGGCAGAGCTCATTCATCAGCCTGAAGAGGAAGCAGTAAAAGCCACTTATTATCATCGTAATCAGCAGATTTTTGGTGAAGGATTTTTTAAGGGGAAGAAAAAAGATGGTCTCTGGCGTTTTTTCACCGATCAGGGGGTATTAATTGCCGATAATTATTATCAAAACGGATTAAACCATGGAGTATGGAAATCTTATTTTGAAGATGGTAAATTAGCGGAGATACAAACCTGGCATCAGGGCGAACAAACAGGACTTTTTGAAAGATATTATCCAAACCAGAAGGTATATATAAGAGCTCAATACACGAAAGGTCTTCTTGATGGTAAATATGAGATCTATTATCAAGACGGCAAACCCATGGTGATCGGGTATTATAACAATAATATTAATGACAAAATCTGGACATATTATTCTCGTAACGGTGATATTGAGAAAAAAATCATTTATGATGAAGGTGAAGTACTCAAAGAGGAGATATTTATTGAAAAAGAAGAGGATGAAGCAATTCCTTTGCGCCCAGGCCCAAGCACCTTCGATAATATCGTGTCTCCCGATCAGCTATAATCGTTCTGAAATAAATTTTTCAGTGATCCGGCATCCAAAATCAAACCATCATCGATAGCATCGAAAAGAAACTAAACCTGCAATAGCACCATGCAATTTAAAATTACTCAGATAAAAGAACCGCAAATAAGCAGTTCCGAAAAAACGGGCAAAATGCCTTTGCTTTGGTTCTTTTTGCTGACATTAATTTTGGTATCGTGCGAACAGCAAGAGGGAAATCCTTCTTACATGGGATACGATTATTTTGGATTTGAAGAAGGAAAATGGATTGTTTACGATGTTGACTCAACAGTTTATGACGATTTTCTGGGAGAAGTATTTCACTATCAATACCAGGTAATGGAAATAAATGCTGAGTTGTTTACAGATGCAGAACAAGAAGAATCTATGCGCCAGGAAAGATTTATCAGGCAAGATGAAAACCATGACTGGGAGATTAAAAACATTTGGTCTTCAAAACTTAACAGTTCACATGGGTTGAGAACTGAAGAAAATGTAACTTTTCTCAAATTGATCTTTCCTGCTAAAATTAATCAATCCTGGAACGGGAATGCATTCAACCATCAAGGCGAACTGGATTATTTGATCACAGAAATACACCAACCTCTTGAAACCGGAGATCAGCTTTTCGATTCAACACTTACCATTATGCAAAATGATTTCGAAACCCTCATCAGCAAAGAACTGCAATATGAAATATATGCTGCAGGTGTGGGAATGGTAATGAAAAAATTTGAAGATCTTGAAAAAGAGATTGATGGCACCATTACAAGAGGTGTTGATTATACTTATACGATACGCGATTACGGCAATTTATCACCCTAACTCACCCTTTTTCATGAGGATTGAAAAGTAAACGATATTCCGAACCTGATCTTTTCGCTCAGGGAATGGTCATAATACAAAAGAGTACCTTTTAAAAAAATAAACATATGAACAAGCTACTACTACTATTTTTCCTTAGCATGATCTTACACCTTTCATCCTTTGCCTCTCCTATGGTATGGGTTGAGTTCATGGATAAAGAAAATTCGCCCTATACCCTTGAAAACCCGAATGAATTCCTTTCTCAGCGATCTCTGGAGCGTCGTCTTAAAAATAATATCCCTCTCGATTTTTATGATTTGCCTGTTTCACCCGTTTATATTGAGACCCTAACTACAGATTTAGAAGAACAACTGAAGCTTTATTATACAAGCAGGTGGTTTAATGGTGCTCTTTTTGAGGTGAATGATGAATTGGTCACTGAAATTATCAATGGTTATGAGTTTGTGAAAAGTGCTGAGGTAGTAAAACCCTCTCTTTCCCAAAAATCAGAAGAACCGCAGCAGCAAGATGAAGATTCTCCTTCAACACAGTCAATAGCCAACAATACTCCTTCCAATGGGGCATTTAAGTTTCCGGGGGTGCCTTACACCGGCATGGATAAAGATAATTTTTATTTTCAAAATGATCAGGTGATGGAATTTATAGAACTGGTGAATGGACAATATTTGCATGATAAAGGTTACAACGGCCGGGGAACTATCGTCACCGTGCTTGATTCCGGTTTTAAAGATGTTGATAAGATGGAAGGATTCAGGTATCTGTGGGATACGGAAAAGATCATGGGATATCATGATTTTGTAAACCCGGGAGGAGACATCTTTGACACCCATACACATGGTACATCGGTTTTATCTGTTATGGCAGGAATGCTTAACCATGATTACCGCGGAGGGGCACCCGAGGCATATTATTATCTTGTTCGCACAGAAGATGCATCATCAGAATTTCAAATAGAAGAATACAACTGGTTGGCGGGTGCCGAATATGCTGACAGTGTGGGTGCCGACATCATCAATTCCTCACTCGGTTACTCAGAGTTTGACGATCCTTCACAAAATTATACTTATCAGGATCTGGATGGGGAAACGACCGTTGCAGCAAGAGCAGCAAATATGGCCTTCAATCGGGGCATTTTAGTAGTAAACAGTGCTGGAAATTATGGAAACAATACCTGGCAATACATTGGCACCCCTGCAGATGCCCTTGGCACCTTAGCAATTGGTGGTACTGATAACCAAGGAGAAAGAGTATCTTTCAGTTCCATTGGTCCCACCACCGATGGCAGGATTAAACCAGATGTAATGGCGCAGGGAAGATCGGTGCCGGTAATAAGTATTTCAGATCAGGTAATGAATGCCAACGGAACTTCCTTTGCCTCGCCATTGATGGCTGCCATGGCAGCCTGTTTGCTACAAAGGCATCCTTCCGCAACACACAAACAACTGAAAAATGCCATTACCCGAAGCGGTGATAAATATTTCAACCCCGATAATTTTTATGGTTACGGAATTCCTGATTTTGAGGCTGCATCACTCATACTGCACCAGATACAAGAAGACCAGAACATTGTATCTCTTTCTGTAAACCCCATCAACCAGCAATCATCGTTAAGGTTTTTTTTGGAACAAGAAGACAGAGTAATGGTAGAAATATTCAATGCAAAGGGAGATTTAGTACTGAGAACCGATCAGATAGAGGTAAACCGGGGATATAATGAGATAAAACCTTTCAGAGAAGAAGCAGATTCGCTCGCTTCCGGTATATATTTTGTGCGAGTGGGTTTTTCACATCGCAATGAATTGATCAAAGCAATCAAACTTTAATTTATTGCAGTCAATTTTATGCTTTGTGAGTGAATAGACCTCTTCCTGCAAATGATTTTGCATGCAAGTCATCTTCATTCACTTAAAGCATTCAAAAATCAAAATCAGTTTCATAATTATGCCAGCAGTTTTTTGATCTCGGTTACAAAAGCATCAAGATCTTCTTCGGTAGTGTTAAAATGTGTCATCCATCTAACTTCGTTTTTCATTTCATTCCAGATATAAAAGAAATATTTTTGCTGTAAAGGTTCAATGATTTTTGGGGGAACAGTAGCAAAAACAGCATTGGTTTCTACCGAAGCAGTGATTTGAATACCATCAATATTCTCTACTTTTTGAGCAAGTAGCAAAGCCATTTGGTTGGCATGACCCGCAAGTTTCAACCAGAGATCATCTTTAAACCAGGCAACAAACTGAGCAGACATAAAACGCATCTTTGAGGCCAGTTGCATGGATTGCTTTCTTACATACTGAAATCCATCAGACAAACCAGGTTGCAGAAAAACCACCGCTTCTCCCATCATCAAACCATTTTTGGTACCGCCAAAGGAAATTACATCCACACCTGTATCAGTGATCATCTCTTTTAAAGTAACACCCGACTTCACGATGGCATTGGCAATTCGGGCACCATCAACATGGAGCAGTAAATTGTTTCTGGTTGCAAATTCCCTGATCTTCCTTATCTCTTCCGGGGTATACACGCAACCCATTTCTGTTGCTTGTGTTATGGAAATGATACCCGGTTGGGCATGGTGCTCAAATCCAACAGAATGAAGAAAACCTTCAAACTGATCAGGAGTTACTTTGCCATTTTCAGAAGGTACTGTGGCGAGTTTACTACCCGTATATTTCTCCGGAGCAGCACATTCGTCGTGGTTTAAATGTGCTGTTTCAGCACAAAGAACTGTTTGCCAGGGTCGTATTAAATGCGAAATAGAAGAAACATTGGCTCCGGTACCCGTACATACCAGAAAAGTATCCACTTCTTTGCCGAATATCTGATTGAAATAAATTTTCATTTTCTCAGTATGCGGATCATCGCCATAGGATACAAAATCTTCTTTGTTGGCATCAAAAATAGCATCCATTACCTTTGGGTGCACGCTTGCGTTGTTATCGCTTGCAAAGCTACGTTTCATGTTTTTTCGGTATTTTCAAATATTTAAAAAAATAATTTTGGTACTTCACTGCCTTTCACACAAATGAGAAAACATTCAGATGGACTATGCCCAGGTTGTTTTCATATTCTTTTGCATACAAAAAACTTTATGATAAGAGCAAGCTTTCTCAGTCCACCACATAGCGCGGAATATCGGTGGGTATCCGTGTAAGTGTCTGATAATTGACCTGATTGCTCATTTCGGAAAAAGAAGCAACGCTGATATCCATTCTTTTCTGTTTTCCAATGATTACTACCTCGTCTCCCCTTTCAACGGAGGGGACATCAGATACATTTACCGTCATGGTATTCATCGTAATGGTTCCTATTACGGGCACTCTTTTTCCCCTGATAATCACACGTCCTGAATTGGACAACATTCGGGGATATCCATTGGAGTATCCAATGGGAATAATTGCAATTTTAGTTCTTTTATTGGCTAAAAATGTGGTTCCGTAACCAATGTATTCGCCCGGTTCAACTGTTTTTACCACCATTACCCTCGATTTCCATGATATCAATCTTGTAAGGGAATTTCTTTCGTTGGGTGCATTTTTAAACCTGAACATTTTGGTTTCCGGACTGGGCCAAAAGCCATACTGGGATATTCCGATACGCACCATATCCATAATAGTAGTAGGATAATTGAGCACTGCTGCCGAGCATGCAGTATGTTGCTTGCAAGGCAAAAGTCCGTTTTTTTGAAAGGTACGGTAAAATTTTCTGTACAAAGATATCTGATCTCTGATCCTTACATAATTGGTGATACTTTCGGCACCTGCATAATGGGTACACAATCCTTCAAAATAATAATGATCATGATTTTTCTTCATGTCCTCGAAAAGCTGAGGCATATAATCAAAATCAAAGCCTGTTCTATGAAATCCTGTTTCTACTTCAATATGCAAACGTGCACGTTTTCTGATCTTCTTTGCAATCTCAAATGTTTTTGCAAGTCTTTCCGGATCGAAGACAAAAAATTCAACATCATTTTTAATGGCCCACTCAATCTCCTCGTCATCAATCAAACCCATGATCATAATAGATGAGTGCATTGATTTTGATTTGCAAACCTGCAACGCCTCATTGGCAGAAAAAACGCTAAAATGATGAATACCCGAATCCTCGGCAAGCGGTACTATATTTTTTATACCATGCCCATAGGCATTCCCTTTTACAACAGATGAGATCACTGCATGCTTTCCAACAAGTTTTTTTAGATATCTGATGTTTTTTTTATAAGCCGATTTGCTTATTTCGATGTAGGAGGTTTGAAACATAGGTAATTAGTGCTTTTTTGTTTCGGTTAACTTTCTGATCAACTCATAAAATAATTCAATGGCACCTGGCATGATCTCATCGGGAAAATCATAATCACTATTATGAAGCCCGGGACTATCTTTTCCGCTTCCAACGCCAAATAATACAGACGGAAACCTGGAAGTGAAGTGACCGAAGTCTTCAGACCAACGAAAGGGTTCTTGTATTTCAATACAGGTTTTTCCCAGGTCTTTACAAATATTGCTTAACAAATCTGCTACCATGGGATCATTCATAGTGGCAGGGAATTCCTCGGTATAGGATATTTCAATATTCAGGCGATGTTCTTCTGCTAAAGTCTTACAGGTTTTTTCAGCTTCTTTTTTGAGGTTTTGTAAGTCTTTATCTAAAAAAGTTCGTAAAGTGGCCATTATTACTCCATCACCAGGATTGGTACCGAATGCCACTTCCCCCAGCCGGGCATGGATGATGGTGAGCAAAGCGAAATCCTGAAAAAGATGTGCTTTTTTCTCTGGCAGATCTGGCAAAATTTGCATCGCTTCAGCAAGCATTTTCACAGGGCTGTTTCCTTGTTCGGGGTGGGCAGCATGCGAGGATAAACCTTTTATATTAATAATCATCCCTGTAGAAGCAGCCGCAAAAGGACCTTTACCATTGATCACACTGTTTATTTCATAACCGGGTAAGTTATGCAAAGCAATGGAATAATCAGGCATGATCATTTTAAATGCTTCATCACTGAGCACTTTTGCTGCACCCTCACCTGTCTCTTCCTCTGGTTGAAACAACAGGATCACCCGTCCGGTCTCAAGAGGTTTTTTTCTGAGCACGCCTCCTAATCCTGCCAGGATAGAACTGTGTCCGTCGTGCCCGCACTTATGCGCAACACCATTTTTTTCTGATCTGTGTTGAAAAGTGTTCACTTCATGTATGGGTAGTGCATCCATATCAGCACGAACCAAAACAGCAGGACCGCTTTCTTCAAAAACATAAACCGCTGCAAACCCAAAACCACCTATGTTTTTAATGAGCTTATCGGGTTTTGTTTTTTCTATTGCGGCAATCAACTTTTCCGAAGTATATTTTTCATTACCAGATAGTTCAGGATTCTGGTGCAACCATTTTCTTAAAGATATAAGTTCTTTGTTCTCTTTGTGATCCAATAACTTCATAAATAGTGTTTTTAAGGGTTGCAAAGTACTAAATTCATTGCGATAAAAAAAACCAAAAAACAATTATAAAAACATAATCAACTATAGTTTGTTTCCGAAAATTGTTTCATAGGGGTAGGTATTTGGTTGGGAGGTCAAATAATGCTTCCAGATTTTATAACCTCTACCTGGTAACCGTCGGCTACATGCATGGAAGATACTATACTAATTTAAATAAAAATCTGTAATGTAAGCAAGAATGAATTTTTGAAGTGTAAAAGAGAAGAAGATGTATTGTTTTGGCAATTTACTTTTAACTTTGCCGCTTGTTTTCATAGTGAGATTCAGACATTATTTGACAGAAAGCATATGCAAATTCATCGATAAAAAACAGAAAATAATAAATGTGAATAAGAAGCAAAAGAAAAGAATTCCTTTCTTCAGAAAGGTTTTGGTATTCGTAAATATATTGTTTGCATTGGGTTTAATGGGAATTTACATATCCTCGTACATCAATCCATCAAAAATTTGGATTTTAGGTATCCCTGGTTTGCTATACCCTCTTTTTATATTGGTGAATTTACTTTTTATGTTATTCTGGATGATCAGATTCAAGTATTTCTTCCTGATCTCGCTGGTCAGTATCACAACCGGGTACGGGCATTTCCAAAGTTTTGTGCAATGGAGCAACACTTCCCGGGCATTGCCCGAAGAAGGAATAAACCTAAAGATTCTGTCCTACAATGTCAGGGTTTTCGATCTGTATAACTATGGTCCCGGATGGAAGTTGAATTTCGAGAACAGGAATAATATTTTTCGCTTTATGGAGCAGAAAGACTTTGACATTATTGGATTACAGGAATTTGTTTACGACAAGAGCGGAAAGTTTAAAACACTTGATACACTGCCAAACCTGATCAGTGCAAGAGAGGTACATACAGGTTTTACGCAATCATCTCACAATGTAAATTTTTTTGGTCTCGCCACTTTTTCGGTTTATCCTGTTATTAACAAAGGAAGAATAGATCTGCCAACCAAAATGGGTAATTTGTGTATTTATACTGATCTGCTGATCGAAGAAGATACCGTAAGGGTTTATAATGTACATCTGGAGTCGATTGGTTTGGGTGCAGAAGATTATATTTTCATGGAAAACATTACCAATTTTGAGGGGTTGAAACAAGGAGATTACCTGAAACAATCTGGCAAACGAATACTGGGAAGAATCAGGGAAGGTTACCGGAATCGGGGGGTACAGGCCGATTTAATCGCATCACACATCAAAGAATGTCCTTATCCGATTATCCTTCTGGGTGATTTTAACGACACTCCTTCATCCTATGTTTACCGCACCATTTCCCGTTATCTTGAAGATGCTTTTCTGGCAGGAAGAGGAACCGGGCAAACTTATATTGGAACCATTCCGGGTTTTCGCATTGATTATATTTTTCATTCAGAACACTTTAAACCCTACAATTTTCAAACAGGAAAACAAGAGTATTCTGATCATTTCCCTGTTTACACCTGGTTGAATTACACAAAATAATTTAATGATCCTTCATAAAATAAAAACTTATTGACCTGCGTTTGGTTATTCTCTTAAACAGATTATTTCAAACCATACTTTCACTAACTTATTCAATCATTAACATATGAAAAAACTAAGATTTATTTTAGCGATTTTACTTATTACTGTTGTGTTGCCACTTTCGGCACAAGATTATTCATCAAGTATTGGCGTGCGTGGGGGATTTTTCAGTGGTGTGTCGGGTAAGTTTTTTATCGACAATGAAGATGCCATTGAAGTTGTAGGTGCATTACATTACAGTGGATTATTGGTTGCTGGCATGTTTCAAAGGCATGCCAACGCTTTTGATGCGCCAGGACTAAACTGGTATTATGGTGGTGGTGTGCATCTGGGTTTTTACGAAATGGGGTCAACACCTTGGTATGATGATGAAAGTGGGAATGTAAGTACTTTGGGTTTAAATGGTGTTTTAGGGCTGGAATATAAAATAGAGGAAATACCTTTCACAGTAGGTATTGATATTACGCCCGCATTTAACCTGGTTGGTCATACAGGTTATTGGATGTCAGGGGGCGTAACACTGCGATACATACTCAATTAAGATCTTTGCAGGAAAAAGACTTTTCCTGCCATTTACTTTTCCTTGAAATTGTTTAGAATTGATTACTCCTTGCAGGTGTTGGTTGAATAAAAACCCGACTTTCGATTTTATATTTAATCTTTCTGATCAGATAATCAGGAAAATTAAAATGCAATTTTTGTATATATTTAATGGAAACCCGTAGTAGTTTTTTACCCAGTGATTCCAAAAAACAAACCCAAATATTTATATGCCTTTTACAATCAAATCCGACTTTCAACCCACAGGCGATCAACCCGATGCTATCAAACAGCTGGTAGAAGGCATTGAAACAGGTTTACCGCATCAGACTTTGCTGGGTGTAACGGGTTCGGGTAAAACCTTTACCATTGCCAATGTAGTAGAAAAGATACAACGACCAACGATAGTACTCAGTCATAATAAAACACTGGCTGCTCAGTTGTATGGAGAATTCAAACAGTTTTTTCCCGACAATGCAGTGGAATATTTTGTTTCTTACTATGACTATTATCAGCCTGAGGCATTTATTCCCACAACCAACACTTATATTGAAAAAGATCTTTCTATCAATGATGAAATAGAAAAACTACGGTTGAGTGCTTCCAGCGCGCTGCTTTCTGGTCGCAGAGATGTGTTGGTGGTAAGTTCAGTATCTTGTATCTATGGCATAGGAAACCCTGATGATTTCAATGAAAACATCATCAGGATCAGCAAGGGAGACATTGTAAGCAGGAATAAATTTTTACATCGTCTGGTAGGAAGTTTATATAGCAGAACACAGGCAGATTTTACCCGAGGCACATTCAGGGTTAAGGGAGATACCGTAGATGTTTTTCCGGCTTATGCAGATCATGCTTTTAAGGTCTTGTTTTGGGGTGATGAAATAGAATCACTGGAGAGTTTTGATCCCCTGACAGGACATACCTATGAAGCATTTGATGAAATTTCCATTTATCCTGCCAATATTTTTGTTACCTCCAAAGACCGGATGGCAGATGCTATTTACCAGATCCAGGATGATATGATAAAGCAGGTAGAGTATTTTCAGGAAATAGGACGTCCGCTTGAAGCACAGCGCCTGGAAGACCGGGTAAACTATGATCTTGAGATGATGCGGGAGTTGGGTTATTGCTCCGGGATAGAAAATTATTCCAGGTATTTTGATGGCAGAAGACCAGGCAGTCGCCCATTTTGCCTGCTAGACTTTTTCCCTGATGATTTTTTGATGGTTATAGACGAAAGTCATGTTACGGTGCCGCAGATACATGCTATGTATGGTGGAGACAGAAGCAGAAAGCAAACGCTTGTTGAATACGGATTTCGTTTGCCCGCTGCCCTGGATAACAGGCCTCTGAAGTTTGATGAGTTCGAAAATATGACCAACCAGGTTATTTATGTAAGTGCCACACCCGCTGATTACGAACTTAAAAAGAGCGAAGGGGTTGTGGTTGAGCAGGTGATAAGACCAACCGGACTTCTTGAACCCATTATTGATGTGCGCCCCAGTTTGAATCAGATTGATGATCTTTTGAATGAGATCAACCTCAGAAGCGAAAAAGATGAGAGGATACTGGTTACTACCCTTACCAAAAGAATGGCGGAAGAATTGAGTAAATATCTTGATAATGCAGGAATAAAGTGCCGGTATATACATTCGGATGTAGATACGGTAGAACGGGTAGAGATACTCAGAGACCTTCGGTTGGGTATATTTGATGTATTGATAGGAGTGAATTTATTGCGTGAAGGACTTGACCTGCCGGAAGTTTCTCTTGTAGCAATTCTGGATGCGGACAAAGAGGGATTTCTCCGGTCAGAAAGATCACTAACCCAGACTGCAGGGCGTGCTGCCAGAAATATCAATAGCAGGGTAATCATGTATGCTGATAAGATCACCGATTCGATGCGAAAAACCATTGAAGAAACAGACAGAAAAAGAGAAAAACAATTGCGCTACAACGAACTGAATAACATTACTCCCGAACAAATCAAAAGATCAGTGGAATCAATCCATGGTCAAACATCTGTTGCAGACACCCGTGCCAAAGCCTCCAATGCTTACATTGAAAAAGAGAATGTTGACATTGCAGCCGATCCGGTTGTTCAGTACATGAGTAGAGAGCAAATTCAGAAAGCGATGAATAAAACACGCAAAGAGATGGAGAAAGCCGCCAAAAATCTTGATTTTATAGAAGCCGCCCGTTTGCGGGATGAACTGTTTGCCCTGGAAAAAATTTTCAAAGAAAAATTTCTTTGATAAATCAGGTGTTAAAAATTCGTTCATAATCAGAAAAATCAATAGTTTTGCAGTCTTAATCAGCACAGAAAAAAGTTATTCTTTTATTTTATTTCTTACTTTTTCAGTTTCTGCAATTGCTAAGCAGACATTCGCTGCTGAAAGTTCAAAACAACTTGTTTATGTCCGGCACTTCTAATTCTCTCTTTAATAGTATAAAGCAATACCAAAAATATTTCCATCCACTTTTTCAACCCAACCTGAATACCGGGAATACCTTTCTGCTTGACTTAAGCATCCACAACCCGGAAATGAAAGATCTCGACTTTAAGAATGTAAAAAGTTTTGACCGTTACATATTTCAAAAGATCGAAAATGCTGGCAAACTTTACGGATACGGAGGATATATGGAAGACCGGGAAATTTATCGTCGAAGTGCTCTTTTTGGCAGTGAAGGTGAGGATATCCGACGGTTTCATCTGGGAGTTGACATTTGGAAAAATGCCGGAGAACCCGTTTATTGTCCTTTAGATGCAACTGTACATAGCTTTCAGAACAACAACAACTATGGCGACTATGGTCCTACGATCATCTTAAAACATCAGTTACAGGGGCATGTATTTTATACTTTATACGGACATCTATCACTACCCTCATTGGATGGACTTTATGAAGGAAAAATAATTACCAAAGGCAGCAAATTCTGTTTTCTGGGCAATTTTCCCGGGAATGGGGACTATCCTGCCCATCTTCATTTTCAGATCATAAAAGAAATGGATAATTATAGAGGTGATTTTCCCGGCGTTTCCAGTCAAAAAGACAAAAACTTTTATGCAGAGAATTGCCCCGATCCTATCTTGTTCTTTCATGAACTGATATAGTATTAGTACCGAATGAATACATTTAATATTGTTAGTTGTTTAGATATTTTTGCAAATACGATAATAAAGTGATAGTTTTGTATGTTATTTTACATTTAAAAAGTTAATACATCAATGGACATATTTAATAAAATGACAGAGAACATGGGACCGTTAGGTCAGTATGCCGACAGGATACATGGCTATTTTGCGTTTCCCAAACTCGAAGGAGAGATATCCAATCGGATGAAATTCAGATCAAAAGAGAAATTAGTCTGGAGTCTAAACAATTATCTGGGACTGGCCAATCATCCTGAAGTAAGAAAAGCAGATGCAGAAGCTGCCGCCGAGTATGGTTTGGCTACCCCTATGGGTGCAAGAATGATGTCGGGCCAAACTGACATGCACGAAAAACTGGAACGTGAACTGGCAGAATTTGTCGGAAAAGAATCTGCTTTTTTGCTGAATTATGGTTATCAGGGAATGGTGTCTATTGTTGAATCTCTGGTAAACAGAAAGGATGTGATTGTCTATGATTCTGAATCGCATGCCTGTATTGTAGATGGCGTTAGATTGCACATGGGGAAAAGATTTGTTTTTCCGCACAACAACATAGAAAACCTGAAAAAACAATTGGAGCGTGCCACCAAAATTGCAGAAGAAACCGGTGGTGGAATTCTTGTGATCACCGAAGGTGTGTTTGGCATGTCGGGCGATCTGGGCAAACTCGATGAGATTGCAGCACTTAAAAAGACCTATAAGTTCCGTCTATTGGTAGACGATGCACATGGATTCGGTACCATGGGTAAAACCGGTGCAGGTGTTGGTGAACATTTGGGTGTAATGGATGAGATTGATGTTTACTTTGGCACCTTTGCCAAAGCAATGGCATCCATTGGTGCTTTTGTAGCATCCAAAAAAGAAGTTATTTATTATTTGATGTACAATATGCGTAGTCAGATTTTCGCCAAATCATTGCCCATGCCATTGGTAATAGGTGCATTGAAAAGGCTTGATCTGATAAGAAAACATCCGGAAATGAAGGAGAACCTATGGAAGATTACCAATGCTTTGCAAAAAGGGCTCAGAAAAAGAGGATTTAACCTGGGCAATACCGAATCTCCCGTAACACCCGTTTTTTTATCCGGACAAGCCAGTGAAGGTACCAACCTGGCATACGATCTGCGCGAGAATTTCAATATTTTCTGCTCAGTAGTGGGTTATCCTGTTGTTCCCAAGGGTGTGATCATCATACGTATTATTCCTACCGCTGTGCATACCCTTGAAGATGTTGAGTATACACTCGATGCTTTTACAAAAATCAAAGAAAATCTTGATGCAGGCAAATATGCTACCGGTGAAATTGTAGATATTTCGTACTGAAACAGGTCTGATAAAACGATTTGTTGATCAATCATATCCTAACAAAAAAAAATCATCTTTCCGGGAGGAAAGATGATTTTTTTTGTGCATTTTATTATGTCCCTAATCAGTTTCATGTTCATGATTCAAAAATCCACCATCCTTCATGGGAAGAGTAATGGTGAACTTTGCACCAGTTCTTACATTCTCTGCATTCAAAACTCCTCCCATATTTTTTTCTATGATTGTTTTCGACATGTATAACCCCACCCCAGTGCCCTTTCCTTCTTCTTTCGTAGTAAAATAAGGGTCAAAAACTTTATGCAAAACCTCGCCGGGTATACCACCTCCATTGTCGGTAATGGTTATCAGAGCATTTTCACCGTGTGTTTTGGCAGAAATACGAATAGTAGGTTTGGGGGTTTTATTCTCAAGGACAGCATCCTTAGCGTTATTGACAATATTAAGAATTACCTGTACAAATTCATTGGCATATCCGTATAGTACCATATCGTCTTCCAGGTCGGTAATCAGATTAATTCCTTCTTTTTTTAGCGTGGCATCAACAAACGACACATAAGTATTGATCATTTCTCCCAGTTCGAAAAATTGTTTTTCTTTGTTGGGTTTAAAGAAATTTCTGAAATCATCAATGGTATTCGACATATGCGTGAGCACAGTTCTGATCTTTTCTTCACTTTTTTGAAAATATTCATCAGATATTTCACCAAATCTGAATGCATCTGCTAGGTCATATACGATAAGACCAATTGTGTTGAGAGGTTGTCGCCACTGATGTGCAATGT